>JAKAHZ010000018.1 GCA_021814615.1 Nitrospirota bacterium | reverse complement strand
CTCATCGGCGGTCGTCGTTTCCATGATCGGTCTCGCGCTGCCCCAGAACGTGGTTCAGATCGCATTGGGGGGGACTATCCTGGGCATCGTGGCGATCATGTTGATGGCCGGCAAGTCTGATTTTCCGAACGTCAAAGCCGACAAACTGTCCCAGTCGCTCGGCATCATGGGCATCTACCGCGAAGAGTCTATCGGAAAGGATGTTGAATGGAACGTTCATAAGACCCTCCCGGGGCTCCTCATGTTTATCATCATCGGCATCATGGCAGGCATGTTCGGGCTCGGCGCCGGCTGGGCGAACGTTCCGGTGCTGAACCTCATGATGGGCGCGCCCCTCAAGGTGTCGGTGGCAACGAGCAAGTTCCTGCTTTCGATCACCGACACATCGGCGGCCTGGATCTATATGAACAACGGGGCGGTCTTGCCGATGATGGTCGCGCCTTCGATCATCGGCATCATGCTCGGGTCCATCGTAGGCGTGAAGATCCTGGCAAAGGCCAAGCCCAAGGCGATCAAATGGATGGTGATCGGCCTGCTGCTTTTTGCGGGCCTTCGCGCGCTTCTGAAGGGGCTGGAGATCTGGAAGTAGGGGCGGGCCATTAAAGACACTTTACGGAGGAACGTACCATGTCGTCCGAGAATACCAAAGCAAGCGAAGAACAGATAACCTATGCGAACATCCTGAATTACGGCATGATGATCGGGTTCGTGATCCTGACGGTCACGTTCCTGCTCTATGTGTTCGGAGCGTTCAGTTCTTTTGTGCCCATCGATAAACTGCCGCAGTACTGGAAACTGAAGGTCGGCGATTATCTCTATGTCATGTCGCAGATGGAACAGGGCAAGGACGCCGAGGCGGTTGCGCTCATCCAGAAGTGCAAAGCTGAGGGCGGTAAGTCCGAAGAGTGCAAAGAGATCTATGAGAAGGGCCATAAGATGGCCGGCTGGAGCTGGCTCAAGAACATCGGCAAGGGCGACTATATGAATTTTGTCGGTATTGCCCTCCTGGCCGGTCTTACGATCTTTTGCTATGCGGCGATTATTCCAGCGCTGATGAGAAAGAAAGACACGGCGTTCCTGATCATTACCGTCGCCGAGGTGCTGGTATTGACATTGGCTGCCAGCGGTATCCTGAAAGGCGGCGGGCATTAGCGGCGGATCAAGAAGTTTTGTACCGGAAAGGGCGGCTGATCATCAGCCGCCCTTTTTTGTTGCCTCAAATCGGCATGCTCGTTCCATAACAGCAGCCTGGCGGAGGAGGCTGCTGCGGGGGCTGGGATAAGTCCTCATTTTAACTTGCAAATCAAGGTGTTTTCCTTGACATTTCCGTCAGGATTCTGGTAGAATTGCCGAGATAATTCTGCGAAAACGTTATGGAAAAAGACTCCTCAGAAATCGCAAAACTGACCGAGCGGATCGCTAAGGATCCGAAATCTAAGCTCTTCGTACCGCTTGCCGAGGAATATAAAAAGATCGGCGATGTGGCGATGGCTGTCCAGGTTCTCACCGAAGGGCTTAAAAACAATCCAAACTATGTAACCGCGCGATCACTTCTGGGGCGGTTGCTGCTCGATCAGGGCGATCTGGCAGGCGCCCAACAGGAACTGGAAGGGGTCATCAAGGCGGTTCCGGATAATCTGCTTGCACAGCGGAAACTGGGCGACATTTTCATTCTGCAGGGAAAGACCAGCGAAGCGCTGTTGCGGTACAAGGCCGCACTCGCGCTGAATCCTGATAAGGATATCAAGGCCCTGGTTGCAGATCTCGAGGCGGGGCGCGATGTGTCCGACCGGGTTCCGAAGCCGAAGGTAGCCATACCTGCTCCGGAAACGAAAAAAGAGACCGTACCAACTGCGTCTCCGAAAGCCGCTCCGGCTGCTGTGAGTACCGCTGCGAAATCCCCGGCGCCGCCCTCTCCGCCTCAGGCCGCAACCGCGGTCCCGGCAGCTTCCTTGCCCGTTTCTGCAGCGCCGGAAAGCAAGATTCCGGGACCCGCGCCTGTCCTGCAGACGGCTACGGTTATTGAGGCGCCGAAGCAGACTGCTCCCGCTGCGCCTGTCCCCGCGGTTGATGAGGCGGCGGAGGTTGTCGAAGAGATTGTTGAGTTCGAACCCGCGGAAGCAGTTCCCGTTCCGGAGCAGACTGCGGTGGTGGAAATGCCTGCTGAAGCGGCCCCGCTGCCCGAACCGGAGATTGTTGCTGCTGAAGTTCCAGCTGAGCCCGCGCAGGTGGCGGAAATCCCCGCAGAATTTCCTGCTGCAGAGCTGCCGTCGGAGACGGCGCCTGCGGCTGCTGAAGCGTTTGCCGTAGAACCGGCCCAGGAAGAGCCCTTTCCTCCGGTTGCCCCCGTCGAAGAAATTCCGTCCACTGCTTCCTGGGATCAGGAACCCGCGGCAGTTCCCCTTCCTGCAGCGGAGGAGGCAGCGGTTCCGCCAGCTGCGACAGAACCCGAGGGTAGCGACGACATCAATACGAATACTCTTGCCGAGCTGTACATCGCGCAAGGATTCTACGACAAAGCCATCGAAGTATATCAGGGCATGCTGAGCGACCGGCCGGGCAATCAGGCGCTGATCAACAAGATCGCATCGATCAGGGCCATGGTCGGAACGCCGGAGCGGAGCACGCCTGCGTTCCCGATCGGCGGCCCCGCGGCATTTGCGCCGCCTGCTCCTCCTGTTCAGGAGGCAGTTCCCGAGAACGTTGCGGCAGAGCCTGCTGCCGTGGAGGCTGAAGCGCCGTCCTTCGCCGTTCAGCCGCCTGCGGTTGAGGAACAGGCCGCGGCGGTGACGGAAAAGAAGTCCGATAGGAAAACGAAAGAAAAGATTGAACGCCTTGAGGGCTGGTTAAAGAACGTCATGAAGGAGAAATCCGAGTAATGCCTTTCGCCGATATCTTAAAGGACGTGGTGCATGGGACGGACGGGGCGGTGGGGGCGCTCGTTGTCGGGGTGGACGGGATCCCCGTGGAGGAATACGCGCTCACGAACGACCTGGATCTTCAGTCCATGACCGTCGAGTATGCGACGCTCCTGAAGGAAATCGAGAAAGGATCGCAGTCCGCCCAACTGGGATCGACGAAGGAAGTGACGGTCATGGCCGATAAGGCGCTGGTCATGCTGCGCCGCCTGACCGACGAGTACTTTATGGTGCTGATCATCAAGCCCGACGGGAATTTCGGCAAAGGCAGATTCCTGCTCCGCATGTCAGTGCCGAAGCTCCTGAAGGAGTTCTGAACGTCAACGAAACAATGGATCGGCATGCTGCGGAAACTGCCTCTGGCAGTTTTTTCTTTTCAGGAGACCTATGCGAATTCTCGTGCTTCATGGACCGAACCTGAACCTGCTGGGGAAGCGGGAACCGGAGATCTACGGAAGCGTCACGCTGGAGGACATCGACCGCCGGCTGGCGGCGCTTGCCGGTGAACTAGGGGTCCAGGTCGTCTCCTTTCAGTCGAACCATGAAGGAGAACTGGTCCAGAAGGTGCAGGAGGCCATGGGCGCCTATCAGGCCATCCTGATCAACCCGGGGGCCTATACGCACACAAGCGTCGCACTCCGTGATGCCATTGCCGCCACGGGCATCCCTGTCGTGGAGGTGCATCTCTCGAACATCTACCGCCGTGAGGAATTCCGTCATCATTCCTTCATCTCCGGTGTGGCTGTCGGCCAGATCTCCGGATTCGGCGCCGAGAGCTATTTGCTCGGACTGCGGGCGGCAGTATCCGCCGCGGGAGCTGCGGGGAAATGAAAGAGCGGGGAGGGCAGTCAACGAGGCTCGCGCGGCTCCGCAGGCTCATGCGCGAGCGCCGTATCTCGGCGTTACTGGTTACGCAACGCGAACACGTGCGCTATCTCTCCGGATTCACCGGTTCGTCGGGATGGGTGCTGGTTACGCCGGCGCGCTGCGTTCTGGTCACGGATTTCCGGTATCAGCTCCAGGCGAAGCGCGAGGCCCCGGCAACCTCGCTCGTGATCCAGAAGAAAGATATCATTACCACCGTCAGGGAGACTGCACGAACGCTCGGCCTCCGGTCCCTCTGCTTTGACGAAGCATCGCTCACGGCCGACCGGATCAATGCGTTCCGGAAGCAGGGGCTCGGCATGAAGGACGTCAAGGACCCCCTGACAGATCTTCGCCAGCGCAAGGATGCGGAAGAGCTTGGCGCGATCAGACTTGCCGTCAAGCGTGCGGAAACGTCCTTTCTCGAACTGCGCCCCCATATCAGGCCCGGGGTGACCGAGCGGGAGCTTGCGCTCCGGCTTGAATGGCTGATGCGCGAGAAAGGGGCGAAACGTGCCGCATTCGATATCATCGTTGCATCGGGCGGGAACGGCGCCATGCCCCATGCATCCGTTTCGAACCGGCGGTTGCGCTCCGGCGACCTGGTGACTATCGATTTCGGCGCAGAGGCGAAGGGGTATTATTGCGATATCACCCGTACGGTTTGCGCAGGCAAGCCTTCTGCGAGACAGCGGGAGATTCACGGCCTGGTGCTTCGCGCCCAGCAACAGGCGATCGAGCGGGTTGCCCCGGGCGTTGCCTGCGCCGACGCGGACAAGGCGGCGCGGGATATCATCGCGGCTGCAGGCCATGGCGGCGAATTCGGCCATGCAACGGGCCACGGGATCGGGCTGATGGTTCATGAGGCCCCGTCCCTCTCGGCGTTGTCCAAGGCTACGTTGGCTCCCGGCATGGTGGTGACGGTGGAGCCGGGTGTCTATATCCCCGGATGGGGCGGCGTCCGGATCGAGGATATGGTCCTCGTCACCGAACGAGGAAGGAAATTATTGACCAGTCTGCCGCGCGGACTGTAATTACTGGTTTGCCAGAACGTTATTTCATACGAAGAGAACGAGGAGGAGAAAGCATTGCCGGTATCAACAGCGGAGTTCAGGAATGGATTGAAGCTCGAAATCGACGGGGAACCCTATGTGATCGTCGAATTCCAGCACGTGAAGCCGGGCAAGGGCGGCGCCTTTGTCCGAACCAAGATGAAAAGCCTCAGGTCGGGGAACGTGATCGACCGGACCTACCGGTCGGGGGAAAAACTCGACACCCCGGAGCTCGAAGAGAAGAAAATGCAGTATCTCTATGCAGCGGACAAGGACCGCGTGTTTATGGACACGACGTCGTACGAGCAGATTCAGCTCAATGAAACGCAGCTCGGCGACAGTATCAGCTATCTGAAGGAGAACATGGAGATCAAGGTCCTCTATTACAAGAGCAAGCCGATCAATATCGAGATTCCCATGTTCGTTGAACTTGCCATCACCCAGACCGAGCCCGGCGTCCGCGGCGATACGGCGTCGGGCGGCTCCAAACCCGCCACCCTGGAAACGGGGGCCGTGATCAAGGTGCCCTTCTACCTGAACGAGGGCGACATCGTGAAGGTCGACACGCGTACCGGGACCTTCATCGAGCGCGTCAAGCAGTAGCCGTCGCGGCCATCGACGGAACGCGGCGCTGCGAAAAACCGCACGCCGGTTCCCTCGACACCAAGCAAAGGAGCACCCATGAATCTGAAAGAGTTGAAAGAACTTATCGAAATGCTGAAGGGCACCGACATCTCGGAGGTCGAGATCGAGCGTTCCGGCGTCAAGGTACGGCTCCGGAAGGGCGGCGACGTAACCTATCATCCGGTCATGCCGCGCATGGAGTATCCGCCTGCGGCCATCGTCGCGCCTGCGGTCGCCGAGCCCGAGAGGCCTTCTGCCGCCGCTCCCGCAGCCGCTCCCGCGCCTGCCGCCTCCAACCAGATAAAGGTGACGTCGCCGATTGTCGGCACTTTTTACCGTTCCAGCTCTCCGGAAAAGCCGCCCTATGTCGAGATCGGCGACGTTGTGAAGAAAGGCCAGGTCCTCTGCATCATCGAGGCCATGAAACTCATGAACGAGATCGAGTCCGAGACCGCGGGCAAGGTCGTTCAGGTGCTTGTCGAGAACGGCCAGCCCGTCGAGTACGGACAGGCTCTCTTCGTGATCGAACCCATGTAGTCCACCCGATCCCGCGGCTGCTTCGGCGGGGATCGCATTTCGAGGTATATTCGTGTTCAAGAAAATCCTGATTGCCAATCGCGGAGAGATTGCCCTCCGCGTCATCCGGGCGTGCAAGGAACTGGGGATCAAGACCGTCGCCGTTCATTCCACGGCGGATGCCAATTCCCTTCATGTCCGTTTCGCCGACCAGAGCGTCTGCATCGGCCCCCCCAAGAGCTCCGAAAGCTATCTCAACGTGCCGAGCATCATCAGCGCCGCAGAGATCACCGATGCCGAGGCGATACATCCGGGTTACGGTTTCCTTGCGGAGAATCCGAGTTTCGCCGAGGTATGCAACTCCGCGGGGATCAAGTTCATCGGTCCGAGCCCGGAGAGCATCAAACTGATGGGGGACAAGGCCCGGGCGCGGGAAACGGCCAAGAAGGCTGGTGTGCCCATCCTGCCGGGGAGCGAGGGCGTGATGACCGAGGAGACCGACGCCATCGCCCTGGCGCGTGACCTCGGTTTTCCGGTGATCATCAAAGCCGTCGCCGGCGGGGGAGGAAAGGGCATGCGGGTCGTCATGGACGAGGCCGAGTTCGCATCAGCCTTCATGATGGCACAGTCCGAGGCACTGGCTGCATTCGGGAACGCTGATGTGTATATCGAGAAGTACATCACCCAGCCTCGGCATATCGAGATCCAGATCATTGCCGACGAGAAAGGGAACATCGTTTCGCTCGGCGAACGGGAATGTTCGATCCAGCGGCGGCATCAGAAACTGATCGAAGAGGCGCCGTCGGTGATCGTCGATGCGGCGCTCCGGAAGAAGATGGGCGACATGGCCATCGCCCTGGCGCGGACGGTCAAGTACCGGAACGCCGGAACGATCGAATTCCTCATGGACGAGAACCGCAACTTCTATTTCATGGAAATGAACACGCGCGTCCAGGTGGAGCACCCGGTCACCGAACTGGTCACGGGCGTCGACCTGGTCAAGGAACAGATCCGCGTCGCATCGGGGCTCCCGCTCTCCTTCACGCAGGACGATATCCGGATCAAGGGGCACAGCATCGAGTGCCGCGTGAACGCCGAGTGTCCGGACAAGTTCATTCCCAGCCCGGGAACCATCACCGCCTTCAATCCTCCCGGCGGCCCGGGCGTGCGCGTCGACACCGCGGCGTACACGCAGTATCTCATACCGCCCTACTACGATTCCATGATCGCCAAGCTGATCGTCTACGCAGATACGCGCGATGCGGCGATCATGCGCATGAAACGTGCGCTCGATGAGTTCATCATCGAGGGGGTCAAGACCACCATCCCCGCGCATAAGAAGATCCTCGACGACCCCGATTTCCAGCAGGGCAATATCTCCACGAAATTCATGGAGCGCTATTATTCCCCGCCGTCGTGACATCGGGGGCCTCTGCCTCATTCTGGACGCGGTTCATCTGTCCGACGATGTAGTAGCAGTGGCCAATGAAGCTCTTCAGGCCGGCATACGGCTCTTCCAGTACCGGGACAAAGAGGGGAGCCGCCGCCGGGTCTATGAGAACGCTTCCCGGCTAGCCGAGAAACTCAGGTCATCCGGCGCGGTCTTCATCGTGAACGATCACGCCGATATCGCTTTGGCAACTGGCGCTGACGGCGTGCATCTGGGCCAGGACGACCTTCCCCTGGCTGAGGCACGCAGTCTGCTCGGCCCGGACAGGGTGATCGGCATCTCCACCCACAGCGCGGAGCAGGCAATCCGGGCAGAATCGGACGGGGCCGATTATATCGGATTCGGCCCGCTCTTCGCCACATCGACCAAGGATGCCGGACCGATGCAGGGACTGGAGCGGCTCCGTAATGTTCGACGGGCGGTGTCGCTCCCCATCCTGGCCATCGGCGGCATCGACGAGAGCAACGCCCGGTCCGCGATCGAAGCCGGCGCCGACGGCATCGCCGTCATCGGTGCGGTTCTTCGCGCTCCCCATATTCCGAATGCCATAACGGCGCTGCTGCATGGAATGGGAAACAGACCGGCATGAAAAACCGGCGAAGGAGGAGAAGGAATGAAACGCTTTCTGCAAAGTGCGATCACATTGTTTGGAGCAATGTTTCTGATTGTTGCCTCCGGATGCACATCGTCGGACAAGAACAGCATCAGGATCGGCGCTGCCGGTCCTATGACGGGCGATCAGAGCAAGATGGGCATCGACCTGCGGAATGCCGTCGAACTAGCCGCCGCGGAATGGAACGAGAAGGGCGGCGTGCTGGGGAAGAAGATCGAAGTGATCGCCGGCGACGATCAGGCGGATCCCAAACAGGCGGTCTCCATCGCGAACAAATATGTGAACCAGAAGGTCGCGGGCGTTGTCGGCCACTGGAACTCAAGCTGCTCCATCCCCGCATCTGAATACTATAACAAGGCGAACATCGTCATGATCAGCCCCGCCTCGACGAACCCCCGTCTTACGCAACAGGGCTTCCGGAACGTCTTTCGCGTCTGCGGCACCGACGACCAGCAGGGCGGCGTGGCCGCTGCATTCGTGCTGAACACGCTCAAACCCAAACGCGTCGCGGTCATTCATGACAAGTCGACTTACGGCCAGGGCCTTGCCGATTATTTCAAGAAATCGGTGGAGAGCAAGGTTGAGGTCGTGTATTACGACGGCATCATCCAGCGCGACGCGGACTACAAGGCCGTGCTCACGACGATCAAGGAAAAGAAGCCGGACGCGTATTTCTTCGGCGGCGTCTACCCCGAGGCCGCGCGGCTCGTTCGGCAGGCCAAGGAAGTGGGCCTGACCGCGCCCATGATCACCGGCGACGGCGTCTACGATCCTACGTTCATCAAGATCGCCGGCTCGGCCGCGGAGGGCACCTATGTGACCTTCGGCAAGGACACGGCGGGCCTGTCGACGGCAAAACAGTTCAACGAACGATACACGGCGAAGTACGGAGAACCGGGCCCCTATTCCATCTATGCCTACGATGCGGCAAATATCCTGCTGTCGTCGATCAGGGACACGGGAACAACGGACGGCGCCAAGCTCGCAGACCATATTTCCAAGACCGCCTTCAAGGGCGCTTTCGGCGAGATCTCCTTCGACAAGAACGGCGATGTCACCGTCGCTCCGTACGTGGTTTGGAAAGTCCAGAACGGCAAGTTCGTCGAGGCGCATTGACGCCGCGAAGCGGGGCAAGGCGGCAATCGCCGCCCTCTCGGCTTGAACGCCCATGCTCATTCAGCAGACTATCAACGGATTAGCGCTCGGCGCTGTCTACGCCCTGATCGCATTGGGGTATACCATGGTGTACGGTATCCTCCAGCTCATCAATTTCGCCCATGGCGAGGTGTACATGCTGGGCGCCTACCTGGCGATCATCGTGCTCGGCGCGCTCACGGCAATCGGCCTGCCGGAGGTGAGCATGATCCTGACGCTGGTCATCACGATTGCTGTCGCCATGCTCTTCTGCGGCGCCTACGGAGCCATGATCGAACGTGTAGCCTACCGGCCGCTCCGCAATGCGCCGAAGCTCGCGCCGCTCATCAGCGCCGTGGGCATGTCGATCCTGCTGCAGAACTTCATCATGCTTGCGCAGGGCAAGGATTACAAGAACTGGCCGCCCATGCTGTCCGCCGAAGGGCTGACGGTCGCGGGCGCCAGGGTTTCGGCCGTGGAACTGCTCATTCTATTCACCTCGGTGATCCTGATGGTAGCGCTTCAGGTTTTCGTCAGCAGGAGCCGCCTCGGCAAGGCAATGCGCGCAACATCACAGGATATGACCATGGCGGGCCTGGTGGGTGTGAACGTCAATCAGGTCATCTCCGTCACCTTCATCATCGGCTCTTCGCTCGCCGCCGTCGCCGGCGTCCTGGTCACCCTGTATTACGGCGTGGTCCATTTCTTCATGGGATACACGGCCGGGCTCAAGGCGTTCACCGCCGCGGTGCTGGGAGGGATCGGCAGCATCCCCGGCGCCATGGCGGGCGGATTCCTGCTCGGTCTGATCGAGAACTTCGGGGCAAGCTACATTTCAAGCGCATACAAGGATGCATTTACCTTCCTGGTCCTGATCATCACCCTCATCCTGCGGCCCGCCGGACTTTTCGGCCAGCGGTCCATCGACAAGGTGTGAACGGAACGGGAACGACTGCCGCAAGGAGGCGCCATGCCGGATATCAAAAAAATGTACAAGACCATCATGGCCGACAACTTTCCGCCGGAGATGACGATCACCTTCGGGGACCAGAAACTGGTCTACCGGAAGCGGTCGTGGAAGCTCGAGGAAGGCGGGGACCTGATCGAGAAGGGGCTGCGCTACGGCGAGAATCCGGACCAGCAGGCGGCCATGTACGAGCTGGTCCGCGGGAACCTGATCCTCGCCGGGGCGAAGTTCATCGAGCCCGGGAACGGCCTGGTCAGCAGCATCACGGAAGAACAGATGGTCCAGGCGGGCAAACATCCGGGAAAGACCAACTTCACCGATCTCGACAACGGCCTGAACATCCTCAAGTTCCTTATGGACCGTCCGGCTGCGGTCATCCTGAAGCACAACAACCCCTGCGGAGCAGCCTACGGAAAGTCGCTTTTCGAAGCGTATGACCGCGCCAATATGGCGGACCGCATCGCCGCCTTCGGCGGCTGCCTTGTCGTGAACCGCGCCATGGACAAGCAGACGGCGGAGCTGGCTAATTCCAACTATCTCGAGGTCGTTGCCGCTCCTGAGTACGAGGAAGGTTCTGTTGCCATCCTGGCCAAACGCAAGAACCTGCGCATCATCAGACTCGAGAAAATCGCCGACCTTGCCAAATATCGGGATATGAGCGTCGTTGAATTCAAGGCCCTTACCGACGGCGGCCTGATCGTGCAGCAGTCCCAGAAGAACGCCATCCGCAGGAAGGAGGACTTCCAGGAGGCGAAGACGACCTACAAGGGCCAGGAGTACCGGATCGAGCGCAGGCCCACGGACCGGGAATACGACGACATGCTCTTCGGCTGGAACGTGGAGCAGGGGATCACGTCGAACTCGGTGATCTATGTGAAGAACGGGGCGACGGTGGGCATCGGCACGGGCGAGCAGGACCGGGTCGGCGTGGCCGAGATCGCCATTTTCAAGGCTTATACCAAGTATGCCGACGCGCTCTGCTTCAGGAAGTATGGCGTGCCCTACAAGACCTACGAGCTGGAAGCAGCCCAGGGGAAGCGGGACAAGGGAGCGCTCACAGAGATCGATGAGCAGACAAAGAAGGACAAGGGAGGCCTCATAGGTTCGGTCATGGTATCCGACGCCTTTTTCCCCTTCCGCGACGGCGTGGACGTGGGCCTCAAGGAGGAGATATCCGCGATCGTGCAGCCCGGCGGATCGGACCGTGACTTCGAATCCATTCAGGCATGCAATGAAGCAAATCCCAAGGTGACCATGGTATACACGGGACAGCGGGTGTTCAAACACTAGACGGCGGACCCTGGATCCAGCGCGCGCCGCAGGGTGCGGAAAAAGAAAAGCGCCCCGGGAAAATCGGGGCGCTTTTTTCGTGGCTGCGAACGGACGGCGATTTACTTGGCGGCGAATTTCTTCAGCACGTCCTTGGTGTGCGAAGCGAGGTCCTCGAAGGCGTAGAGGATGCAGAGATAGGTGGACGAAGCCTTGGGGGAGCACTCGCCGGTCACGAGGCGGTCCTCATGGGCGGTGGCGAAGTCCGCCGACATCTTGATCATGGTGTCGCACTCCTGCTTCATCGTGCTCAGCGACTGCGAGGAGCCGGTGACCAGGGCCTCGCTGGACTTTTTCAGCACTTCCTTGCCCTTCGTGATCATCTTGCCGGTTTCCTGAATGGCCTTGTCGCTGAAGAGCATACCTTCCTTGATCTTGACCCGCATATTATCCATGATGCGCTCGATGCTGGCGGCGCTCTTCTCGATATGGGAGGGGACGGAAAGGATATCCCGCGCCTCGCCGCCGGCGGATGCCGCCTTGGCGAGCTTCTCGGTCAGCAGATCCTCGCGTTTCTTGATCTCCCTCGCGATCTCCGCTGCCTGGTCCAGGGCCGCCGATTTGTTCTTGGTGAACGCGTCCTCGGTGAGTTCGAGCATCTCCTCGACCTTATGCATCAGGAGGTAGATGTCCTTCTTGACGTCCTTCAGCGCCTGTTCCGACATGTCGCCAGTCTCCTTTCAAATCGATACAGTACACAGCACCGGTAAAAAACTATATCAAAAATAGTATTTCCAATCATCATAATTTTATTTATATCGATATTTTAGCGACTTATACAAGGCCGCTCTGGATCGGCCTTTCCGCACATCCGGTTTGGCCGGGCAAAAGGAACTTCTTCTATCACTATTCTATCAGAAAAACCGGAATTTGCTTGACTTGAACAGGTCGGCTGGTATAATCAGCCCGTGATGCACAGTCCAGGTCAGCATCGGGGTGGTGAATGCCGTTTTTCGCCGGGGACATCTTTGTCAGCGAGGTGTACAACAAGCCCGTTCTGGACCAGGCTGGCGAAGAGATCGGCAAGCTCAAGGATCTTACCCTAGGCCTCGGAGATCCCTTTCCCGCCATCACCTCGTTCATCGTTCAATCGGGCAAACAATCCTTCGTCGTACTGTGGGACCAGGTCAACCTCTTCAACCGCAGGGTCATCTCCGTCAATCTGCTGAAATCCGCTCTTCATGCCTCCGAACTCTCCCCGTCAGAGGTCCGGATCTGCCGCGACCTTCTGGACAAGCAGATCGTTGACATCAACGGCGCCAAACTGGTGCGCGTGAACGATCTCAAACTGGGCGATGTGAACGGCAAAATATGCCTGATCGCCGTGGATATCGGCCTCAGGGGCATCCTGCGCAGGCTGAACCTGGAATCGCGGGGCGAGCGGTTCCTCTCCGTTTTCCATTACCGGCTTCCCGCGTCGCTGATCGGCTGGCACTACCTGCAGCCCGTTGAACCAAAACTGAGCAAGCTGACCCTTACCGTGTCGCGCCAGAAAGTCTCGCAGATGCACCCCGCCGACCTGGCCGAGATCATGAGCGAAGTTTCGCAGAAGGAACGGAGCGCCATCTTCGGCACCCTTGATGTGGAAACTGCGGCGGACACGCTGCACGAGCTCGAGCCAAGCGTGCAGGCTGACATCATCGACGATCTGACCAAGGAGCAGGCATCGGACATTCTTGAGCAGATGCCCCCCGACGAAGCTGCCGACGTGCTGGGCGACCTTCCGGAGAAGAAGGCCGAGGAACTGATCAGTCTGATGGAAAAGGAAGAGGCGCAGGAGGTCAAGGAACTCCTGGAGCACGAGGAGGATTCGGCGGGCGGTCTGATGACCACGGAATTCCTTTCTTTTCCGCCTGATATGAGCGTCGATGACGCCATCAAGGAACTCCGGCTCGAGGCGCCGGACGTGGAGACCGTCTATTATCTCTATATCACCGACGACCAGGAGCGCCTGCTGGGCGTCCTGACCCTCAAGGACCTCATCCTTGCCCGGCCCGAAGTCCAGTTGCGCGACATCATGCGGTCGCCGGTCAAGACATTGCCCCTGAACGCCGAACAGCAGGATGTCGCCGAGTTCATCTCCAAGTACAACCTTCTTGCCGCGCCTGTGGTCGACGAGGACGGCTTCCTGCGCGGGATCGTGACCGTGGACGACGTCGTCGACTTCCTCCTTCCGCCGGCCTCGAGAAAGAAACGCAGAAAATTATAGCGAACGCACCAGCAACGCAGGGTGCCAGGTGTTTCCATGTCGGTTTTCGAACGAATCAAGTCGTATCTCGCCAATAACCGCTTTCTGGTGCTGCTCTCCGTCATCGGTCCCGGGTTCATCGCAGGCAATGCGGGCAACGACGCCGGCGGCATCGCGACCTATTCGATCGTCGGCGCCCGCGAGGGCTACGGCATGCTGTGGGCCCTCCTTCTGATCACCTTCGCGCTTGCCGTGGTCCAGGAAATGTCCGCGCGTATGGGCGTGGTGACAGGCAAGGGATTCGGCGACCTGGTGCGCGAGCAGTTCGGCGTGCGCGTGACCCTGGCCATCATGGCGCTCTTCGTCTTCGCCAACCTGACGGTCACCATCGCGGAGTTCGCCGGCATCGCTGCCAGCATGGAGATGTTCGGCGTGCACAAGAATATTTCCGTCCCTGTGTCGGCGGTCATCGTCTGGTTCGTGGTGGTGAAGGGGAATTTCAAACAGGTTGAACGGTTCTTCATCGTCATCAGCCTGGTCTATTTCACCTACGTGGTCTCGGGGTTCCTTGCCAATCCGCCGTGGCAGGAGGTGGCGAGCCAGATCGCCATGCCCCGCATCCGGTTCGACCGGGACTATTTCCTGCTCTTTATCACCATGGTCGGCACGACGGTCACTCCCTATATGCAGTTCTACCTCCAGTCCGCCGTCGTGGACAAGGGAGTGCGGATCGAGGAGTACCCCTACGCCAAGTACGACGCCTATGTGGGCGCCTTCATGACCGTGTTCATCGCCTTTTTCATCGTTCTCTGCACCGGGACCATGCTCCACCCGGCGGGCATCGTGGTGGATTCCGCCGAGGACGCGGCAAAGGCGCTGGAACCGCTGGCAGGGCATTTCGCATCGCATCTCTTCGCCATCGGGCTCCTGAACGCGTCCTTCCTGGCCGCCTTCGTGCTTCCCCTGGCCACGGCCTACGGCCTGTCCGAGGCATTCGGGTGGGAGTCGGGGATCAATAAGACCTTCAGCGAAGCGCCTCAGTTCCTCGGCTTCTACACGGCCTTCATAGCCATCGGCGCCGGCGTGATCATGCTGCCCGGCGTGCCGCTGATCAAGATCATGTTCCTGTCCCAGACGGTGAACGGGATCCTGCTGCCGATCGTGCTGATCATCATGCTCCGGATGGTGAATGATAAGGAAGTGATGGGGGAGTACGTCAACTCGAAGCGGATGAATGTCGTGAGCTGGATCACCGTTGCGATCCTGATTCTGCTGACCCTGCTCTTGCTCGTTACCAGTGTTCTTGCCTGATTCTCTTCGCGATCTCTCTGCAGCACATCGACTACAATGAAAAGAGTTTGGCTTCTAGGACTCGTAAGGGATGGGGTCCGGAACGCCGGCCTCGCGGAATCCCTTCAGCCGCAGGAGGCAGCTCTCGCACCTGCCGCAGGCCTTCTCGCTTCCCTGATAACAGCTCCAGGTCAGCTTCAGCGGCGCTTGCAGTTCAACGCCTTTACGCACAATGGCGGGTTTCGTCAGATGGATGAGGGGCGTGACGATCTCGATGCGCGTCTCGGGCTTGGTGCCGGTCTCGATCACCCGGTTGAAGGCTTCGTAGAAGACCTCGCGGCAATCGGGGTAGCCGGAGCTGTCCTCTTCGACTGCACCGATGAAGATCTTCCGGGCGTCGATCACCTCAGCCCAGGAAACGGCAATGGACAGGAGATGAGCGTTCCGGAAGGGGACATAGGTCGAAGGGATGGGAGATTGCATTGACGAGGCGGGAAGGGCATTGTGTTCGGGAACGGGGATGGACTTGTCCGTGAGCGCCGATCCGCCGATTGCCTTCAGGTGCTCGATGCTCACGACGAGCCGCTGCTCTACACGGTAATGATCTGCGATGCGGTTGAACGCCTCGAGCTCGCGCGCTTCGGTGCGCTGACCGTAGTTCACGTGGAGGAATGCGAGACAATATGATTGTGCGGCAATGGCGGCGGTTACGCAGCTGTCCATGCCGCCACTCACGAGCACAATGGCGACTTCCTGGTCCATAGCCGCACTCTACCAGCATGGTCCGGGAATTGCCAGCGGAATCTCGGCCGGCCGGAGCCGGCCTTCTCGATTAATGAGCGCCGTGGATCAGCATGGGGAGACAGCGGGTACAGACGATCTTTTCCTTGCCTTCATGGTAACAGGGCAGGTAGGTCTTGCTCTTGTCGTCAGACCCGCAGACAAAACACTTGATCTCGATCTTGGCCATCCTAGTTGTCCTCCAGCGCGTTGATCTCGTCCACGATCTTGTTCGGATCGAGGTTGTGCATCATGGCCCCGAAGGAGAGGGATTCCATGTTGATGCCCGCGCAGGTGAAGCATCCGTTGCCGAAGTATTTCTCGATCACCGCCCTGCCGCCGGGGATGTTCTTGATCACGTCGCCGATGATCGTGTCCTTGGTCACTTTCGTTTTTTGCGCCATCATGTCGGCCTCCTTGTTTTCAGGTTGATCCCACTATACCGCAGGGGCAAGGGAAAATCTATGACCTGCATCATAGGGGCGGCTGCCCACAGCGTATGACGGCAGTCATAGCGGAGCGGCTCTCGATAGGCTATACTTCTGCCATTACACTTTCAGGAGGTCTTTCATGGACAGGTTTGCGCGTTGGTTCATCATCATGAGCATCGTCTATTTCGGCATTGCAGCGGTTCTGGGGATTTGCATGCTCTTCAGTGACAAGGCCATGGCTTTCAAGTTCGTTCATTCCCATCTGAATCTGCTGGGCTGGGTGTCGATGATGATCTATGGGGTAGGGTACCACATCCTGCCGCGGTTCATGGGCAGGCCGCTCTACAGCCAGAAGCTGGGGGATATCCAGTTCTGGGCGGCCAACATCGGGCTGGTCGTGATGCTCTTCTTCTATATGTTGAACGTTTATCAGCCCTCGGGAGCGTATGTGGCGCTGACGGTGATCGGCGGGATCCTGGAATTCGTTTCGATAGTCCTGTTCTTCTACAACATGATGAAAACGCTTCTGCCCAAGGCCCAGGCGTAGGCGGGAAAGTTTTTACCACGAAGAACACGAAGAACTCGAACTACGGCTTAGGAAGGAGATTTGTTATTATCTCTTCCGGCCGTTCTTCTGTTCGTAAGGGAAGGCTCTGGGGATGGTTGAATTCGGAGTCTCGAAGGCTCGAAGGGAGAGCGATTTAGCCCGTCGAAATTCTTCGTGACCTTCGTGTTCTTTAGTGGTTAGAAGGGTATCGCGGATGGTTACGATGAGAACGACGCCAGCCCGGCTTTGTCTCTGATCACGAACTTGCCCCCGCTCTCGGTCACCAATCCCTGCTTCTTGAACTTGCTGAAGGTGCGGATCGAGGTCTCGACCGTGGTGCCCACCATGTCCGCCACGTCCTGCTTGGTCAGCCGCATGTCGATCAGCGTGCCGTCCTTGGAGGAAACCCCGACTTTCCCCGCCAGTTTCAGGAGCAGGGCGGCGATCCGGGCTTCGACGCGCTCCAAGGCGATGTTCTTGAGGGAATCGTAGGAGCTCTTCATCCGGTCGCCCAACTGCATGGCGATAAGGTACATCAGGTTCGGGAACCGGTCGACCAGGCGCATCAGGTTCTTCCGCGAGATCCGTACCACTTCCGAGTCCTCCATGGCAACGGCGTTGGCCGGGTAGGGGAACCCGCGGATCACCGCCACGCCGCCGAAGATGTCCGTAGGCGAGATGACCTCCAGAATGATCTCCTTGCCCTCGTGGGAGAGCTTGGTGATCTTGATCTTCCCGGCCAGCACAAAGTAGAACCATTCCGGCGGCTCGCCTTCCGAAAAGATCGTTTCCCGCTTCTTGAACTTTACCGTGGCAAGGTAGGGCTCGAGTTCCTTCAACTCGGCATCCGACAGGTCCTTGAAGAGCGCGACTTTCTTGAGGGGCGTTTTCATGGACCCCAGCATAGCCGAAAAATCTGTCCTTATCCAGAGAAAAATATTATCTTGTAAGAAAACTAAGAGTTTGACTTAAAAGGTAAACTTATGCTAGTCTCGGAACATCTTAGACATTCGGAGACTATAAATGAAACATGTTGCCGTATCGCTTTTTGTTTTTGTCGCCTTCCTATCTGCCTGTACTCCTGTCGTGCATCACGTCGAGTTGACCGACGCAGGGGCAAAAGTGATTTTTTTGGGTTCTCATCTCCCTGAATCAATGCCAGGACGGCCACTTGATCGTTGTAAACTCCTCCAGTACATGATTATCAGGAGTGAATTTGAATATGGCTGCCTCGGTGAGAGCGACATGATCAACGCGTTGCGAAATAGAGCGGCCATACATGGTGCGAATGTCGCCGTATTGGGAGTTTACTTACAGGATGTTGGACGAGTGCAGGGATCCATCTTAACTTGTAATACTGCAGTAAACGGTTTTGCTATGTTCTGCGACAGAGACGTTCTTCAAGCAGCAGGTTTGACGGGGATAATTGAAACGCCGATTAATCGCGATTGGGTAATAGAGGAGAATCTAGAGAGTCAAAGTGGCCGGCAACGTGTTAGCCATGAAGGACAAAACGACAGCAGTAGTTTTGATGGACGAAAAGGCGATAGAAAGCGTGCAGCAGAGCAATAATATATACTCGCATTAGTGACCTTAGATGATTCCATGTTGACTTTTCCTGACCCACAACTTAATATCCTGCCATGTACGAACTCATGGTTGAATCAAAATTCGCGGCAGCGCACCAACTCCGCGGCTACAAGGGCAAGTGCGAGAACCTGCACGGCCACAACTGGCGGGTGACCGTCGCGGTGACGGCGGAGCGGCTGGACGAGATCGGGCTTGCCATCGATTTTCACGACCTCAAGAAGGCTCTCCGCGAGATCCTGGACCAGCTGGAGCATACCTTCCTGAACGACATTTTCCCCTTTACGCAGATCAACCCGTCGTCGGAGAACCTGGCAAAGTGGATCTACGACAACATGGCGAAGAAGGTGAACGACGGGAACGTCGAGGTCGCCAGCGTCACGGTCTGGGAGTCGGACACCGCCTCGGCAAGTTATTTCGACTGAAATTAGTGTGCTTTCCGCGGGAATCATCATGGAAAAACGCATAGCAGAACAGGTCCTGGCCCTCGCAACGTCCGCAGGCGCGGACGCTGCGGAGATCTATCTCCGCTCGGCCACATCCACGACCGTGGAGGTGAAGGAGCAGAAGGTGGAAGCCTTCGAGAGCTCAAAGGACGGCGGCGCGGGGCTGCGCGTCCAGATCGGCGAGCGCATGGGGTTCGCCTTCACCACCTCCTTCGCGGACAACGATCTTCGGTCCCTTGCCCGGGCCGCAGCGGCGAATGCGCGGAATACTGAGCCTGACCGGTTCAACGGCATTGCCACGGAGCCGGCCGGGGTGCTTGCGCAGCCGGTGATCTTTGACCCCGAAGTGGCGACGCTATCGGAGGAGGAGAAGATCCGCCAGGTCATGGCCTTGGAACGCGAGGCCTTCGCTGTTGATCAGCGCGTGAAACGCATCCGCAAGGCATCGGGCAGCTTTTCCCTTGCCGAAACCCTGATCATGAACAGCAAGGGGGCGGAAGCTTCCTATCGGGGCACCGCCTGTTCAGCAAGCATCGAGGTAGTTGCAGAGGAACACAACGAGGCCCAGGCAGGGTGGGAGCACGATGTGCGGCGGTTCTACCGCAAGCTCGATTTCGGCCTTGTCGGCAGGCGAGCGGCGAAGAAAGCCCTCGATCTTCTGGGAGCCCGGCATATCGAGTCCGTCAAGGCGCCGGTGATCCTCGACGCAGGCGTTGCCGAGGAGTTCCTGTCGATCATGGCAGGAGGGTTTTCCGCCGAGAATGTCCAGAAACGGAAGTCCCTGTTCATCGGCAAGATGGGCCAGATGGTGGCGTCGCCGCTCATCACGATCGTGGATAACGGGCTGCTTGACGAGGGGCTCGGCACAGCGCCGGTGGATGACGAACTGACGCCGATGCGCAAGAAAACGGTGATCGACCAGGGCAGGCTCGCCCTGTTCCTGTACAACACCTATGCGGCGCGGAAGGACGGCGTGGAGTCAACGGGCAACGGCATGCGCGGAGGCTTCAAAGGTGTGCCGGGTGTGGGCGTCACGAATCTTTCCATCCAGCCGGGGACCCTATCACCCGAGGACCTGATCAGCCAGACCTCCCGGGGGCTCTTTGTGAACGAGATCATGGGAGCACATACGGCAAACCCCGTGTCCGGCGATTTTTCGGTCGGCGCCACGGGGTTCTGGATCGAGAACGGCAGGAAGGCATTCCCCGTGCGCGAGATCACCATTGCCGGGAATATCATCGAATTGATGAAGCAGGTGGATGCGGTTGCCAATGACCTGCGATTCTTCGGCAGGATCGGCAGCCCCACGCTCAGGATCCGGGAACTGTCGATTGCGGGGAAATAGAATCGGTACCAAGTACAAAGAACAAAGTACAGAGTACCAGAGTACAACGTAAAAGAAAGTCAAAAGCGTCTCTCGCACGCAGAACTCGCAGAGTACTAGACGAATTTCGTTGAATGCCCCGTTTCAAGACTTTCTCTGCGCTCTCTGCGTCTCTGCGGGAAAAAGGTCTTTTCGCTTTTATCCTCCCTCCTCACCTTCGTCCTGACCAAGCGGTTCTCCCGTTCCTTCCGGCCAGACACGCTCCTCGATTTTCAACAACAGCTCATCGAAGGTCTTCTTGTCGATCGCCGAGCAGGTGACGCCGTCGAACCTTCGGGCCATGGCGCGGGCCCAGAAGGGATTGACCAGATCCGCCTTGTTGAACACCACGAGCCGGGGGATCT
The DNA here is from genome assembly GCA_021814615.1 of Nitrospirota bacterium. Lineage (GTDB taxonomy): Bacteria > Nitrospirota > UBA9217 > UBA9217 > UBA9217 > JAKAHZ01. Next base: position 17,785 of record JAKAHZ010000018.1, on the reverse strand, counting down.
CGTTCAGGCTGATCTCCTGCAGGATGGTGTCCACCGATTCCATCTGCTGCTCGAACCGGGGATTGCCGACATCCACGACATGCAGGATGAGGTCCGCATCGCGCATCTCGTCCAGCGTCGCGCGAAACGCGCCCAGCAGATCCTCAGGCAGGTCGCGGATGAAACCCACCGTATCGGTGATCACGACCTCTCGCTCCCGCGGGAACCGGAGCCTGCGGGTCGCCGTGTCGAGGGTGGCGAAGAGGAGGTCCTCGGCCTTCACTTCCGACCGCGTGAGATTATTGAACAACGTGGACTTGCCGGCGTTCGTGTAGCCCGCAATGGACACGATGGGGATCTCGCTCCTGACCCGCCGCTCCCGCCGCTGGTCTCGTGCCCTGCCCAGCGTCTCAAGCTGTTTCTCCAGCCTCCTGATCTTGTCCCGCGCGCGCCGCATGTCGATCTCGAGGCGCGTTTCGCCCGGACCTCTGCCGCCGATGCCGCCGGTGAGGCGCGACAGCGCCGTGGAACGCTCGGACAGACGAGGGAGACGGTACTTGAGCTGGGCCAGCTCCACCTGCACCTTGCCGTCGCCGCTGTGGGCGCGCCGGGCGAAAATGTCCAGGATCAACTGGGTGCGGTCGATGACCCGGAGCTCCGTCAGGTCGGTGATCGCCTTGGTCTGGGCAGGCGAGAGGTTCTGGTCGAAGACGATCAGGTCGGCCCCGAGCTGCTGGGAGCGGATGATCAGGTCCTTGAGCTTGCCTTCCCCCATGAGGTAACGGGGATTGATGTCATGGATGCGCTGGACCACCGTGTCCAGCACCGTGATGCCGTCCGACCGCGCCAGCTCCCGGAGTTCCGCCAGGGCGTCCTCCTGCTCGTGGCGGCTTTTTTTCGACACGCTCACGAGGATGGCACGGTCCTTTTTCGCGACCTCCACAGCCGCCTGTGCCCGCTCCATCTGGCGCTCGATGTCGGCGATAAAATCCGCTGCTTCGAGCGACAGGAGGTGAACTGGCTGGGGGGGGAGCACTTCGTAAAGTCTGTTGTCGGGATTGGGTGGCAGGAGATAACCTATGGAGATGTTTCCCGGCAGACCGTCCTCGCGCGCCGGAATTGCGGCGATCAGGTCGAGCCGGAGGAGCGCCAGGTCGGTCAGGTCCTCCTGGTTCAGGGTCTTGTCCGACAGGTGGGTGTGGATGAAGCGGACGCCGCGGAGACGCCGGGATCCGAGCCGGTAGTCCGAGAGATCGGGGATCAGAATGCTCCGGTCCGATCCGACGAGAACGTTCCGCACGCTGCCGGAACGGTCGACGATCAGGCCGATCTGCCGCCCGATTGCAGCCGATGCCTCGGTGAGCGCGCGCGCCGCCTCGGGGGTGATGACCATGTTCGGCGGAGTCCTGCGGCGGTACAGCCGCTCGAGCATCCTGAGCTCCGCCGGCTTAAGCCCGGCTATATTGCCATGCACGCTTGGAATAGAAGACTCCTTTCTCAAAAAAAGAGCGCAGGCAGTGAGCCTGCGCTGTTCGGTATCCGGGAAGAGGGGAAACGGCCGTCCCGATCATCGCACCACATACACGATATCGTGCTCCCGGGTATGGTCGACGGTCTTGATTCCCACGCTCTGGCCGGGCAGCGCTTCATCCACGTGAGCGTGCTCATATTCCATGGAACTCACCGTCTGGGTAAAGTCCGTTGTATGGCCCTGGATATGGATGGTATCGCCCGACTTGAGCGACTTGGTATTGATCTGAATGACCGCAACGCCCAGGTGGCTGTAATAGTGAGTTACCACGCCTACCGCATCCTCCCGCTGCGTCGGCTCCTCTACGGGGGGAACGCTCATGGGCGGAGGCCCTGGTTCGATCGGGACAGATTCTTTTGTAAAACGCTGTTTCACGGAAGAGGGAGCTGATTTCTTTATTGGCTTTTTCGTGATTTTCTTGGCTGCTTTTTTAGCACGTTTCTTCGCTTTTCCGGAGGCTTTCCCGGTTTTTTTCGCCGTCTTTTTTATCGCTTTTTTCTTCGCCGCCGAGCGCGCCTTTTTCTTGGCTTTCTTCCTTGGTGTCGCCATTCAATAACCTCCTCGTTATGTTCGTCGAAAAAATTCTATCAAAAAAAAGGCAAATTGCAAGGCAAAAGAGGCCATTTCGTTCTCAACTGAAATCCCTCTCGCATAAAAGTCACTGAAGTGCCGTTGCTTTTTATTACAAAAATGAGCGAATATCAACTGGTGAATGAGCGCTTATGCGCAGGTAATTCAGCTTTCTTCGTGGTGTAAGGAAACTTTATAAATTAATTAACCTCTCTTTTGACGGTAAAACATACTTTCGTTGGGTAAAAATGATAAAAAAAATCGTTTGAAGCTGCTCATTTCGCTGAAAATGGCTTTTTCCAGCGCTGGTATTGCATTTGCATTTTATAAATTCAAGTATGGCTGATTCGCTTGATTCCATGGACAAGCAGACAGGCAATTCCGACCAGGCCAGAGTCATCTACTGTATGATGTTCGATGACCGGGTATCGAAGCACCTTTGCGACCTCAGGAGGCGGGAATTGGGCGACCGGGGCGGCTTTTCCTGCGAAGGTTGCAACGAATTCACCTATTCCTCACCCCGATCCAACTCCTGACGATTTCCTGCATTCTTGATTCTCCGCTCCGGCTTCAGGGTTTTAACTGCCGATAGAGAGTTTCTTCTTCTCGCGACCGGTTTTCCTCGCCCTTTTCCGCGTAAATTCTGCTCAGAAAGTGATGCACATCCGGTTCCTCGGGATTCCGGTCCCGTGCTTGCAAAAAGTAGGTTAAGGCCCGGTTCCGGTCATGCCGCACCCGGTAAGCGAGGACCCCGAGGTTGTAATAGGGCGTCGGATCATCGGGTTGAAAGGAGATCGCCTGCTCGTAGACTTTGATCGCTTCGTCGATGCGATCCAGATGTTCCAGCGCCAGCGCGAGATTCACGTATACCTCGCCCTGGTAGGGATTCAGTTCGAGGGATCTGCTCAGAAGGCGATAGGCGTACTCGTTCCGCCCCGCGTTGAGTTCGTGGAGGCCGAGTTCATTGTAGGCGCGCGCTTTTCGCGGCGATTTCCTGATCGTGTCTTCCCAGATTCCCCCCTCGGTGTCCCAAACCGCGTTGCGGAACAGGCTCCCGGCCAGGAGCAGCGCGAGCAGCGCGATACTTGTGATCCCTTTCATTCTTCCGTTTGTACCACATTCTGCGCAAAACAACAATAGGCTCTCAGCCGCCCGCTTTCTTCGTTGACGGGGCGGGGGCGATGTATTATGATTTCCGAGCCATGATCAGGATTCTTTTCGTCAAACTGTCAGCCATCGGCGATGTGGTGCTGACGATGCCCGCTCTCGAAGCGATCAAGAAGGCCTTTCCGGAGAGCGAGATCGACTGGGTCGTCGAAGAAGCCGCCGCCGGCATCCTGGAAGGGCATCCCTTGCTGCGCAGTGTCATCGTTTCACGCCGGAAGACCTGGCTGGGAATGCTTCGGCGGCCTGCGACGTTCTTCGCAGCGCTCAGGGAAATGCGCGCCTTTACGAAGGAGCTCCGGTCCCGGGAATATGATATTGCCGTCGATTTCCAGGGTCTGCTCAAGAGCGGGCTCGTCATGGGTTGCGCACGGGCGCGGAGGAAGATCGGATTCGACCGGACGCGCGAGCTTGCTTATCTATTCCTGAACGAGCGCCTGCCCGCTTATGACATCGAACGGCACGCCCTGGACCGGTATCTTGATGTGGCCCGTTACCTCGGCGCCGGCGATCCCGCTCCGTCCTGTAGTCTTCCGATCGAGGCGGAGCGGTCTGCCATCCTGGAGCGGATCAAGGAAACGGCGGGAACGGGCAGGCGCATCGTGGTGATGAATCCGGTGGCCCGGTGGAAAACGAAATTATGGCAGGAAGAGAAGTTCGCGGAGCTCGCCGACCGGCTGATCGAGGACCGGAACGCAGTGGTCATCTTTACCGGAGCACCGGCTGACCGCGAGGTGACGTCGCGGATCAGGGAACGGATGAAGGGAAAGGCCATCGACTGGACAGGAAACACAACGCTTAAGGAGCTGGCAGCGCTGGCTTCCCTGTCGGAGGTTTTCATCACCACGGATACCGGGCCGATGCACCTTGCCGCTGCCGCGGGAGCGAGAGTTGTGGCGCTCTTCGGACCGACCTCGACCGGCAGGACCGGCCCCTACGGGATCCGGCATACGGTGATCCGCGCCGGGCTGGACTGCTCGCCCTGCTTCAGCCGCGCTTGCCCCTACGAGACGGTCAGGTGCATGGAAGCGATCTCGGTGGACCAGGTGATGGAGGCTTTGCTCTAGGAGCGCTTCAGCTCCACGGTCTTCATGATGTACTGGACGATCTTGCCGAGCGTGAGGCGGCGGTCGTCGAGGGCCCATGCATAGAAGGCGTCGAGCGATGTGAAGTGGCCGTAGGCGTCGTGATAGGATGCGAGCACGGTCTGTGACGCCTCGTCCGCTATGATCTCTTTTCTGCTCACTAGGCCGGAGAGAAGGGCAGGGAACGACGTGAGCCAGGAAGCGTAGACAGCCGGGATTTCCTTCCGCACCCTGTTCTTGATCAGGTTCAGCGCAAGCCCGTACAGTTCGTTCTGATCGCCGATCGTGTGCTCGGGATCGATCAGGATCGAGTGCATTCCGATGGCCTGGGACAGCTCTTCGTATTTTCCCTTTTCGAAGAGCTCATTGATGTAGGTCTTGAGCTTTTCCAGCGATTCGACGCTCGACACGGGGACCAACTGAGGCATGGAATTCCTCCTTGGCGCGGGATCAGATACCAGCAGAAATGTATATCAAATCTGGGCTGTACGCAAGAAATATTTCTGTTTTGGCCGTTCTCATCCATACACGGTTGAAGTGCGCATAAAAAAAGGAATATTCGCAACGCCGGTCGCGCTGATCTGCTATGATTCCTTATGAATCAACATCTTGTCGGTATGTACCCAAGAGAAGCACGGCGTTTCTGCGTTAAATGCCTAGACTATATTTTTGACCGAGGTGATTTAACTTAAGGGGACTGATATGAAAGAAACAAATACTGTGGTTCTCCGGCACTGAAATGGTCTTAATTTCCCCTTGACTTTGAAACAGTTATGCTCTATAGTACCGCTCGTTCGGGAGGTGGTTATGACCAAGGCAGACATCATCTCAGAGGTCTTTGACAAGGTTGGCCTGCCGAAGCAGGACGCCGAAGAACTGGTAGAGATGATTCTGGACACCGTCAAGCAGACCCTGAAACAGGGCGAAACGGTCAAACTATCGGGTTTCGGCAATTTTGTTGTGCGGAAAAAGCGATCCCGCAAGGGAAGGAACCCCAAGACGGGCCAGGAGATCGAGATCACTCCGCGGAGCGTCGTAAGCTTCCGGCCGAGCATGATCTTCAAGGACCATGTCATTGAGACAGCCCCCGCTGACGCCGTCGCCACACCACCTGCCGAGTAAGCTTTTTTACCGGATCGGCGAGATCAGCAGGATCACGGGCCTCGAACCCTACATCCTGCGATACTGGGAAACGGAATTTCCCCATCTCCGGCCCGAGAAACGGAAGTCCGGCCAGCGTTTGTACACGAGGAAGGACCTCGAAAATATCCTGCAGGTGAAGGAACTTCTCTACCGGGACGGATTCACGATCACGGGAGCGAAGAAGAAGCTGCGGGGCAAGGGCGGAAGGGACGCGGATTCCGTCATTGAAGCAGCAAAGAAAGAGATTCGGGAGCTTATCGAGTTGTTGAAGTGATCCGGATGTCCTTCGGATGGATCGTATCCGCGGAGAAGTGTACTAATACAAAATAATCGGGGCGTGGCGCAGCCTGGTAGCGTACTCGCTTGGGGTGCGAGTGGTCGGCCGTTCAAATCGGCTCGCCCCGACCATTTCATCGAAGCCCATAACTCATCTGAGTTATGGGCTTTTTCTATTTATCGCAATGCTGAGGATGTCGATTCCTGGTATCGCATTTCTGGACAAGCACAGGACGCTACGTGCTCCGGCCAATAATACGGCTGCCTTGGGGGCATAGAGGGAACAGCGAAGAAGAAAATCGATTGATTTTAGAAGGAAAATGCAGTGGCAATGGTTCTCGTGGTAGAGTAAAATCATAACCGCGTGGGCCAAAGCAGCTCGTACTAAAATCGAATCATCACTGTACTCGACCCTGTTTGCATTTCCTGGATTGTCATCCCCGAATGTATCTATCGGGGATATGGTTTAACACCAGCTTCCCGATTAAAGCCTCGGGAATGACGGCTATTTATGTCGTTTCTATTTTGAGGCCATTAATGATCGAGAAAGGTTCCTCATGATCCTGGTCACCAATGACGACGGCGTGTACTCGCCGGGCATCCAGATCCTCGCGAAGCGGCTGCGCGAACTCGACCGCGTGGTCATTGTGGCGCCGGACCGCGAGCGGAGCGCTGCGGGCCATTCCATGACGCTCCACCGGCCGCTCCTGATCGAACAATTGAAACCCGACGTGTACAGCGTGAACGGCACACCCACGGACTGCGTGAACATCGCGGTCAAAGGGCTGTTGGGCGAGACGCCGAAGCTGGTCGTCTCGGGCATCAACAAGGGGCCGAACATGGGCGACGACGTCACCTATTCCGGCACCGTTGCCGGAGCCATGGAGGCCCGGATCCTGGGCATCCCGTCGATTGCCGTTTCCCTTGCCGCTCGCGAGAACTTCCGCTTTGCCGAAGCTGCCGAGGTGGCTGTCCAGATCGCGCGCCATGTGCTTTCGGAAGGAGAGGCGGAAGGCACGCTCTTGAACGTGAACGTGCCGAACCTGCCGACATCGGATATTCGCGGGACCAGCATCACGCGTCTGGGCAAACGCATCTATCATCAGATGACCGTGGAGCGCATCGATCCGCGGGGCAAGAAATATTACTGGATCGGCGGCGGCGAGCCGGAGTGGGAATGCGCCGAGGGAACGGATTTCGACGCCATCGACAAGGGGCGGGTCTCGATCACGCCGCTCCATCTCGACATGACCGACTATGCCGCCTTTGGCCGCATAAAGCAGGTTGAGCAGCTTGCCTACCAGCGCCCCGCGCCGCAAGAGGATGAAGCGTGAGCGATCTTGTTGAAGAACGGAACCGCATGGTGGACGAGCAGATCGCGGGCAGGGGCGTGCGCGATCCCCGAGTGCTTGCAGCCTTTCGCAAGGTGCAGCGTCACGAGTTCATGCCCGCTGCGCTGGAGGCCCAGGCCTACGGCGATCATGCCATGCCGATCGGCGAAGGACAGACCATTTCCCAGCCCTACATCGTCGCGCTCATGACCGAGATGCTGGGGCTCACGGGAACGGAGCGGGTGCTCGAGATCGGGACCGGCTCCGGGTATCAGGCGGCGATCCTCGCGGAGCTATGCGAAAAGGTTTTCACCGTCGAGCGGATCAAGCCGCTGGCAGACCGCGCCCGTCAGACGCTCGACCGGCTGGGTTATACGAAGGTGGCGCTGAAGATCTTCGACGGGACCTACGGGTGGAAGGAAATGTCTCCCTTTGACGTCATCATCGTGACCGCTGCTTCGCCCGATGTTCCGCAGCCGCTGGTGGAGCAGCTGAAAGACGGGGGGCGGCTGGTGATCCCCGTGGGCGACCGGTACAGCCAGGACCTCGTCAAGGTGGTGAAGACCGACAAGGGCGTTGTCAGGACCTTGAGTGTACCCGTCGTATTCGTTCCGCTCATCGGCGCCTATGGGTGGAAGGAATGAACAGAAAATAGAGAATAGTGAACAGAGAATAGAAAATAGAGAATAGAAATTGAGAGCATAGAAAACAGAGAACAGAGAACAGAGAACAGAGAACAGAGAACAGAGAACAGAGAACAGAGAACAGAGAACAGAGAACAGAGAATCTAAGAATCTTCTTCAAAGTTCATTTCAATCCCAGAAGTACATACAATGCCCCCAACCCGCCGTCGCATTGCCGTGCGCTCACAAAGGCGATGATCGATGCGCGGTACCGACCCAAAAGCCTCTTGACCACCGCATCCTTGAGCACCGGCCCGCGAACGGATCGAAGCCCCCGTCCGTGAATGATCTTGACGCACCGCCACCTTCGGGTGAATGCTTCCGCCAGGAAAACGTCCAATTCCTCGTTCACCGCATCTCCGGTGAATCCGTGCAGATCGATCATGCCCTGAACCGAGAATTTCCCGGCATGCAGGTCCTTCGTCAAGTCCTCGCTCACCGCAGGATTCGTCCATTCGATGTATTCCTGCGTGTCCGAGAGATTGATCGGCTCCTTGCCTGCGGCGATTTGCTCGAGGAGCGAAAGGGCGTCGATGTCAGGGTCGTGCCGTTCCCGGGAAGGCGCGGAACGACGCATGCCGTGGGCGCAGGGAAGAAACCGGAACTCCGGGATCTCCAGCACGTCGCTCATGGCGTTCTCGAAGAGGTCTTCGTCGGTGGGGGGAGGGGGTGGCGGGAGGATCTGCGGCGCAGGTTTCGCCTGTTCCAGCTTCTTTTTCAGCTTGTCGAAGGGACGATTATGGAAATCCCTGGTCTTGCCGCCGGTGGCGCTCATGGCATGCCGCTATACGGTTCGGGCATAACCCCCGGTCAGGCCTTTCCCGAGCCGCTCTTGATGACTTTCGTATCATTCACCTCGATCAGTCCCTTGTGAACAATGGGAGTGATCTCCAACAATAATGCATCGATCTTTTCTTCCGTATCAACGACCTCGATCTTGACCGGCAGGGTGGTGGAAAGCTCCAGAATCTTGGCTGTGTGCATCGCGCGGCTTGCGCCGTATCCCTCAATGCCGCGAAAGACGCTCGCTCCGGCGGCCTTGTGGCGGAAGAGAATGTCCAGGATGACCTCGAAGAGTGGTTTGCCGTGGACCTTCTCGTTCTCGTCAAGGTAGACGGTCAGCTTCTTTGCCGGTCCCTGGATCAACATGGTTGCCTCCTTCGGACGGAGATTACACGAGTTTCGCGAGGATGTCGCCGGCTTTAAGCGCGACAAATCCGACGACCACGCTCAGGACGATGTTCGCTCCGGCATAGAGCCATTCGCCGTCATTCAGCAGGGCGCCGGTCTCGTATTCAAAGGTCGAAAAGGTCGTGTAGGCGCCCAGGAATCCGACCACCAGCAGCAGCCGCCATTGAGGGTTCACGATGAGCCGTTCGGTCAGGAGCGGCATGAGCAGCCCGATCAGGAAGCTGCCGCTCACATTGATGACCAGCGTGCCCAGGGGGAAGGTCCTTCCCCATCGCTGGCCGATCCAGAGGCCTACCGCATACCGAACGATGGCGCCCAGGAAACCGCCGGTACCGATGATCAGATAGTTCATCATTCCTGAAGGATACTGTAACAGATACGAGTCGGAGGGGCAAGGACAACTTCGGCGGGAAAAAGGGGCGAAAAGGGGCCAACGGTTTGACATGCAAGGATTTTGTGATATAGTAAAAACCGAGAGAGGATGATGATTATGGCCAATTCATCGCTTCAGTTAAAGACCGTTGCCGAGCTCAAGGCAATGGCGAAGAAGAAAAAAATAACCGTGCCGGCAGGTTCCACGAAGACTGATTTGATCGGTCTTCTGTCGAAATCCAACGGGGCGAAACCGGCAAAGACGGCCGCGAAAGCCAAGGTCAAGGCAGCCAAATCGGCGAAGCCCGCTGCCTCAAAAGCAAAAACCGCTCCTGCGAAGAAAGCGGTAAAAAAGAAGGCCGCAGCAGCGAAGCCGGCAGCCCGTCGGGCAAAACCCGTTCTCGAGGCTCCCCTGAAAGCCGCTGCGGCAAAGGAACCGCAGCGCCGGGTGAAGATCCCGGCTACCGAGCCGCTGGCAGAGCAGGAGCAGGTATCGGTAGCCAAGTTCTTTACCGGCTCTCCTGAATTCGCCGCCCTGGAAACGGGCGCGTCTTTGCCCGGCGAGTACGGTGAAGAGCGGATCATCATGCTGCCGCGCGATCCCGAATATGCCTTTGCCTACTGGGAGATACCGCAGGAACGGATCGATCGGGAACGCGCGCTCCTGGGGCATGACAGCAGGCTCTGTGTGCGGGTCTACGACATTACGGGCGTGCATTTCGACGGCTCCAACGCAACGGCCTATTTTGACCAGGATGTATATGAACACGTGGGAAGCTGGTATTTCAACCTGCAGCGTCCGGGCAGGTCGTTCTGCGCCGATATCGGACTGCGGACGTCCGATGGTAGGTTCCTCGTACTTGCCCGTTCGAACGCCATGAGCATGCCGTCGGGCGAAGTCTCGGATGTCCTCGACGAGGAATGGATGAGCATCGAAGAGGATTTCGTGAAGCTCTACGGCATCCCCGGGTGGATCGCGGGCGGCCAGTCGGCGCAGTCGCAGCAGGTGCAGGAACTGCTCCGCCTTCGGCGGCTCATGGATATTTCGTCGGCATCCCTCTCCGGCCGCAGCCGGAAACAGGGACGCTGATCCCGCAGCACTGCAACGAGCTTCGGTCCACGGAGAGTCCATCCCGGCGGGATGGACTTTTCTTTTTAGGGGATGCCGCCGTAATCCGTATCCCCCGCAGGAAGATTCCACGAAAGAAAAGTGATGACCGTCGGCCCCGGCGCCGCCGGTGAAATCGTTGCAGTCGGCACACCCGCAGGGCCGTTATTTCCCGGCCGCAGCGGCAATGCCGACGCCCTCCCGGAGGTTGTATGGCTCAAGGCTATCTGGCGATGGTACTGCATACCCATCTGCCCTTCGTGCGCCATCCCGAGCACGACCAGTTCCTCGAAGAGGACTGGCTCTACGAAGCGATCACGGAAACCTATATTCCGCTGATCAATGTGTTCGACGGCCTGATCAATGACGGCGTGGAGTTCCGGATCACCATGAGCCTGACGCCGACGCTCATCGCCATGCTGACCGATCCGCTGCTCCAGCACCGGTATGTCCGTCACATCAACAAGCTGATCGAGCTTGCCGAGAAGGAAGTGGAACGGACGAGGAACCAGCCGGAGTTCCGCCCTCTCGCGGAAATGTACCGCGACATGTTCCGGAACGCGCGCTACGTGTTCGAGGAGAAATACGGGCAGAACCTGGTGAGCGCCTTCAAGAAATTCCAGGACCTCGGCAAGATGGAGATCATCACCTGCGGAGCAACCCACGGCTTCCTTCCGCTCATGGTCAACCGGAACGCGGTGCGCGCGCAGATTGCCGTGGCCGTTGACCAGCATACGCGCCACCTGGGCAGGCCGCCCAAGGGGATCTGGCTCCCCGAATGCGGCTACTACGAAGGGCTCGACGAGCTGCTGAAGGAACACGGCATCCGCTTCTTTTTCACCGATTCCCACGGCATCTATCACGCTGCGCCCCGGCCCAAGTACGGCGTCTTCGCTCCTGTCTTCTGCCGTTCCGGGGTGGCCGCTTTCGGCAGGGATGTGGAGTCGTCCAAGCAGGTCTGGAGCTCGAAGGAAGGGTATCCGGGGGACTTCAACTACCGTGAATTCTACCGCGACGTGGGATTCGACCTGGATTACGAGTATATCAAGCCCTACCTCCATCCCGACGGCGTGCGGGTGAACCTGGGCATCAAGTATTTCAAGATCACCGGCAAGACGAACCACAAGGACCCCTATATCCGCCACTGGGCGCTCGAACGGGCCGCAGAACATGCCGGGAACTTCCTGTTCAACCGGGAAAGGCAGGTCGAGTGGCTTGCCGGGATCATCCGGGACCGGAAACCGGTCATCGTGGCGCCCTACGACGCCGAGCTCTACGGCCACTGGTGGTTCGAGGGGCCGGACTGGCTGAACTTCCTCTTCCGGAAGATCGCCTACGACCAGCAGACCGTGAAGCTGACTACGCCGACGGAATACCTTGCCGAGTACCCGCGTTGCCAGGTGGTCAGGCCGTCGCAGTCCAGCTGGGGATACAAGGGATACGCGGAGTTCTGGCTGAACGGATCGAACGACTGGATCTACCGCCATCTCCACAAGGCTGCGGACAGGATGACGGAGCTGGCGCGGTCCTTCCCGAACGCCGACGGTGTGCTCCGGCGGGCGCTGAACCAGGCTGCGCGGGAGCTTCTCCTGGCGCAGAGCTCGGACTGGGCCTTCATCATGAAGACCGGCAGCCATGTGGAATACGCGGTGAAGCGCACCCAGGATCATGTTCTCCGCTTCACGCGGCTGTACGACGATATCAAGGGGAATCGCATTGACGAACGATGGCTCGGCGATATAGAATACGCCGACAACATCTTTCCCCATATCGACTACAGCGTGTATGCTTAAACCCGCCTTCGTCAAGGAACTGCGGTCCATCGTCGGCACCGAAAACCTGCTCACCGAACCGGAAGAGCTCACCGTCTACGCCTACGACGCAACGCGGAGTCCGGGCCGGCCCTGGGCCGTGGCGCGGCCCGCTGCCGCCCGCGAGGTCGCCCGTGTCCTGGAGGCGGCGGATCGCGAGCGGGTGCCTGTCGTGCCGCGCGGCGCGGGCACCGGCATGTCCGGCGGCTCCGTGCCGTCTGAAGGCGGCGTGGTCCTTTCCTTCGAACGGATGAGCAGCATCCGGGAGATCGATGAAGCGGACCGCATCGCCGTGGTCGAGCCCGGCGTGATCACCGGCGACCTGCAGCGGGAGGCGGAAAAGCGGGGGCTCTTCTATCCGCCCGATCCGGCAAGCAGCGCCTTCTGCACCATCGGCGGCAACGTGGCCGAGTGCGCCGGCGGGCTCCGGGCGGTGAAATACGGCGTGACCCGCGATTACGTCCTGGGCCTCGAGGTGGCGCTTCCCTCGGGCAGGATCATCCGCACCGGCGCCCGGACATTCAAGAGCGTGGCGGGCTATGACCTGACACGGCTCTTCGTGGGATCGGAAGGGACGCTCGGCGTGGTCACCGAGATCGTTCTCCGGCTCCTGCCCCTTCCCGAAGCGGTCAGGACGGTGGCGGCGTTCTTTCCCGATGCGGAACGGGCGATCGCGGTCCTGCCCTTGATCGCGGGACGCCGCATCATCCCCCGGGCCCTCGAGTTCGTAGACCGCGGCGCCCTGCAGGCGGCTGAAAGTCATCTGGCCATCGATCTGTCCGGCGGGGCAGGAAGCATGCTCCTGATCGAGACAGACGGCCCCGCGTTATCGGCCGACCGGGAGATCGACACGATCGAAGCGCTTTGCCGCGAGGCCGGGGCAGTGCGTACCATCCGTGCGGCAACCCCGGAAGAACAGCAGCGGATCTGGAAGCTCAGGAAGTCCATCTCTCCCGCCTTGTACGCGCTCAAACCGAAGAAACTGAACGAGGATATCGTCGTGCCGGTGAGCCGGATCCCGGAGATGCTGCAACGGATCGCAGCCATTGGGAACAAGTACGGTCTCCTGATCGTCAATTTCGGCCATGCGGGCGACGGGAACATCCATGTCAATGTAATGCACGAGGAAGAGGAGCGGCCGAAGGCGGAGCAGGCGGTGCGGGAGATCTTCGAGGCCGTCGTCAGACTGCAGGGAAGCATTACCGGCGAGCATGGCATTGGGCTCGCCAAGGCGGCCTATCTGCCGCTCGAGATCGGGCCTGACGCCATCGCCGTGATGCGAAACATCAAGAAGGCTTTCGATCCGAATAATATCCTGAACCCGGGAAAGATATTTCTCTGACGGGAAGAACCATTTGCCACGAAGGCACAAAGGCGCGAATATGTCAGCTGTAGGGATTAAAGAGTAAAGAGTTACTGCTGGCGTTAGAGGTCTAACGTATCGAGCTTGTGGTAATCCCCATGCGAAAATCTAGGCAGGCGACCGAGGACGAGGGTTAAACATTTCGGATTGTCTGAGCCCGGAGGGCGAGTTTCCGAAATGTACCGAGGACGACCGAGTCTGCCGTGAAGGATTTTCGCTGGGTGCCCTTCTTGGGCGCCACCCTTCTTCGGGCAAACAAGAAGGGTGGCAATATCGTTTGATCGTCATGCCGAATACCCATTCAGTTGAGAAAAGATATAAGGACACCGTTTATGTTCCGAGATATCAATAAGTCGCCGAAAGAGAAAAGATTCGCGTCACCGTATGTCTCCTGGTTTTTCTTCGCGGTTCTGCTCCTCTTTCCTGCGGCCCTCGTTTCCGCTGATGACTCGTCCCTCGATTCCCTGCGCGCCACCGTCGCAAGGCTCGAGACCGAGGTTTCTGAACTGGAGCAGCAGAACCGGGGATTGCGAAGCATGATTACCGCGCTCGACACCGACGATACGTACATCGTTGTGGATACGGTGAACAACCGTCTCTCCCTGCGCCGGGCGGACAAGGTGCTTCTGACCGCGGTGGTGGGGACAGGCAGCCGCAATTATATCGAAGAAGAGACGGGGAGGAACTGGTTCTTCGAGAGCCCCACGGGATCCCTGACCGTGCTCGGCAAGGAACGCAATCCCGTCTGGATCAGGCCGGACTGGTCCTATGTGGAGGAAAACATGCCGGTGCCGCCGCCCAACGATCCCGACCGGATCGTCCGGGAGGTGCTGGGCAAGTATGCTCTGCTGCTCGGAAACGGGTACAAGATTCACGGCACGAAATACAAGGAGCTTCTGGGCACCCATTTCACTCACGGTTGCATTTCCGTGGGAGACAAGGACCTTGAAACGCTGCACAAAATCGTCCCGATCGGGACCAAGGTCTACATTTATTGATCATGAACGACGGAACACAGAAAAGACGGGCATGGGTGAGGGGAGTTTTTCTGGCGCTTGCGGTGCTCTGCGGCCAGGCAAGCGCAGGCGCGGAGATGACCGATCCTGCCGGCGAAGAGCGTCAATCGCTCATCCTTCGCGAGCATAAACTGCGGGAGCGCATCGACGAATTGAGATTCGAAGAGGACCTTCTTATCAAGCAAAAGGCCCTGCTTGCGAGCGATTCAAAATATGTGCTGCTGGACCTGAAAAAAAGGAAGGGTACGCTGAAATACCGGAACCGGATCCTGCGGACCTTTGATTTCGATACGCGCAAAGCCGGCGGCAAACGGATGAAACCCGGCATCTATACGGTCTCGGAGAAAACAGACGGATCATCCAAAAAACGGCAGCTTCTGTTCTCCAACCCGCCTCTGGTCATTGCCAGAAAGCCAAAGACTTCCGTCCCCACGGACAAACCCGGCAAGGGAAGCCCCCTTGTTCTCCTGAAAACGAAAGATATGGATGCTCTCTTCTTTGTCCTTGAGCCAGGGTCCCAGGTACTTCTCCTCAAACAGTAACGGGAAAACAAGCCCTTCCGAACACAGTTACCCTTTGTATCACGGTAACATGCGGAAAATTACGATTGGTAACTGCGCTTCCGTAATTTAATTCTATTTGATAATTCAAAGTTTATCTTCATCCTCGAAAGTCTCGTTCTTTTCCGAATCTCCAGGTCCTGTTATCGCCCTCATACTGCAAAGACCTTTTTCGCTCGCATCCCGGTAATTATTTGAATATAAAGTGTCTTTTCGGGGTCGTCGTTTTGCGTTGCAGCGTGGCAATTGAACCTCTGCAATGATACGTGAGAGCGGTGCGATAAATTCTTTCCCTCACTACCCTAAAAATACCCCGCTGGTATCGTATTTGCTTGGTTTCTAAGCAGCTATGAAAAACGGGACGTCAAATTCCCACATGATCATCGAGGACGTGATCAATTTCCTGAAGAACGTCCCGCCCTTTCAGTTTCTCGAAGAAACCGACATCCATGCGGTTGCCCGGAACCTGTCCATGGAATTCTATCCCAAGGATACGGTGATCATGGAGCAGGACGGTCCGCCGAGCGAGGCTCTCCGGATCATCAAAAAGGGAGGGATCAAAATCTCTCTTCGCTCCGAGAACGGCGACGAAGTCGTGATCGACTATCGCGGCGAAGGAGAGACCTTCGGATTCCTGTCCATGGTCGGCAAGGACCGCGTCCGCTCCAATGTCACGGCGGTGGAGGACACGATCTGCTATCTCCTGGGCAAGGAGATGGTGATCAAACTGCTCGATTCCCGGCTCGCGTTTACGGAGCATTTTCTCAAGTCCCACATCACCCGGTATATCGACAAGACCTACCGGGAGATGCAGGACCGGACCATTTTCTACGGCGGCAGCGATCGCTTGCTTTTCACGACCCGCGTGGGCGACATGGGGATCAAGGAAGTCGTTACCGCGCAGGAGGACGTGACGATCCGGGAAGCTGCCCAGATCATGGCCGAGAACCGGGTGAGCTCGCTGGTCATCATGGACCGGAACAACCTGCCTGCCGGCATCGTTACCGACCGCGACCTCCGCGACAAGGTGGTGGCCCGCGGGAGGGATGTCGGCGACCCGGTCATGACCATCATGACGACGACGCTCATCCGTGTGGACAGCCGCGACTATTGCTTCGAGGCCGTCCTCAAGATGATCCGGTACAACATCCACCACATTATCGTGATCAGGGACGGTGCGTTGGCCGGCGTGCTGACGAACCACGACCTCATGATTCTGCAGGGGACCTCGCCGCTGTCCCTGACCAAGGACATCGAGAGCCAGCAGACCCTCGAAGGCCTGGCGCCCGTGTCGTCCAAGATCAACGGCATCATCGGGCTGCTGCTCAAGGAAGGGGCCAAGGCCAGCAACATCACCAAGGTCATCACGGAACTGAACGACCGCATCGTGCGCAAGGTGCTGGAAATCGCGGAGAAACGGTTCGGGCATCCGCCCGTTCCCTATTGCTGGATCGGGTTCGGGAGCGAGGGCCGCAAGGAGCAGACCTTCAAGACCGACCAGGACAACGCGATCATCTATACGGATCCCGATCCGGCCGTCGAGGAGGCGGCAAAGGCCTATTTCGCGACCTTCGCACGCTTCGTCCAGGACGGCCTGGTCAAGTGCGGTTTCCCGCCCTGCCCGGCGAACTACATGGCCAGCAACCCTCAATGGAACCAGCCGCTCCGGGTCTGGAAACGGTATTTCACGCACTGGGTCGACGAGCCCACGCCGGAGGCGCTCATCCACTGCGTCGCCTTTTTCGATTTCCGCCCGCTTGCCGGAGAGGCGTCGCTTGCCGAGGGGCTGCGCGACCACCTGCTCAACCTGGTGAAGGACCAGAAGGTGTTTCTCGGCCATATCGCGAACCTGGCGATCAAGAACACGCCGCCCATCGGGTTCCTGAAA
Organism: Nitrospirota bacterium; assembly: GCA_021814615.1. Lineage (GTDB taxonomy): Bacteria > Nitrospirota > UBA9217 > UBA9217 > UBA9217 > JAKAHZ01. The sequence continues at coordinate 714 of JAKAHZ010000018.1, read as the reverse complement.
TCCTTTGTCGTGGAGAAGGACGGGGCGCACAAGGACGAGCTGAACCTGAAGATCAAGGGACTGGCACCGCTGGTCGACATGGTGAGGCTCTTCTCCCTCGAACGGGGCATCGGAGAGACCCCGACGCTCGAGCGGATCAACTCGCTGCGCAACGTGCACACGATCGTCAAGGATTACGCCGACGAGTTCGAGCATGCCTTCGAGTTCATGATGCTGTTGCGCATCCATCATCAGTATGCCCAACTTAGCCAGGAGAAGATGCCGGATAATTTCATCAACCCCGACCTGCTGAGCAATCTGGAACGGCGGTCCATCAAGGAAGCCTTCCATCTGATCGAGAAGGTCCAGGATCTGATCATCGAGCGGTACAAGTCCATGATCTGGTGAGGAACGGTCCGCCGGGGAAGGATGCGCCATGTTCGGCTGGTTCACCAGAAGCGCCGCAGCGCCGTTCATTGACGCGAAGGCGCCTATAGCAACAACGGAGTTTGCGGTCATCGACACGGAGTTGACCGGCCTGGATGACGTGAAGGACGGCATCATTTCCATCGGCGCCGTGCATATGACGGGCGGCGCGATCGGGATCGGCGATGTGTACTACCATCTGGTCAGCCCCGGCGCAGAACTCACGGCGGAGAACGTGGTGATCCACGAGATCACGCCGACCGAAGTGGCGTCGAAACCGTCCATCGGCGAGGTGCTGACGACGTTCCT
>JAKAHZ010000127.1 GCA_021814615.1 Nitrospirota bacterium | reverse complement strand
CCCTGCCGTACCACGACGCGATCCCCGCTTCCCGAAAGATCGTTCCCGCGGGAGGCGTCGGCGGTGCGGCGGAAACCGTGGGCGCCGTCACGACCGCCGGCGGCGCAGGCGGCAGCTCCGGTGCCGGAGCCGGCGGAGCCTTTTCCGCGCAAGCCGCCAGGAGCGCGACCGCGGCGACAACTGCCAGGAGAGAGATCCGCCTCATGATGTCCCGGATGCCTAGGACGCTGCGGCCTCTTCCTTCTTCTTCGTCCCGGCAGCCTTGTAGGACTTTGCGGTGCGAAGCTTGCGCTGCGCGCGCTTCACTTTCTTGCGCGCCGTGCGGTAGGTGGGGTCGGAGGTCTTGCCGCCGGCCTTTTCCTTCGCCGCCTTCGTCTTTTCCTTCAGCTTGCCGATTTGTGCCGCCAGTTCTTCCTGATTCACCTTTACCACAGTCATCCTCCTCGTTCCCGTTTCTTAGGTAGTGATGTCGATCAGCCGACGATGCTCTTCGGCCGCACAATAATAAAACAAAGATGCTGACAAAGCAAGGGATTTCCGGCGCTTCGGCAGTTGGAGAGGACCGCATTCACGTCTGGTTGCGTCCTCCCCTGTTCGCGCCTGCGGTCTCCTCCTGGTGCAGTGATGCAGAGTTGCGCACCACTTTTTCGACAAATTTTCTTTGCCATTTTCCCATTCCTATTCTACAATCGCAGTATATGCACCCGGCGTCGGATATGCCGATGCCGCCGGGCGGTTCCAACGCGGGGAACCATCCGGGAAAGGAGATCCTTCGATGATACGAACGGCGTTCATTCCGGTCATCCTGGTTTTCCTGTTTTCGGCCGCAGTCCCGGCCGAATCCTCGGCCGTCGAGGAAGACAAGGAGTATCTCCTGCGGCAGGCATCGGCGAACGGCGAACTCTCGAACATGCAGAACCTGCTTGCGCGGGGGGCTGACGTGAACGGCAAGAACATGCGCGGCTACACCGCGCTCATCCTTGCCGTGCGGGGCGACCAGACGTACGCCGTAAAGTTCCTGATCGGGAACGGCGCAGACGTGAACGCGCAGGACGTGGACGGCGACTCGCCTCTGAGGCTCGCCGTGACGAACGGCAACTCCGAGTTCGCCTCGCTTCTTCTCAGCAGCGGGGCTGATCCCGACCTCAGGGACACGCGGGGCATGACGCCGCTCATGCAGGCCTGCGAGCTGAACAAGCCGGACATCGCCGAAATCCTGCTCAACTACCGGGCGTCGATAGCCGTGCGCGACAAGGACGGCAACACGCCCCTCCTGATCGCGGCCCGGACCGGCAGTACCGAGATCGTCAATCAATTACTGACAAAGGGGGCCGATGTCCGCGCGCAAACACCCTACGGCGATTCTGCGGAAGCGCTCGCGCTTCGCTTCCAGCATGCGGAAACGGCGGCAGTCCTTGCGTCCTTCGAGGCGCAACATCCCCGGAAGGCGGAGGAGCCGCCCGCGACTGCTGTTGTTGCACAGCAGACCGCAGCAGATGCCGTTTCGCCGGCGTCGCGGGAGATGCCTGCGACGGGGAAAGCCTCCTCTTCGCAGGGCAGCGGGGACGGCGCGATCCATCCGGCCCTGGCAATACTCTGCGTGCTGGCAATGACATTGCTTTTTTGATCTGGGGAAATCACGACGGACGGCGGTATCCGACGATCCGGGAGAGAGGGTTCCGGAATCGATGAGAGCGCTGTCCGGGAAACGACGCGGCTACTTCTTGGCGGCTTTCATGAGCTTTTCGTACTTCTCGGCTCCCACGCAATCCTTGGCGTAGGCGCACCATTCGATGCAGGACGTGCCGATGGGCCGTACGTTCACATGGCCGCACTTCTTGCAGGCCGAATCCGCTTCGTCCGTCCAGATCTCCATGCGTTCACCGCACTGCTGGCACCGGATCTCCTCGGGCTTGGGCGATCTGATCTCTGCGCTGCCGGGGCAGCCTTCCTTGAACATGCTCATGGTCGTATAGTACTCTTTCCGAAAAATTTCACTATGATGTGGCTCATACTGCTTCTCCGGCCGCCCCTTGACCGCATCTCGGCCGTTTACCGAACGGCCGTCCCGTCACAATTTCACCTCAACGGTCATCACCTTTTCGCCAAAGAGAAAACGCTTCCGCGCAACCGTCACCAGGAGCGTATCTCCCTTGCTCTTGGCAAAGAGCGCGAGCTTGATATCCTCCACCGTCGCAACCGGCGCGCCGTCCAGGGCGATCACCGCGTCGCCCGCCTTGAGCCCCGCCTGCCCTGCCGGGCTGCCCTTCACGAAATCGCTGATCACCGGACGTTTCTCCACTTCCTTGAACGTCGCCAGGAGCCGTGGCGCGATCAATCCGTCGAGCGTCTCCGGGAGCACAACGAAGTCGGCGACGCCGGGTTCGATGTCGCCGTCGTTCAACACCGTGAGGTACGGCAGCCCGTTCCTTCGGAAGGCGCGCTGCGGGATGCCCGATCCGTAGGAAATGTGGCCCACGCCGGCAAGAACGACCATCTGGCGGTCGGGATTGGCGGCAAGATACTTCGCCACCGACTCGGCCATGGTTTCGTCCCACAGCACCTGGGCCTGGTAAAAATAGTCAAAGCGCCTGTCCTTTGATCCCTTGTGCTGGCCGAAGACCTGTTCCAGCCGGCTCCGGTAATCAGCGTCGGAGAAGTCCGTCTCCGCCGGAAGCTCTTTCCGTTCCTCGTCGGAGAGAGAATCCATGCCCCCGCTCGCTACCTTCTCGACAATCTCCTTCCGGAGATTCAGGGCAACGACGGGGATGCGTTCGGAGCGGCAGTAATCGAGGATCGGTTTATAGAGGTTGTAATCGAATACCCATCGTTTGAAGTACTCCGACCGGCGGAGGAACTCTTTCTCGTCGATGGAGCCGTTGATATACTCATCGAGCGTGGGCTGGAAGGGCCGCTGGAACATCTCCATGCCCACGGCGATACGGGGATTCTTACGATGCAGCGCCTGAAGCACATCGAGCTGCACGGTGTGATTGCTGAACCGGTCGTGGTACTCTCCCACATAGACAATGCGCTTCTCCGCGCCCGCCTCGATCACGGCGGAAAGGCGACGGAGCTGGCGCATGTCCAGGACCGGCGGCTCCGACCGAAGCTCCCAGAACATGCCGCGGTCGGAGTCTGCGATTTTTTTGGAGATGTTCCTGCCTTTGTCGAAACCCAGGCTGCTGTATTTCCCGTAGTGGAAGATCTTTTCGAAGGCTGCCCCGGTTTCTTCCGCCGATGTCGATTCTATGATGCCAACCACCTTGCTTTTGTTCCAGGGGTTTTTCCTGATCGTCACCGAGAATCCCCCTTCCTGTTTGTCCATGGTTCCGAAGAGCCGTTTGATCAGGGGGTTATCGCCGCCCAGCACAACGAGCGATGATTTCCGGATCTCCGATTCGGCCACTTTGTCCGCGTTCGCTTCCTCCCCGCCCTTGGCCCGGAACGCATCGATGACCGCGGCATAGCGTTCGGGATGCGATGCTGCAGACACGATGACCGGCTTCTTCTCGCCGATCAGCCGGGCGATCACGGCAGGCATCTCGTCGGGATCGAGCTGCCGGGCCAGGTCATAATCGGGATCGACAGCCAGGGAGGCGGGCTCTTCGTTCACCGCAAGCCGGACGGTCTTCTTTTCCTTATCGATCGTCACCAGCTCGGTCTTTGTTCCACCCCGAAGGAACGAGATCGTGACGGGCACCGCGAGAGGAAGGCTGGTATTCCTGCGCTCCACATCGAAGGAGACCTCGAAGGCATCGGCCTTCCGGCGAACCGCCGTATTTTGGACCGTGATCTCCGGAAGCCCTTTTTCATCGACCCAGTAATGGAAGAAGGCCTTGAGGTCTTTGCCGGTTTTGCTCTCGAAGGCGGCCCGGATATCCGACCACGACGCCTCCTGGAACCGGTGCGCTGCGATGAACACCTTGAGGGCCGCGAAAAATACGTCATCGCCATAGGTCTTCCGCAGCAGGTGAAAGATCATCGCCGCCTTGCCGTAACCGATGGCCCGGGAGGCAAAATCCGTCCGGGAGCGGAATTCCCTGAGCGGAGCGTCGTCGCCGGGATGAACATAGGCCCCGTAGTTCACCAGCATCTGTTTGCGGTATTCCCATCCCTTGCCTTTCTGTTCTTCGTACCAGTGATCGGCGAGATAGGTGGTCAGGCCTTCGGCCCAGTTGCCCTCCCGGTCGTCGATAAAAACGGAATTCCCGAACCACTGGTGAAGGATCTCGTGGCCCAGCGATGTCTCGGTGATGAAGGGCAGCCTGACCACGTCCTGCCCCAGGAGGGTGAAGGTCGGAAGGGAATACCCGGTGGGCAGAAAATTCTCGACAACCGAGAACCTGCGGTACGGATAGGCCCCGAGCATGTTCTCGTACAGTTCCAGGTACTTCTTCGCCGCCTGGAGATAGGTTTTGGCCAGGCCGCGGTCCTCCCGGAAGAAGTACGCCTCCAGTTCGACCGCGCCCGCCCGTTCCCGATGGATCTCGTACCGGTTGGTGGCGACCAGGGACAGCGCATCGACGGGATGGGGAAAATCGAAGGAGAACCGCGCCTTCCCGTCATGCTGCGTCCGGGTGATTATCTCGCCCTCGGACACCGCCTCATACCCCGCGGGGAGGTCGGCGGTGAGCTTCCAGCGCGAGAGCCCCCCGGGCCGGGGATACCAGAGACCGGTGAGCGAGACGCCCCGTTCATCGATCGTGCTTGACACGACGCCGAAGTTGCGGTCCCCTTGCGCCTCGCCTCCCTTGAACCTGCCGGTATAGTTCACCGTCAGCGCGCCGCTTTCTTGCGGCACAAGGACCAGTTGCCCCCCGCCTGTTGCGGCAGACACGGTCCTGCCGTTGAGTGAAACGCCGGTAACCGACAGGTCGCCGGTTTCGAGCCGCAGTTCCGCCTTTTCCCGGACGGGAAAGGTCGCGGCGCCGCTCAGGGAGGAACCTGCAATATCCACGGTTACAATGAGCTGGTTTTCCGGAATCTGCGTGTTCATCGGTTCTCCTGCCCGCGCCGGAAAGGCCGCCAGAACGATCATCGCTGCGAAGATCACCACGGAATGCATGTTCGTTTCCTTTCCGCTGCCAGGGAATAGTACCGGAATATCCATGACTTAACCAATTATACCCCTTTGTTGTCGCCAAAACCCGCCTGAATGCGACAGCTATTTTTTCTGCCGGAATACGAGAAATTATCTTGAATTTCATCGGTCGCCTTACTATAATTAGCGACGTTCTCAAGGGACTGCCGGCGCAGGTAATCCCTCGTTCGACGCAAAACCAGGAGGAACTTCACCCATGGCAGCAGTAAAAAAGGGCGCAAAGAAGAAGTCTTCAGCAAAAGCGAAGGCAAAAAAAGCAGCCCGGAAGCCGGCGAAAACTGCGGCCAAAAAGGCCGCTCGGAAAAAGACGCTCAAGAAGGCGGTCAAGCGCGCGGCGAAGAAGTCCGCACCTGCGGCTGCCCGCACCGTTTCATCGGCCATCGGAAAACGCAAGGACCAGCTCAAGAAGATCCTGCTCAAGAAGCGCGCGGAGGTCGTGGAAGGCATCGAGGCGCGCATGGGCCAGAAGCTGAGCCGCGAGGCGGGACAGAAGATCGATTCGGCCATGGACAGCGCCGACCAGTCGGCGCAGGACATGGACCAGGGCATCGACTACTCGATCATCGAAATGAAGTACGAGCAGTACAAGGACATTGCAGACGCCTTCCGCAAACTGCAGAACGATACCTACGGGCTCTGCGAGGAATGCGGCGGCGAGATCAGCATCAAGCGCCTGGAGGTAAATCCCCTGGCGCGGTACTGCATCGAGTGCAAGACGCGCAAGGAAGAGATCGAGAAGATCCAGAAGGAAGAGACGCGGTTCAAAGAATAGTCTTGTACCGGCGATCCCGTCCTTCCCGTACCTTCATCTTGACAAAGGGCGGATGATCCGGTAATGTAAGCACCTGTTTTTCGGCCTGCCAGCATGTGGCGGTGTAGCTCAGCGGTAGAGCAGGGGAATCATAATCCCTGTGTCCGGGGTTCAAATCCCTGCACCGCCACCATTTTCCCTCTTCTGCATCCCGCTGTTTCAGAGCGTTGTTCCTCCTGTTATAATACGATTGTCATCGCGATCGATCCGCTTCGAGGGTTTCCGTCGTCACCGCTCGGCAAAGGCTGGCCGCATCATGATCTCCCTGTTCCTGGATAAAGTGAGACGCACGCTGCTCCGTTACTCCCTGCTATCCCGGGGGGACCGGGTGGTTGTCGCCGTTTCCGGCGGCCCGGATTCCGTCTGCCTGCTCGACATTCTCGTTGCGCTTGCCCCGGAATACGGGCTGTCGCTGCACGTGGCGCACCTGGATCACGGTTTCCGCGGCAGCGAATCGGCGGAAGAGGCGCGTTTCGTCACAGGGCTTGCGGAGGACCGGGGAATCCCGGCAACCGTGGAAAAGCGGGATGTGCGCCGTTACTGCGCGGAGCACGGCCTCTCGGTCCAGACCGGCGCGCGGGACGTTCGGTATGCATTCCTGGGAGAGGCCGGAAGGTCCTTCGGCGCGACGCGAATCGCCCTCGGCCACACAGCCAATGATCAGGCGGAGACCCTGCTCATGCGGCTCATCCGGGGCGCCGGCCTCGCCGGCCTCGCCGGCATCCCCCCGAAGCGGGACCTGTTCATCCGTCCGCTCCTCGAGGTCTCCCGCGGGGAGATCATGGAATATATCGACGCCCGCGGGCTGCGGTTCGTCACCGATCCCTCGAACGACCGGCCGGTATGCACCCGGAATCGCGTACGGCAGGAGATCCTTCCGGTCCTTGAGCGGTTCAATCCGCGCATCGTGGAGACCCTCGCTGCCGAAGCGGGCGTGATCCACGACGAGGACCTGGCCGCGGAAGCGGCGGTCACACCGGCGGTTGACCGCGTGCTCCGGACCGAGAAAGGACGGACGATCATCAGCCGCGGCGAATTCCTGGGGCTCGCCCCCGCCTATCAGCGACGGGTATTGCGAAAAGCGGTCGGCTGTCTTGCGGAAGGCACCACCCTCACGTCCCTCCAGACCCGGGAGATCCTCGAGTTTCTGGGTCGCGCCCTGACGGGCCGAAGGATCGCGCTCCCGCCCGACCTCGAGGTCGAACGGCAGTACGATTCGTTCATCCTGCGCCGCCGTCAGCCGTCTTCGGGGTTCTGCGTGCCCCTGCAGATTCCCGGCACAACGGTCCTGCCGTCCCTTTCCCTGGAAGTCGCCGCCCGAGTGGCCGCGATGCCTTCCCCGTCACGGGAAGAGGGAAATTACCTGTGGCAGGCGGCATTCGATTATGATAAGATTACGCCACCTTTGCAGCTCCGAAGCCGCAGGGACGGCGATCGCCTGCACCCCGCCGGCATGGCCGGCAAGAGCAAGAAACTCCAGGACCTCTTCGTGGACGGCAGGATCCCGCGCGCGGACCGTGACCGGGTTCCCCTCTTGGCCGCTGACCGGGATATCCTCTGGGTCGTGGGAATCCGGGCCGACGAGCGGTTCCTGGCCGGACCGGCGACAAAACAGCTTCTTCTGGTGACGGTACGATCATTGAACGGTGAACCGTGAAACTCAGGAATACCGGCCTGACCGGAGTCCCCCTTTCACGTTTCACGTTTGACAAGTTATTTTAGCGGAGGTCCATCAAGATGGTAGGCATTGATTTCGGCAAACCCCTCTTCACGCGGGAAGAGATCCAGCGCAAGATCCAGGAGCTCGGCGGCCGCATCTCAACGGATTACGCGGAGAAGGACCTGCTGGTCATCGGCATCCTGAAAGGCGCGCTGTTCTTCATGTCCGACCTCATGCGGTCGCTGCGCATCTCGGTCCGCATGGACTTCATCCACGCCACGAGCTCATCGAAGAGCCCCGACGGCCAGCCGGTGCACATCCTGGCGGATATGAAGGAGGATGTGCGCGGAAAGGACGTCCTCCTGATCGAGGACATCATGGATTCCGGGGTGACCATCGATTACCTCAAGAAGCGGCTGCTCGCCCAGCAGCCGGCGTCGCTCAAGGTCTGCGTGCTCCTGGACAAGACCGACCGGCGCAAGGTGCCGATCGAAGCGGATTACGCGGGATTCCGCATCCCCAACAAGTACGTCGTCGGCTACGGCCTGGATTTCCAGGACCGCTACCGCAATCTCCCGTACATCGCCGTTCTTCCCCACGAAGAGCGCAATCAGTGAGGAGAAAGAGGGATCAAAGCTGTTGTCTCTGCCCGGCGAATATGCTAGTATAACCAACGTTTCATCTTGTTTTCCAGGAGGTTGTGCTCGTGAGTGCTATGTATAAGAATATCGCGCTGATCCTGCTCTTCGTAGTGATATCAGTGCTCGTCTTCAACCTGTTCAATCCCATCGGCCCCGCCGCGATCCAGATCCCCTTCAGCGATTTCATGGACAAAGTGGACAAGGGAGAAGTGAACGACGTCACCATCAAGGGAACCGACGTCAAGGGGACCCTCGCCACCGGAAAGTCCTTTACGACCGTTCTCCCCCTCGATTATGCGGACGTGGTGAAGGACCTCCGCACCAAGAAGGTCAAGATCAATGTGGAGCAGGTCAAGGAATCGGCATGGTACAACTTTCTCATGGTCTGGGCGCCGCTGATCCTGATGGTCTTCTGGTTCCTCTTCATCGTCCGGAACATGCAGATGGGCGGCAACAAGGCGCTGTCCTTCGGCAAGAGCCGGGCCAAGCTCCTGAACGAGAGCAGCAAGAAGATCACCTTCAATGAAGTGGCGGGCATGGACGAGGCCAAGGTGGAGGTGCAGGAGATCATCGAGATCCTGAAAGACCCCCAGAAGTTCCAGAAGCTGGGCG
>JAKAHZ010000126.1 GCA_021814615.1 Nitrospirota bacterium | reverse complement strand
TTGAATGCAGGTCTAATCCCGTGTACACTTTCATGTGGCACCTCCTAGGCGAGATTGGGCTCTTTCCTAGAAGCGTACCAGAGAGCTGAAAGGCTCTCTGGTACGAGGTGCCTTCATATGATTATCAAGTCTTTCTCCGTGCATTTCCATATTCACAACGTCACAGCAGCCTTCACCCCACCAGCAGGGAGTTGAGTGCTACCGTCGTTCCAACACGAAGAACGGCGCATGATTTGATCCGAAGAAGGGCGGTTCGCTGTTGATGATCGGCGAAATGGCGGGATGGCGCTTGAACGTACCGTCCAGGAACTGGCGCACCTCTTTTCTCCCCCACCCTTTCGGGTGGTTGAAGTCCGTATAGAGCGACAGGTCTCCATCGTAGAATGACCGCGTGCCGAGCCTCTCCGCCTCGGGAGAAAGGACCGGCATATTGAAGATCGCCAGGTTCAGGAAATCGATGGCATCCGCATGCCGGGCCGTGAAGTCCAGCGTGCGAAGCGCGGACTCCCGGTCCTCAGCAGGCGTGCCGAAGAGCAGATACACGAAAGCTGCGATCCCCGCTTTCTTGAGCGCCCTCAGGGTCCGCGAAGCCATTTCAATCTCCATCCCCTTCTGCAAAGCATCCAGCACAGCCTGATCTCCCGATTCCAGACCCAGTTTGAGCATGACGCAGCCCGATCGCCGGAGCTCATGGCAGAACTCCTCATCCGCCAGTTCCCCGGTCACGCGTGCGAACCCGTACCAGGGAGCGGACATCGGGTTCGCGATCACCGCCCGCATATGTGCCGGAGAAACCGCATTTCCCAGCAGATGCACAAGGGAGGGATTGATCGACGCAGACAACGAGGCAATATCGTCGGCCATGCGTGAAGGCGTCACCGGCTGATAGGGATTCCCTTCCGCGCGCTCGGGGCAGAAGGTGCACTTGTTCCACCAGCAGCCGCTCGACTCGCTGTAGGGCAGCACCCTTCCCGGCGAGAGGTAATCATCCATGGGGAGTTTTCCGAAGTCCGGCAACAACTTGACATCGGTCCGGTACGAAACGCCGCACCAGTCCAGCAGTTCCCGTTCTCCCGGCCCTGCCACCATGCGGTCCACGAGGCCGGAGAACATGGCCGAACGATCCCCGCTCCTGAGCCACGACGTGACCAGTCCGCCGCCCAGAATGATGCGCACACCGGGAAATCGCTGCTTCAGAAAGCCGATGATCGCAAATGCGGAAAGCGCCTGGCTCAGGTAGTTCAAGGAAATGCCGACACGCTTCGCGGGCTCCCTTTCAAGGATCTCCGTTAGTCTGCGGGAGAAGTGAGGATAGAAGGGATTTCTCTCCGGCTGCCCGGCAGCCTGCAGAAGATCGCTGCTTCTGAGCGGAGAAAGCGTTTCATGCTGATAGTTCGCAAGACCAACGGTGCCGCCTGAGGGCCGGGATACTGTTTCCAGAACGCGCGACAGATCGAGCACAGCCCTGCGGTACCGGTCCATGGACCGGAAGAGATCAGCATTCCGGAGCGACGCGATGTGCGCATCGCGGTTGCGGAACGCCCGATTGGTCCAGGTGTCGAAACGGGTCTGGGGCTGACGCAGGAGAAAGAGCAGGCCTTCCAAGCTCAGGTCGAGCACACGGTGACCGATACCGTGCGCAGCGAGCGCGCCGGAAAGCATGGCAATGCCCGCGGGCGGTTCGCCCGGTTTTGCGACGGGAGGATGGATGAGCAGCATGGCAGGAGCATAGTACGGACGAGGGACAACCCATTGCAAATCTTTATTACTGATCTTCGCGACTTCGTGAGAGGCAGAGCCGTACCGCCTTCCCTGTGCTATAAATATGGTATGCGGTACGCCGTTCTCTCGGACATCCACGCCAACCTCGAAGCATTCCGCGCAGTGCTGGATCGGATCGCCGGCCTCCGTGTTGACCGGATCGCGAACCTCGGGGACTCGGTGGGATACAATCCCAATCCCAATGAATGCCTCGAGATCATCCGGTCCGAAGGGATCGTGAGCGTGCTGGGCAATCACGATGCTGTTGCCGCCGGCATCGAAGAACCGGAGAACTTCAATCCCTATGCGCGCCACGCAGCGCTCTGGACGCGCGAACAGCTGACCCCGGAGAACCGCGATTTTCTCCGTTCCCTTCCCCGCGAACGACAGATCGACAGGCTCTTCCTCTGCCACGGATCGATCCACGACACGGACCGCTATATCCTCTACCAGAACGACGTGCGCGACAATTTCGTGATGCTGGCCGCGCTTCCCGGCAGACCGCATCTCCTCTTCCTCGGCCATTCCCACATCCAGATGGCCTTCAGCAGCGAAGGAAGGATCATCGAACAGGCGCGGTCGGACCGGATATCCGTGTACGACTCGAAGCTCTACCTCATCAATCCCGGCAGCGTGGGCCAGCCGCGCGACGGCGACCCGGATGCGGCCTTCGCCGTCTACGACAGCGACAAAGGGGTTGTGTCCTTCCTTCGGACGGAGTACGATATCCCTGCAACCCAGGACAAGATCATCCGCGCAGGTCTTCCCCCGCGGCTCGCGGAACGGCTGTCGGTGGGACGATAACTCAGAACCCGTACCGAGTACAACGTACAAAGTACCATGTTAGTCCTGCACTCGGTACTTTGTACCTGGTACTTTGTACTCTGTACGGTGTTTATATTATGTTGACCCTTCTCCTTCCGCGCTACCACATGATGAAAAACCGCCTGACGCGCCTTGCGCCGGGCGACAGGCTGAAGACCTTCGTGCTCACGCTCTTAGGTTTGGCCTTCTGGGCCTTCCTGTTCACCGTTTCCTACCGCGTTCTGAGCTATTTCCGCACCATCGAGGGGCTGGGCGACCTTTTGGCGCTCCGGCTGCTCTCCATGGTCCTCGTCACCTTCTTCTCGGTCCTGGTTTTCAGCAACGTCATCACCTCCCTCTCCACGTTCTATCTTTCAGGGGAGCTCGATATCCTGCACGCCAGCCCCGTGCCCGTGGCGAACATCTTCCGGGCAAAATTCATCGAAACGATCCTCGATTCCTCGTGGATGACGCTGATCTACGGCCTGCCGGTCTTCATCGCTTACGGCGCGGTATTCAGGGCCGGCCTTGCCTACTACGGCGGCCTCATCCTGACCATCCTTCCCTTCGTGGTCATCCCGGCGAGCCTCGGCATCCTGATCACCATGCTGCTCGTGAGCGCCTTCCCCGCGCGTCGCGCCCGGGACATCCTCGTGCTCCTGGGGCTCCTGTTCTTCGTCGCCCTCTATATTCTCTTCCGCATGCTGCGTCCGGAAAAGCTCGTGGATCCCGACGCCTTCCCCACCGTGGTCCAGTACCTGACGGCCATGCGCGGCCCCGTTGCCCCGCTCATTCCCAGTTCCTGGGCGAGCGACGCGCTCTCGCCCCTGCTCAGGAAGACGGCGGGAGAAGCCGTCTTCAACCTGCTCCTGCTCTGGAGCACTGCTGCGGCGGGATTCGTGATCGGCGAATGGGCCTGCGGCAGGATCTACCTCGGCGGATGGTCCCGCTCCCAGGAAGGAAAGAAGGCGCGGCTTTCCCGGTCACGGTATGCTGACCGGTTCTTCCGCGTCATTTCCTTCCCCTTCCGGGGCACGACGAAAGCGATCGTGGAGAAGGACGCGAGGCTTTTCTTCCGCGACGCCTCGCAGTGGTCCCAGCTGTTCCTGCTCCTTGCGCTCATGATCGTCTACCTCTACAGCTTCAGGCTCCTGCCGCTGCAGCGCTCGCCCATGCCCACGGTCTTTCTGCAGAACATCATCTCCTTCCTGAACCTCGGCATGGTGGGCTTCGTTACCTCGGCCGTCGCGGTGCGCTTCGTGTTCCCGGCCATCAGCCTCGAAGGGGAGTCCTTCTGGATCGTGCGCTCCTCGCCGCTCGAGATCAAGGACCTGCTCTGGGCGAAGTTCTGGTCAAGCGTGCTCCCCCTGCTCGCGCTCTCGGAGATCCTGATCGTCCTGTCCAATGTCCTGCTCCAGGTCGGCGCCTTCATGATGATCCTCGGCATCGTGACGGTCTTTCTGATGACCCTGGGCATCACGTCCCTGGGAGTGGGACTCGGAGCGGTCTTTCCCCGGTTCCGGCACGAGAACGTTGCCCAGATCCCCACGGGATTCGGCGGCATCATGTACATGCTTGTGTCCATGCTCTTCATCGGGACAGTGGTCGTGCTCGAGGCATGGCCGGTCTACCGCTTCTTCATGGCCCAGGTCTATAGAAGCCGCATTTCCTGGGCCGGATATGCATGGATCGGAAGCGCCTTCCTTCTCGTCCTGCTGCTGAATGCTCTTGCCCTCTATCTGCCCATGCGGACAGGGCTGAAAAGGCTTCAGGAACGCGAAATCTGACCTTCCTGCCAACCACAATATATTGTGGTTATCTTTAATATCAGCACCTTAGGTTGTTATTTTTTCCTTTACAAAGCCCCCTGTCTGTGATATAAACAGCCTCGAAAAAGCGTTTCATTTTCCTGTCAATCCGAACAATAAAACACGTTCCTGCGCTTTGACGGGATTATATATAGAAACGATCGGCATCCGCCGAAACCGTGAGCTTCAACTTGAGGTTTTTCTACTGTTCAGAATTACGATAATACCGCATATTTTCATAATGTTACGTGTACAAAGTTCCCGAATCGCCTATTCCTTAGCCGAGACTCCCTAGGAGACCTATGCAGCTCAAATCCCTCGAAATGCTCGGTTTCAAGTCCTTCTTCGAGAAGACCGTCGTCCAGTTTCAGCCCGGCGTAACGGCGGTGGTGGGACCGAACGGCTGCGGCAAGAGCAACATCGCCGACGCCATCCGCTGGGTCCTGGGCGAGCAGAGCGCCAAGCACCTCCGCGGCAATTCCATGGAGGACGTGATCTTCAACGGCAGCGAATCCCGCAAGCCCCTGGGCCTCGCCGAGGTCACCCTCACGCTGACCGGCGTGGCAGGCCTCTCGAACGAGTTCGGCCAGTATAACGAGATCGAGATCACCCGCAGACTCTACCGCTCGGGCGAGAGCGAATACCTCCTGAACAAGATCCCCTGCCGCCTGAAGGACATCCGGGACCTGATGATGGACGCCGGCGTGGGCGCCAAGCTCCATGCCATCATCGAGCAGGACCGCGTCAAGAAGATCGTGGAATCCAAGCCCGAGGAGCGACGCTTCCTCTTCGAGGAGGTCGCGGGCGTAATGAAGTACAAGGCCCGCCGCGCCGAGGCCCTCTCCAAGCTCGAATCGACGCAGCAGAACCAGCTCCGGGTGAACGACATCCTTTCCGAGGTGAAGCGCCAGCTCAACTCCCTGGACCGCCAGGCCAAGAAGGCCGAGCGGTACCAGAAGCTCAAGGCCGAGTCGAAGGACCTCGAGTTCCGGCTCGCCGCCGTCGAATACGCCAACCTTGGAACGGAATGGACCGGCGCCACCGAGGAGTTCAAGCGCGCCGAGGACGAGATCTCCGGCCTCCACGCCCAGTTGGGCATCATCGAGTCGTCCATTGAAGAGACGCGCGCCGAGGCCCTCACCTCGGAGCGAGAGCTGATCCATCTCCAGAACCGCCTGCACGAGACCGAGAGCGCGCTCCGCCAGGCCGAGCACCGGGTCGAGATGTCCCGGAGCCAGATCGCCTCATTGGGCGAGCAGCGGGAACGGGACCTCCGGGACATCGATTACCTGAACCAGGAGGCAGCCCGCGCTGCAGACCAGAAGCGCCAGATCGAGGAGGACGCCGGCTCTGTTGCGGCGGAACTCGAGGCGAAGAACGCGGTGCTCGGGGAAAAGACCGCGGCCTTCGAGAACCTGAACCAGGCCCTCAAGGAGAAGGAAGCGTCCCTCGAAACCGCCCGCGCCGGCGTGTTCAACGCCATGACCGAGACGGCTGCGGAAAAGAACCGCATCGTCACGCTCCAGGCGAAGGTGCAGCAGCTCGACGAGCAGGATGCCAAGACGCGCACGGAGATCGACGAGCTCACCGCGAAGCTTGCCGGGATCCGTGAGGCGCTCGGCCGGAAGGAGGAGGAGCTCTCCGGCCTCACCGCCCGCCGCCTGTCGCTCATGGAAGAGCGCACCCGCGTCGCCGGCCGCCTGGAAGAGGCCACGACCATGAAGAAGGCCAAGGACGAGGAGCTCGCCGGAACGCGCACCACCCTGGCTGCCCGCCGCTCCCGCCTCCATTCCCTGGTCGAGCTGGAGCAGAGCCTCACGGGCTACCAGAAGGGCGTCCAGACCGTCATGGCTGCCCGCAAACAGGGAGCGAACGGCCAGCTCGGCACGATCTACGGCCTCGTCGCCGATATCATCGAGACCGAGGCCCGGTACGAGGTGGCCATCGAAGCGGTGCTGGGCGACCGCTTGCAGAACGTGGTGGTGGGATCCCAGACCGACTCGCTCAAGGCCATCGATTACCTCAAGTCCCAGAGCGGCGGCAGGAGCACCTTCATCCCCCAGACGCCCAAGGAGATCAAGACCGATCCCTACGTGAAGAACGGGATCAGCGGCGTCGTGGGACAGGCGCTGGACATCGTGCAGGTCAAGGATGCCTATAAGAACGTGGCCCAATACCTGCTGGGCGATGTGGTCGTCGTGGATACCATGGACACGGCACTTGCCGTGTGGAAGAAGAACGGCATCAAGAAAACCCTCGTGACCCTGACGGGAGAGATCGTCGATCCCTGGGGCGCTGTCACCGGCGGCACGGCCGACTCGAGCGGCTCGGGCATGCTCCAGAAGCGGCGCGAGATCAAGGACCTGGAGCAGGAAGTGACCGGCCTGGACAGGCGGATCATCGAGCTCGAAGGCGAGGTTGAGGCGCTCGAAGCGTCCATCGACGCCGACAAGGAAGCCGAAGCCGGCCTGTCCCGTGACATCCACCAGGCGGAGCTCGACATCCTGCATGTGGAAAAGGACGCTGCCGCCCTGCGCGAAGACGCGGGCCGCGCCGAATCCCGTGTGGGCGTCCTGAACAGCGAAGCCCAGGTGCGTTCGACCCAGCGAAGCGACATGCATGCCGAGATCGACCGCGCCGCCGC
Organism: Nitrospirota bacterium; assembly: GCA_021814615.1. GTDB lineage: Bacteria > Nitrospirota > UBA9217 > UBA9217 > UBA9217 > JAKAHZ01. The sequence goes on along the minus strand of JAKAHZ010000126.1, from coordinate 1,942 downwards.
CGTGCTCAAGAGCCTCGAGGAAGGCCACACCAACGCCCAGGCCGGCATCGAGACGCTGCAGCGGGAACTGGGCCTGGAGCGCGAGAACATCGAACGGAGCCGCCAGGAGATGACCGAGCTGCATATGGCCGCCGCGGCGCTCCAGGAGAAGCGGGCTGCTTCCAGCCGGAACCTCGAAGCGCTCGCCCGGACGGAATCCGATCTTGCCGAACGGCTGCGCAAACGCGAAAGCGATATCAGCGCCATCACGGAAAAGGTCGCGGAACTCGAGACGGCAATCGCCGCCGCGGAAACGGAGATCCACAGCCGCATCGCGCTGCTCGAAACGGAGCGGCAGGAACTTTCCGTCAAGCAGGAGAACCACGCGGAAAAGGCGAAGGCGCTGTCGTCCCACGAGGAGCAGGCGCGTCAGGTGCGCCACGACATCGAAGCGGCGCAGAAGACGATCTCCGCCGTGGAAGTGAGGCGCACGGAACTGCGCATGAAGATCGAGCACCTGAAGGACAACATCTGGACCGGCTACCACGCGGAGCTCGAAACGATCGTGCAGGAGCTGGGCCAGTTCGAGATCAACCTGGACGAGGCGAAGGCCCGCGTCGACGAACTGCGCCAGAAGATCGACCAGCTGGGGCCCATCAACGTGGACGCGCTGCAGGAGTTCAACGAGCTGAAGGAGCGGTACGATCTGCTCTCGGGCCAGCAGCAGGACATCAACGAATCCATCGCCAACCTCAAGGCGACGATCGCCAAGCTCGATGCCGAGACCGTCGAGCTCTTCGCCAAGGCCTTCGAGGAGATCCACGTGAAGTTCAAAGAGGTCTTCTCCATGCTCTTCGACGGCGGCAAGGCGGAGCTTCTGCTGCTCGACCCGAACAACATCCTCGAGTCGGGCATCGAGATCATCGCCCAGCCGCGAGGCAAGAAGGTGCAGAGCATCACGTCGCTCTCCGGCGGCGAGAAGGCGCTCACGGCCATTGCGCTGCTCTTCGCTGCCTTCCTGGTCAAACCGAGCCCCTTCTGCATGCTCGACGAGGCCGACGCGCCGCTCGATGAGGCCAACGTGGGCCGGTATACGCGGCTCATCCGGCACCTCTCCGACCGGTCCCAGTTCATCGTGGTCACGCACAACAAGCGGACCATGGAGATGGCCGATGCGCTCTACGGCATCACCATGTCCGAGCCGGGCTGCTCGCGCGTCGTGTCCGTCAAGCTGCGCGAAGCTGCGATGGCATAAGCTGTTTCCCTGTCCCGCCGCCTCCCCGCCGCCTGACTTGCCACAGGCTCCGGGGAGCGGCCGAGACAGATCGTTTCAGGCAGGACCGGGTTGCCGGTCCTGCTTTTTTTTATGTCCGTTGCGAGAGGCGTCGTTCTTGCTCCTGAATTCCTTCCATGCTAGATTTGATTTCATGCTCCGTTGCCTGCTCATGCGCTGCCGCGCCGTATGTTCGGCGTTCTTCATGCTCCTGCTGCCGGTGACCGCCCTTCCGTCACCGGCAGAAGAAACGGGACCTGCGCCATCGGGTGCGATCGTTGCAGCGCCTCCCGCGGAGGAGCGGGAATGGGTCCGATTCGACTTCGAGCCCGACGCATACTATACCAACCTCGACATGACGATCGCTCTCACCAGCACCGCCGTTCCCCATGTGGGGGAGCAGTCGGAAAAAGATTTGTACCTTACCCTGTTGTCACGCGCCTATGCCCCGCGATTTCTCGTCGTCGAGGGCAGCGTGAATCCCCTCCCCTATCTGGGAACTTACATCCGCGACCGCCACGGCAACTTTTATGACGATGCGCAGGTCACGGGCAGCTTCAACTGGGTCACCCATTTGAAGGCGCCCCGTCAAGCGAAAAAGCCCATCCTGGGACGAGAAGATGAAATCTTCTCGTCATGCTGTTGCCGTTATCGATCTCTTCACCATTGCCGCAGTTTCATTCAAGTTCG
>JAKAHZ010000125.1 GCA_021814615.1 Nitrospirota bacterium | reverse complement strand
TCCGATCGGATGAATCCTGTCGGATGGGGAACGCCTTCCGGCCGTGAAGAAATGAGATGAAGACGGGAGAGGTTCCGGTCGACCGAGATGAGTAACGGCAGTGATTTCATCCCGGCGCGATGCAGCACGAGGCAGATATCGTTCTCCCCTGCCTGGACGACTTTGTCGATCCGTGCGCCGGAGATGAGCGGAGCAAGCTCGTCAACAACCTTTGAGAGAATGTCGAAATCCATGAGGGAAGTGACCGTACAGAGGACAGAAGTACTCAGTACGAAGTTCAGAGTACAACGGCAAACCGGCGCTTCAAGGGATGTCCAATATGCGATGCACCTGGGGGATCACCCGTACGTCTGAGAGCGCACGAAGCGCCTCGTTCTGCATCAAGATCAGCCTGCCGATGGGCGGCGCCAGGCTGCCGCTCGCCGGCTGAAGAACAAAGGTGATCGACGGATCCTGCGACGCAACAAGCCGAACGGCGGTCTCCACATCATCGTCGTTCGTGTCATGAGTCACCACGGTCTTGACGTACCGCGCCTTCCCTGCGGTTGCCGCAAGGAATGCCTGATGCTCTTCCCATCGGCCTGCCTGGCCCGTTGCCGAAGGAAGCTTGATATCCATGCTCACCGTGTCGATGAACGGCAAAAGCTTCCGGAGCGCATCGGCATGGATGCCGTTCGTTTCAAGATAGAGGGAAAACCGCTCCCTGACTCCGGGAAGCCAGGACGCAAGGAACGGGGCATGCAGAAGCGGCTCTCCCCCGGTCAGGCTCACGATCGGTTTAGCCGGGCCGGGAATGACGAGCCTCTGGCAGAGATCGAGGAGGGTTTTTCCATCCAGGGGCCCGGGCACTGCTTCCCGGCGATCTGCATCAGGGGAAACCTGGGCGTTGCAGGGCGCCGGTCGGCCTGATGCGGGCCGGCCCTTTGCAGCCGGCGTATCGCAATACCGGCAATCCAGATCGCAACCGATGAACCGGACGAAAATATGCCGCTGGCCGACATAGGGCCCCTCTCCCTGGATCGAAGCGAAGATCTCTTCAACGAACCCGTTGATCATGGGCCAATATTACAGGACATCCTAAGTGATTACAAGACCGTATCGGAAGCCTCAGAACGGGAGAGCTGATAATACCACTCAAAATTTGGTTCAAAGATTGGCGGAGTTATGGAAAAAGACTACATTTACCTTATTTTTCATAATTATAGAATACAATAATAATTGTGAATTTCCTAAACAATGTGGTCTTTTTTCTTGACTTTAGCTGCCTTGTCGGTTATTTTTAAGACTAATATATCAAGGAGGCGCAATGCGTATTCGTACTACTTTTCTCATTATCGCGTGCACCCTCTGTGCTGTTCCCTTCCTTGTTTCCTCTGCGTGGTCACAGCCTGCTGCTGCATCTGATTCAGCCATCACCAACGACCTCAAGCCGCCCCAGGAAGACCTTGCCCAGATCGAAGAGAACATCGACGACTCCGTCGAGGAAAAACCTTACCAGATCCCCATGATCCTGAACGACAGCGTGGAGAACCACCTGGAGTATTTCAAGACCAGGGGCCACGATGTGTTCCAGACCTGGCTCGACCGGTCGGCGCGCTACATCCCCGTGATGCAGGATGTCTTCCGCGAAAAGAACCTTCCCGAAGATCTCGTCTATGTGGCCATGATCGAAAGCGGCTTCAATCCCTATGCCGTCTCCTGGGCCCGCGCAGTCGGACCCTGGCAGTTCATGACCCACACCGGCAAGCTCTACGGCCTGCGCGTCGACTGGTGGGTGGACGAACGCAAGGATCCCATCAAATCGACGTATGCCGCCGCCGAGCACCTGAAGGACCTGCACAACCTCTTCGGATCCTGGCCCCTGGCCCTGGCCTCCTACAACGCCGGAGCAGGCAAGGTGCAGCGCGCCGTGCTGCGAACCCGCTCCGAGGACTTCTGGGACCTCAAGGCGTCTCGGTATATCCGCAAGGAAACGAAGAACTATATCCCCAAGTACATGGCGGCCACGATCATCGCCAAGAATCCTGAGGCCTACGGCTTCACGGTCCCGGCGGTGAACCGGTTCGTCTTCGACGAAGTGGTGCTCGAGGAGAGCACGGACCTGCGCCTCATCGCCCGCTGCGCGGGGACGGATTTCGATACCATCAAGGAGCTGAATCCCGAGCTCAAGCGCTGGACCACCCCGCCCGATGCGGCGAACTACACCGTCCGCATCCCCAAGGGATCGCGCGACGCTTTCCTGGCAGCCTTTAACGCGGTTCCCGCTGACCAGAAGATCCGCTGGGAGCGCCACTTGGTGGCCAAGGGCGATACGCTGGCAAGCCTGGCGAAGCGATACAACACCACGCCCGAGACGATCCGGGAAGTGAACGGCATCAAGAAGAACCGCGGCGTGCAGCAGGGTAAGCACATGCTGATCCCTGTTGATATGAACAGCAAGAGCCAGGATCTTTCGAACGTCGCTCCCGAGACCCTGGGCAAGCGGCAGCAGATCCTCTACCGTGTGAAGCGCGGCGACAACCTGTCCAAGATCGCCCGGGTGCATAACGTGACGGTCGCGGACATCCGGGAATGGAACAACGGGCTCAGGTCCATCCGCGCGGGTCAGAAGATCAAATTGGTCGTGGATGTGGATGCAATATAAATAGAACAGCAGCACACGGAAAAACGAAACGGGTCAGGGAGATACACTCCTGACCCGTTTTTTTATCCGGTCATCGAACTGTCGGAGCTTCTTGACCACGGGTCCACTTTCAAACCATAAAGTTATTTACCAGTGCTCTGCGCTCTTTCAGCGACACATTCTTTAACCGCGTCAGCAATCAGTTGGATAATCCTCGCCTGATATGCATCATCAAGAATATAGGGCTGTCGTTTTGACGATGTTGTGAAGCCGAAGTCAACCGAAACTGCCGGCATTGGAGCTTCGAACAAAACGCTATCAAGATTCCTCATGAACGCAGTTATGAGCCTTATGTAGATTCAATTTCCTGGCAATAGCATCTGCCAGCGTGAGACTTTCCTCGTCTTTTATCGTAAGTTCCCAGGTCGGCAAAATCCGGTCGAGTTCCCTGCCATTTCTGACAACGGCCTTGACTCAACATCCAGCTCAGCGTCAACCTTGTTCGACGGTTCAAGACGCTGAATGAACAACCTGATGCATTCTTTCATGTCGCTGATTTTTACCTTCAAATAAAGGTTCGATTGTTTCGCCCGTGCTATCGACATTCTTTCCTGAGCGGAACGAACTGATCTCCCGTCCTAGATAGATAGCTGGAAAGTCCCATCGACTCGAAGCGGCTCTGCAGCTTCTTTGATAAGGCTAACGTCAAGTCCTTGCCAAACACCTTGCCGGAGATCCTTGGCCCTTTATCTTTGCCACCGTACCACGGATCAATATAGATTGTTCTGACGCGGTAACCAATTTGCCTCGTAACCGTCTCTGCATTCGCAGCATCAAGAGAGAGGGTCAAGATCAATAAACAGATTGTCGCAATGGTCCAACGATGCATCGTTCCCACTCCTGCCTTACCAAGAGCCATATGCATTGAATCGCTTACATCACTGCGATTATACAGAAAGCCTATGGGTATGTCACATGAGATATCCGTTCCCCGCGCACAAACAAAAGGGCGTCACCGGTGAAGTGACGCCCTTGATGTACTTCAGGTATGTATTGTCTTCGATTACGGTATCGTCTTGCTTCCCCAGTTCGAAAAGTCGCTCGTATTGAGCGAGGAGTCATAGGCCTTGACCGCGAAGTAGTAGGTCCCCGGCGCAAGGTTCGGAACGATGTAGGAGGTGACATTGCCCACATCGATCATCGTGGCATAGGTTCCCGCCGACGGGCCGACGAACACATAATACCCGGCCAGCGTGGTGAGCGGAGTGCCGTCTGCGTTCGTCAGGGGCGCCGTCCAGGAGAGACTGGCCGATCCCGCGGTCACGACCTGCGTTACCGTCAGGGTCGCCGTGGAGGATACGCCGCCGGAGGCAGCCGTGATCGTCGCCGTACCCGCGCTGACGCCCGTCGCAAGGCCCTTCGAACCCGCTGCATTGCTGATTGCCGCGATCGAGGAGTCCGAGGAGCTCCAGGTGACTGCCGCCGTCACGTTCTGCGTGGTTCCGTTCGAGTAGGTGCCGACAGCGGTGTATTGCTGGGTCGTCTGATTCGTCATCGATGAGACAGCGGGCGTGACGGCAAGGGATACGAGCGTCGCGGCAGTCACCGTCAGGGTCGTCGATCCCGAAATGCCGCCCAGCGCTGCTCCGATCGTCGCGGTCCCCGTTGCGGCTGCAGTTGCGAGCCCCTTCGACCCGGCTGCGTTGCTGATCGTCGCGACTGCCGTCCATGACGAGCTCCAGGTGACGGCCGCGGTCTGATCCTGCTGGGATCCGTCCGAGTAGGTTCCCGTCGCGGAGTACTGGCGCGTCGTGCCCGCCGGGGTGCTTGCCGCTTTCGGCGTGACGGACAGGGACGTGAGCGTCGCCGGCGTCACCGTCATGGTGGTCGAGCCCGTGACCGAGCCCATCGCCGCCGTGATCGTCGCCGAACCGGTGCTCATCGCTGTTGCCAGTCCCTGCGTTCCTGCCGCATTGCTGACTGCGGCAACGGTAGCGTTCGAAGAGCTCCAGGCGACGGAGTTCGTCAGGTTCTGCTGCGTCGTATCGGTATAGGTTCCCGTCACGGTAAGTTGTTTCGTCGTCCCCTTTGCGGCTGTTGGAGATGCCGGCGCGATGGTCAGGGAAACGAGTGCAGCCGGAGAGACCGTGAGCGTCGTTGTCCCCGAGACACCGGCCGAAGAAACGGAGATCGTCGTCGTCCCTACGGCAAGCGTCAGCGCAAGGCCCTGGGAACCTGCATCATTGCTGATTGCCGCAACAGCGGTGTCGGAGGAGCTCCACGACGACGTTGCCGTCAGATCCTGGGTCGTGCCGTCCGAATAGGTGCCTGTTGCGGAGAACTGACGAAGGCTTCCCTTGGCGACGGTCGGCATTGCCGGCGTTACTGCAAGCGAGACCAGGACGGCCGGCGTGACGACAAGGGTTGTGGAACCGGAGACACCGCTTCCCGATGCCGTCACGGTCGCCGTTCCCGGCGCGACAGCCGATGCCAGGCCCTGGGAACTGATGACCGCGGTGCCGGGAGCCGAGGAAGTCCAGGTAACGGACTGCGTCAGATCCTGGGTGGTAGTATCCGAGAACGTCCCCGTTGCAGTGAACTGTTTTGCCGTTCCCGCGGCAATACTCGGCGAGGCGGGCGTCACCGCGATGGAAACGAGCACTGCCGGGGTAACGGTCAAGGTCGCTGTTGCCGTAAGGCCCCCGTCCTGAGCGACGATGGTTGTCTTTCCCGTGGCCTTTCCCTTCACCTTCCCCGGCGCATACACTGAGCTCCCTGATGCTTTGGCCGTGGATCCTGCGGAGTTGATCGCCGTATTGGAACCAACCACTGCGATGCTGGCGTCGGAGGACGACCACACCACGTTCGATGTCAGGTCCACCGTGGAATTGTCCGAGTAGATGCCCGTGGCAACGAACTGTTGTTCCGTATTCACCGCAATGGCCGAACTCACGGGCGTCACTTCGAGAGAGACCAATTGGGCCCCGGGATCGTGCAACGAAACCTTGACTTCGCCGGCCCCGCAACCGTACATGATCCCGATGACCAGGATGGCGATGCCGGTTCTCCCTGTCAGTTTACCAAACATAGTTTCCGACCTCCCTGCGGCGATTGCGGAACAGCGGGTGAGGCTGTTCTGTGCTGCCGTCATAGTACGGGAGGCAGGAAAAAGTCTATGTGATCCCGGTCACCGGAGCGCAGGAAAAAAAGTGTGATTTGGATCACACGCAGAATGTCGCGTGGTGCAGGAGGGAGGGCGTCAGACAACAGAAAGGGCGTCATCGTTAAAGTGACGCCCTTGTGAGATGTCGAGAATCAATACAGCCGTCGCAGCCAACCAGTCCGCAATACGATCAGCGGACGAATATCCGCGGAACTACTTCCCTGCCGTTCCCGCAGGCTTGGACACCGGCGCTTTTATATCCGGCGGATTCAGCTTGGTCCTCGCCTCCAGCGCATAGGTCGTTGCCGGGAGATCCTCGGCCAGTTCCTTGTACCGCTTCTGCGCGTCCTCGGTCTTGCCCATGCGATCATAGATCTTTGCCAGTTCGAGTGTTGCGGGACCGGCTCCCATGATCTCGTCCGCCTTGGTGAAGGCCTTGATCGCCTCATCCCGTTTGTCCATGTTGATATATACATATCCCATACGCTGATAGACCCGGCCGAGCAGGAACTTCTCGCCGCTGTACCGTTTGGTGAACTCGTCAAAGGCTTTCAACGCATCATCAGACCTTCCCAGATCCGACAGGGTGATGCCGGTGTAATACTGGGCGATCGCACCGTTCATGGTGCTGCCGTACTGCTTCACCACTTCCTGGAACCCGGCAAGGGCCTTGCCCAGATCGGGCGTCCCGTTCACGGGTTTGTAGTATGCATAGGCGCTCTCCAGGATCAGACCGGCCTTCTTCTCGTTGTTCCCCTTCACCAGCGCGAAGAGCCCCCAGCCGATCAGGACCACTGCAGCGATCGTCAGCGCCAGGTTAAGCTGTTTCTGATACTGCATGTAGAAGTCGCTCACGTTGTGAGCAATGGACTTGATCTCCACTTCCGGATTTACATCCACTTTCGGAGCTCGCTTCTTGATCTTGGCCATGTCCCGGAGAATCCTCCTTTTGATCTCATTTATTAATGTGATTAAGCGTTGAATTTCCCTTGTTTACCTGAACCGCTTCGCAGCCTCGGCAGCGAGGGTCCTGGAATTCCGGAAAACCTGCTCAGCTGCCTTCCTATCCAATCCCGCACCCAACAGCACGGTCAAGGCGAAATCCCTGGTCACGAGGTCGCCCGGCTCGTGGGAATCCGTATCAATGACCAGTTTTGCCCCGACCTTTGCCGCCAGGGCCGCGACATAGCCGTTCGAAAGGCTGTGTCCTTTGCGGGTCGTGATCTCCAGGTAGACCCCGTTCTTTGCGGCAAGTTTTGCCTCGTCCCTGGTCAAAAGCCCGGGGTGGGCAAGGATGTCCACTTTTGCCTCAATGGCTGCCCTGTTCGTGCCGGGATGCACCGGCTCGACCAGGGTCTCGCCGTGGGCAACCACGACCGCCGCCCCCAGGGATCTGGCTTTCCTCGTCAAATCGCCGAAGGTCTCGGGCGGGATATGGGTCAGTTCGATACCCGGAAGGGCCGTGATCTTCCACCGTTTGGACAGCTCCCTGCATGCTGCAGTCACCCGGGGAATGGTGAAGTCGAGGTTTGACGCGTCGGCATGGTCGGTGATGGCAATAACCTTGTAGCCTTTCATGACCGCCCGCCTGACCAGTTCCGACGGAACCAGGACACCGTCGCTGAAAAGGGAATGGGTATGGAGATCTATCATAACGTGCCTTTCAGATGCTCTATTGATGGATATCCAATAGTTAAAGCAAGCTAATATTAAACTTTAAATACTATCTATATCTTATTGTTTATTTGAACTTATATTGCATATAGGACTACTTGATATCAACACGCTTCTCGCGATACAGTTTCCCCTGCCAAGCTCCGCGCTCCTCCAGACGTTTATCCAGATCGATCATGAACTGGCTTCTCGTCCGGTTCCATATCGGGGCTATGAGAATGTCTTCGGGAGCTGCGGCAAACATTCTTTGGAGCACGATATCAGGGGAAAGCCGCTCCAGGAAGTCGGATACGAGGTCCAGATACTCTCCGTACCCCAGGGTCGGAAAAGCCTTTTCCCTATAGCGGTCCGCGAGGGCCGTATCCTTGATCACCTGGAGCTGATGGAGTTTCAGGAACCCCACCGGCAGGCCGGAGATCACTTCCGCCATGGCAAGCATCTCTTCCCGTGTCTCGTTCGGGAATCCCAGGATGAGGTGAGCGCCGATCCTGATCCCCTTGCCCGCAGTCATGTTCACGGCGTCCTGAAACGTGCGGAAGTCGTGACCCCGATTGATGAACTCCAGGGTCCGGTCATAGACGGACTGGACGCCGTATTCGACCAGGATGTAACGGTCTTTTGCCAGGTCCTCGAGAAGGGCGATCTTCTCCAGGTCGATGCAGTCCGGCCTCGTGCCGATCGCCAGTCCAACGACCCCGGGATTGTCCAAAGCCTCGCGATAGAGCTGCTCCAGGGTCGCCACGGGAGCGTAGGTATTGGTGAACGCCTGGAAGTAAACGATGAACTTTTCAGCCCCATACCGCCGCTTGAGGTAAGGAATCCCTTTCTCGATCTGCTCGCGCACGGAAGCCTTGCTCGTGCATGCAGCCGGCCGGAAACTGTCGTTGTTGCAGTAGATGCAGCCGCCCACGGAGACCGATCCGTCACGGTTCGGACAGGTAAAACCTGCGTCTACGTTCACCTTGTACACTGAAGCGCCGAAAAGCTCCTTCAAATGCTGGCCGAAGGTCTGATAGCGGCGCGCCGACTGTCTTATAGGTGCTGCTGCTGTTTTCATGTACCTGTGAAGAATCAATAACTTATCGGTAAAACCGACGGGATTCGTTACTATACCAGACCTGAGGGGAAAAATCCATGCACGATTCCCTGATCGGAGCAGCCGGAAATGGTCGCGGGCAAGGGCTATCGGGAAAGAAAAGTTTCCACTGCGGCCAGGAAGGCACCGGCTTTTTCAACGAGGCTGTCGATCTCATCAGGCGTCACGAGAAGGCAGCCGCCGCTGCATTTCGGCTTGAGCTCGAAGATCCGGCGAACCGCATCGCCGTGCTCCTTCCCGATGATGCCGCTGTCCACGAACCGCTGCTGGAACAGCCCGATGGTCACACTCTGCATGGTCTCCGGAACCTTGCCGTCGTACACAAGCGCGATCACCGGATAGTAATAGGCCTGGTAAAGCTGCGACAGGACGAACTGGATGTCCATGCCGCTCTCCCGAAGGGCCTTCACCTCATTCAGGGCAGCCCTCCCCTG
>JAKAHZ010000124.1 GCA_021814615.1 Nitrospirota bacterium | reverse complement strand
GCCCATTTTGCAGGTGCTATCTGGAACTGATTACGAAGTTGAGACACCCGATGACGATAACCAACTGATTTTACATCTGTAACGTTGGGACACTACTGACGGAAAAGAAAACAAATTTTTATGGTTTATCGGCAGCGGGAACCGTTCTTTTCTGAACGATTGCCCGGGATGGCGGAATGAATGACCATGACTTTATGCCGGCCCCAAGGGTTATTGGCATACCGTCGCTCATTCCCCCCACTGGGAAAGGGACCGCACATCCATAGTCTCCAGTTCGCGGTAGTCGCGGTCGTAATCGGCAGACACCGGCTTCGCCATGCGGATCGCCTTGAGCTGTTGCTGTGCGGCTGGATCGTCCGACCAGCCAAGGATCGCCTGCCGGACGGCGTCCTGCGCCTGCTTGGGCACGCGGGGATGCGCCGCCAGGGGGTGAGGCGCCATTTTATCGGTCTTCAGGATCGGACGGAAAAACGAGGCATCTTTTATCCTTTCCAGTTCCACATCCAGGGTCGCTCCCGCGTCCGCCTTTCCCAGCTGAACCATCTTAAGGACATTGCTTGAGGACCCGGCGAAGAGCGATTTGTAGGTCAGGTGGACATGGCCCTTCAAGGCGCTCCGGGTGAATACGCTGCAGACATTCTTCGTTCCCACGAAGGCAATCTCCTTGTTGTCCAGGTCCCTGATCGAGCGGATGGGGGAATCGGCGCGCACGAACAGAACGCCGGCGATCCTCGCGCTGCCCCTTACGAGCGGCACATATCCCTGCACGGCATGCGCGACGGTGATCTGGGTCGGCGACGCGAAGAGAAAATCCGCGGCGCCCCGCTCGATGTCCCGTTCGAATTCGGACATCTTATCATAGGCCTTCAGATCGAACTCCCATCCTGTCGCGCGGGACAGCCGCTCCAGGAACGGCAGCCATGCGGCGGAAATGTCTTCGGGCGGGGCGGAGGGGATCACCGCCACGGTGTACCGCGTCGTTTTCCGAACTTCTCCCGCGGCGGAAGCAACGGCAGGAACAGCGCGCGGGCAAACTCCCAGGAGCGCGAACACCAGAGACGCGGTCGCCGCAAAACGTACGAATCTGGCCATGGCAGAACTCCTTCTCCCGGCTTACCGGGTACCGCGATCTTTTCGGGATTGCCCGTCGAGAATGAGCGATAGAATGGTCATCGCAACGCCCAGCGCAACGATGCCGAACAGGACGATCATCAGCGGGTCAGCCGTCAGATAATAGAACACCGCCAGGCCGGCCAGGATCATAAGCCTGACGACGACGGTCGAGGCATAGAGCTGACGGACGCGGTGCCGGATGATCTGGAGAACAAGAATGCCAAGGGCCAGGAGCAAGAGACCGACGAAACGGACCATGACATCGCTGTACCCGCCCCGGGAAAAGAAGAGGCCGAGCACGAACGCGGGCGCGACGAGCAGTCCCGCGCCGCCGAGGAGCAGGTATGCGACGACATAATAGAGGCTTTTCCGCGTCCGTTCCACGGGGCTCCTTCAGAAGAGAACCGCAACGATCAGCTCGGGGTAGAGTTCGGAGCAGGAGCTGTTGATCGTGCTGTCGCAGCTCAGATGATCCTCGTATACGACACCGGCGCCGAGATAGGCGCCCTTCCCGACGAGAAAGAAAGCCCCCGCCCGGCCGCCGATGTCGTTCTGATCGCTGAACCGGTCGATGAACGCCCGGCGGTAGAAGACGCCGCCGTAGGGCCGGATCGGCCCCCGGATCGGCACGACATAGGTTGCCGAGGGACTGACACGGGTGATGTTCGGATCCTGCCCGCGCCAGAACTCCGCCTCGATCCCGAGTTCCACCCCGTCGAGGACATAGTATCCTCCGCCGATCCCGAAGATCGAGTAGGTCTGGTCGAAGGCAGTGCCGTTGCCGAAAAGAAGGGACATACGGACACTCCCCTCCCGGAACGGCCCGGATTCATCGGCACCTGCGGCCCCGCTCAGGAAGACCAGGAATGCCGCCGCAATCCCGGCGATGAAGAACCTCCTCATGCGCGACAGATCCATCCTCTTCCGAACTCCTTCCGATGAGAAGATCGACAGGCGTCGCAACCGGTGAGCGCCGGAAGGTGTTTCAGCACTTCTTCCGTTTCCTTCCGTCAACGACCCATCGCGGCACCGGTTTTCCCGCTGCCCTGAGCTGTACCTCGATTTTCGCCAGGACCTCCGGCGACAAGGCGTACCCTCAGAGCGACATGCGGCGGTTGAAGCCGATAAAAAACGCCGCTGCAGCGGCCCCGTACACGAGCGCAAGTCCTCCGATAAGATACCACATGGCTCACCTCGAGCGGCTAATGCTTCTCCCGGTCCTTCCCCCAGATTCGGTCGAGATACTGGTCCCGCCCTGAGTTGAAGCGGTAGAATTTGTACCGGCCGGGATTCTTCTTGTAATAATCCTGGTGGTACTCCTCGGCCGGCCAGAACTTCCCCGCAGGCACGATCTCGGTCACGATCGGTTTGCCGAACCTGCCCGAGGCGTCCAGCTGTTTTTTCGATTCCTCCGCCAGCCGGCGCTGTTCCTCGCTATGGTAAAAGATCGCGGTTCTGTACTGGGTGCCCACATCGACGAACTCCCGGTCCTTCGTGGTGGGATCGATATTCCTCCAGAACACATCCAGGAGCCGTTCATAGCTGATCTTGGCGGGATCGAACTGGATCTGCACGGATTCCGCGTGGCCCGTCTCCCCCGACGAGACCTCCTCGTATGTCGGGCGGTCTTTGTGTCCTCCGGTATACCCCACGGTCACGGACAAGACGCCGGGCAGGTTCTCATAGGGCGACTCCATGCACCAGAAGCAGCCCCCCGCAAAGGTTGCCGTTTCCGTCTGCACCGGTTTCGCGCCCGCGGTCTTCTCGGCTGCGAGCGCCGATGTCAGGGTCATGCTCATCACCCCCCAGATCGCCGCAACACCTATGGTGATCATCGCTGTTTTCATGGTTGTATTATACCTCCACTTTCTTTCAGTCCCGGACTGATCATCGGGCTATTCCGCCGGAGGGTATGGATTTTTTCCGAAGAATGGGTATGATGGGTCCATGACTCCGCTGATATTCCAGAAAACCGTCGTTCTCCCGCGTCCCACGGATGATGACCGCAGGGCCTTTGACGAGCGCGTCAGCAGCGCCATCGGGCTCGCGCCCCTGCTGATCCCGCTCTCCCTCCTCAGGCGTATCCCGCGCGTGCCTGCGTCCGATGCGCCCCTGACCTGCACGATCGCGAGGACCGGCAACACCTTCCGCCTTGTGGATCTCGGCCGGCAACGGTCCTTCAGCGTTGCCCTCGATATCGGCACCACGAACCTGGTCGCGCTCCTCTGCGACAACCTGACGGGCGACGACGTGATCCTGCGGTCCGAGGAAAATCCCCAGATTTCCTACGGCAGCGACATCCTGACGCGCATGCACCATGTGCTCACCGGAAAAGGGGAAGAGCTTTCCCGGGCGCTCCTCCGGGGCGTCAACGGCCTGGTCGCGCGGCTCTGCGGCGACGCCGGCATCGATCCGCTGGAGGTCCACGGTCTCGCCGTCGCGGGCAACACCGTGATGACCCACTTCTTTCTCGGCCTGGACAGCAGCACCATTCCCGTCGCTCCTTTTACGCCGGTGGTCAGAACTCCGGGATTCGTCACCGCAGCGGAAGCAGGCGTCAACCTCTGCCCCGAGGCTCCGGTCTTCGTCTTTCCGAATGCAGGCAGCTATGTGGGCGGGGATATCACTGCGGGCATCATCGCCACCGGCATGGACCGCGCGGAGCGGGTCGCGCTTCTGGTGGATGTGGGTACGAACGCCGAAGTGGTGATCGGGAACCGGGACTGGATGATCGTAGGAGCCGGCGCAGCCGGGCCGGCGCTCGAAGAAGGCATCTCCCGGGCCGGGAAACGGGCGCGCCGCGGCATCGTCTATGATGTCGAGATCCGGAACGGACATCTCGTCTGCCGGACCTTCGACAACGCGCCGCCGGAAGGCATCTGCGGATCGGGCATGGTCAGCCTGCTCTACGAAATGCACCGCACCGGCCTGATCGACCAGACCGGCGTCCTGGCGGAGAGCGGCTTCGTCGAGACCCGGGACGGGGAACGACGGTTCATCCTTTCCGGCAGCGGACCGGACGCCCTCGCGATCACGCAGAGCGAAATCCAGAATTTTCTCCGGTCCAAGGCCGCCATGTTCACCCTCCTGCTCACGCTCACCCGCTCCCTGGGCCTTTCCTTCCGGGACATCTCCGCAGTCCACGTGTCCGGCGCCCTGGGCACGGGCATCGATGTGCGGAAAGCCGTGGGCATCGGCATGCTGCCCGACTGGCCGACGGAGATCGTGCACGGCCGGGGGAATACGTCCCTCGCCGGCTGCCGGAAACTGCTGTCCGACGCCTCGGTCGCCGCACAAGCGGATGCGCTGATCGGCCGCATCACCTACAAACACATGCATGACGACCCCGAGTTCATGAAGGAATTCCTGGGCGCAGTGTTCATCCCCCACACCGATCCGGGCCTCCTCACGGTCCGCTGATCGACGCTCACCAGCGTTATGGGCAATAAAAAAGCGTGTTCCCGCCTCGACGGTCCGGAACACGCTTTTTTGTTCGATTGTTGGCCAGATGCTATGCTGCCTTGATATGCCGCTCGCGTTCCTCCATGAACGCATGCTTGCCTGCGTCGATCGCGCCTTTCACCGCGATCCGGCTTTCATCATAGATGTTCTTTCCCTGTTCGATGGCGCTCACTACGGTGTCTTTGCTCTTCGATGCCAGGTCCTTGATGTCTTTCCTCAATTCCTTGCCCGATTTCGGCGCCAGCAGGAGGGCAATCCCTGCGCCAACCACCCCGCCCACCAGGAACGGGACCAGGATGGAGCGCTCCTTCGTCTCCCTAGTGTTCAGTTCCTCCTTCATCATCATCACCCCTTCCTTGCTGCAGGTTCTTTACCAGGGTTGCGACCCCGGTCTTGATCCCTGCCTTCAAACCGGCCACGTTCGCCTCGGCGCTTCCCAGGACCGTGTCCTGCGCTTGCCGGTAAGCGTTTCGCACTCCCCGTTCGAGCAGCACGACCGTGTCGGCGATCTCCCGGACATCCGCGGTGACTGCTTTCACGTCTCCCGTGACTTTGCGCGTGTTTTCCAGCGTGCCCTTCAACTCCTCCAGCGTCGCGCTCAGGTTCCCCTGCGTATCATGAAGGAAGGTTTCCAGACGCTCCGTCATGCGCTTCATGCTCATGATGTATGCAATATTGAAAATCGCATACACGACGAATGCAGCCACGCCGATTCCGAGAAGAATATCATGCATGTCCTTCATCCTTTTCTTTTAGTATAGCACAGCGATGGATGCGCGCCGTTTGAGGTGCAGTGGCGCTGTTTCGTCCTAACGCACACGGTTTTCGTTGCGGCGGCCGGAGTTGGTCGAATGGCTCTCTGCGACCATAGTAGCAGACGGCAAAAGGGTGATTGCGCAGCAAGGGAGGGAAGCGTCAGGGTCTAGTGGGAAGGATCTGAACATGTTCCTCGGGCGCAAGCCTGTCGAGATCTATAATCAGCACCAGCGGGTCTTCTGCATAGGATTCCGATCCAAGGATCCTGCCGGTAGCGATCGTCTCTTGCATGGGCGCGCGGTCATCAAGGTCGACGGCGCCGTTGAACAGGTACAGATACATCCCCCGGTGCACGCCGTCGACAGCCGAGAAGTTCCTGGCGTTCAGATATCGCGCCATGCCGTCGAGCTTTGCATACCGGTCCTGCTCGCTGCGGTAGGTTCTCGTGTGTTCCCGTTCCTGGTTCAGTTCCAGGTTCACGAACAGCCGTTCGCCGTCGAACCGCCGGCCGGGTCCCTGCTCCAGCCGGTGCGCACGGATCAGCACTTCGCCGTTCCCGTCGGTAACGAACGACTCCGACACTTCCAGCGTGAGATTGCGCCGGAAGGGATCCCCTTCTCTGTCCCCGGAAAAGACGAGATAGGCCGCCGCGATACCCGGCAGTGGCGCATGGGTCGACGCCTCCCGGACGACCAGCTTGATGGACCGGAGCGTGAGTGGCGCCACCGGAATCCCCGCGCCCGGAGTCCTGCATCCAGCCAGGGCAAGGATGAGAGCTGCCGCGGCCAGCGCCTTCCCGCCGACGGAACGACGGTTCACTTCTCCTTCACCTCCAGTTCGATCTGTTGCTCCCCATCCTTCCGCAGTATCCGAGCCGGCATGCGGTCGCCCGCACGGACCTTCTTGAGCGCCTCCGAAAGATCCCGCAAGTCCGCGATCGGGGAATGGCCTGCTTCTATGATGATGTCGCCCTCCCGCAGCCCGGCCGCCTCGGCAGGCCCGCCCGCGGCAACGCCCGCAAGGCGCACGCCTCTTTCGGTATAGGTGAAATCGGGAATGATGCCGATGGTCACCTTGCGTTCCATTCTCGGCTCGGGAGCGCGAACCTGCTGCTTCGGCAGGGTCGGCGTGAGAGCACCCTCCAGGTTCGCGAGATAGAGCGTTGCTGCGCGCGCAAGGGCCGCCACCCTGATCAGGCCCTTCACGTCGATCTTGTCCACCGTGTCGGTGGGCCGGTGATAGTCCCTGTTGGCGCCCGCAAAGAGCTGCACCGCGGGCACGCCCGCATCCTGGAAGCTCGCCTGGTCGCTCGCATCGAGACCCGGAGCCCCCGCCGCCGTCTCGACCGACGACACCTTGCCCGCCTCCTTGAACAGGTCCGGCCACTCCCGCGCCGACTCCATCCCCAGGACGATCACCTTGTTCCTGCCCAGCCTGCCCACGGTGTCGAGATTCACCATGCCGATACACCGGGAGACGGGATGGAGCTTTTCTTCCCGCACATAGTGCTTCGATCCCTTCCGGCCCTCTTCTTCCCCCGTGAAAGCGACAAAGACGACGGACCGCTCGGGTTCGAGCGCCAGGGCCAGGCGCGACGCCACCTCCAGCATCACGGCGACGCCGCTGGCATTATCATCGGCGCCCGGGTGGATCACCGGCTGCTCCCCCGGCGTTGCCGGCCGCATCCCCAAGTGATCGTAATGCGCGCCGACCACCACGCTTTGGACCGCGAGATGCGGATTCCTGCCGGGCAGGACGCCTACCACATTCCGCATCGCGATCTTGAGGTCCGGATCGACCCACTCCTGATACCAGCTTCCCTGGGGTCCTCCCGGCATGAGACCGAGGGACTCGAACCGTTCGGCGATAAGCCGGGCTGCCCGGTCGAGCTCCGGCGTTCCGATCCCGCGGCCGCGGAATTCCGACACCGCAAGCGTCCGGATCGTTTCGAGCATCTCCCTGCCGGGGTTCGCCGACGCCCTGCACTCCGCGGCGCCGGCAACCAGCACGGCAGCGACGAACAACATCTGCAATCCCTTGCGCATGATTCTGAGTCTCCTCCCCGTGAACGGTTGAAATGAAAAGGACAGGACCCGGGCGCTTTTGGCGGGTCCGCTCCCCAGGCGACGGCTTCCGGCCGGAATTTACCCCAAGACGGCCTGCAGCGTCTGCTGCAGCTGTTCCGCATTGTACGGTTTCTGGAGGAAGGCTTTGAAACCCCGGTCCCGGAAATTGGACGTGGCTGCATCGTCGGAGTAGCCGCTCGACACGATGGCCTTCACGCAGGGATCGAACTCCCTGAGCCGGCGGATGGTTTCGAGCCCGTCCATCCCGCCCCGGATCGTAAGATCAAGAATAACGACGTCATAGGGATTTCCCGCGTGCTTCGCTGCACGGTATTTTTCGATCGCTTCCTTCCCGTGCGCCGCGAACTCCGCCTCGTGTCCGAGCGCCCGGATCAATTCCCCTGCCACGGCCCGTACAATCTCCTCGTCATCCATCACCAGGACCCGGCAGGCGCGGGCGCGCGCGGCGGGATTCGGCGGTTCCGTCCCTGCAGACAGGGATGACGCGGCGGGCACATAGATCGTGAAGGTGCTTCCTCTGCCGACTTCGGAACTGACATCGATCCTTCCTTCGTGGTTCCTGATGATGGAATAGGATGTCGCCAGGCCCAGGCCGGTCCCCTTCTCTTTTGTCGTGAAGTACGGATCGAAGATCTTTTCGAGGTGCTGCGCCGGAATGCCGACGCCGTTGTCCTTCACCTCGATCATCACGTAGTCCCGGCGCGCGAGACCGTGTGGCAGCGCCGGATCGGCGGCAGCCCTGTTTTTCGCCCGGATCTCGATGACGCCCCCGTGAGGCATTGCCTGGTCCGCATTCAACACGATGTTCTGGATCACCTGACCCACCTGCCCGCTGTCGGCGTCCACAGGCCAGAGATCGGAAGCTGCATCAATCCGGTACCCGCAGCGCGAACCGCTCAAGGCGAACCTCGTCGCGTTTTCGATGATCGGGGCGAGCGCCATCGGCTGTTTCACCGGCTTGCCGCCTTTGGCGAAGGTCAGGAGCTGCGAGGTGAGGCTTACCGACTGATGCACCGCCCGTTCGGCCTGCCCGAGCATTTCCAGGGTGCGTTCCTTCTGGCCGACGGACAATTTGGCCATCGTGATATAGCCAAAAACGCCCTGAAGCAGGTTGTTGAAATCGTGGGCGATGCCCCCCGCAAGCGTGCCGATGGATTCGAGCTTCTGGGTCTTGAGCCGCTCCTCTTCGAGCAGGTGCTTTTCCGTGATGTTGTTGATCGTCTCGATCACCGACGTGACGGTCCCGCTCGCGTCCTTGATGGGAAAGGCTTTTGTCTCCACGTAGATGACATGCCCCTCGCCGTCACGATGCTTGTGATAGGCCGTGTGCGATTCTCCGGTTGAGAAGGTATCCCAGACCGCGCAAGCCTCCCCTTCCTGGCTGCAGGGCCTGCTGGCGTTGTGCGATACTTCGTAGCACAGTCTGCCGACCACCTTTTCCGCGGGCAGGCCGGCCTGGTCGCAATACGCCTTGTTCGCCGTCAGGATGCGATATCCCCGGTCAATGACAATGAATCCCTCGTCCACCGTATCGAGAATGCTCCGGGTAAAGGCTTCGCTTTGGCGGATTTTCTCCTCGGCTCGCTTCGCTGCGGTGATATCCCGCGCGATGCCCACGAGACCCACGGCGTTCCCGCTGTCGTCGTAGATCGGGACCTTGATCGTGTCGAGAATGCGATCCTTGCCGTCGCTGTCGGTTGCGTGCTCCTCGCCGCGGACGATCTCCCTGCGTTTCATCATCTCCTCATCATTGCGCCGGCAGACAACGGAGATCGGAA
>JAKAHZ010000017.1 GCA_021814615.1 Nitrospirota bacterium | reverse complement strand
CCGATCTGTTGCTAATAATTAAGCAATTGTGCAACTCTAAAGGAATGGAACCGGGATGTCAAGAAGAACGTTGAATACGCCGAGGGGAAAGCAATTTCTGCATCAGATTGCACAACATCAGTTTTGAGAAGATGTGGGAGCATCTGAGGGAGAGGATCCGCTCCCTGATGATTCGGGAACCAGAATGTTCGACCGGTCAAGGGAGCTGACGGAGAGCGAGACGACATCATAGTTCGACAGCGGCGGATCGTAGGAGTTCACGATCGAGCGAACCTGTTCTTCGTTTGCCCCGCAGGCGAGCGCACGGATCTCCGTGCCTTCTTTGACCGCCACGACGCTTTCCGGCGTCTCGCCGGATGCAGCCGCGGAGGAAAGGCCGGCGATGCGTTCCTGGAGCGTTTTGTCCAGCGTCGTCCTGATGGTCATGCCGGTCCGGTGCAGCTTCGCGTCGCCGTAGATGCCAGACAGCGCCTGCTCCAGCACGCGGAGATGGCAGGGCTGCGATCCGGACTCCAGTCGGGAGAAGTCGAAGCGCCGGGACGAGGGATCGCGCAGCTTGAGCGGAGCCGATTTCGCCTGCTCGTACTCCTCGTCGCTCAGGACCTTGGCCTGGTGCATGTTGAACAGCACCTGCTCCCGCCGCTGCAGGGCCTTCTCCGGCCGTTTCACGGGATTGTAATAGCGCGGGTTCGGCAGCATGCCGGCCAGGAGCGCGGCCTCGGCCGGCATCAGTTCGCCGACGTGCTTGTCGAAGTAGTAGCGGCTGGCCGCTTCGATGCCGTGCAGGTTGTCCCCCCACTCCACCTCGTTCAGGTAGATCTCCAGGATCCTGCGTTTGGTCAGAAGCTCCTCGGCGCGGCGCGCGAGCACGTATTCTCGCACCTTCCGTTTGATCGTCTTTTCCTTGGACAGGAGCACGTTCTTGATCATCTGCTGCGTGATCGTGCTGCCCCCCCGGGCAAACCGCTTGCGCTGCACATCGTGTTTCAGCGCCTCCCAGACGGCCTGGTAGTTCACACCCTGATGGCCGAAGAACGTGTCGTCCTCGGCGATCACCACCGCCTGGATGACGATGGGGGGCATGGCGGCGATGGGCGCCCAGACGCGGTATTTGCCGTCGTAGAATTGCGCCAGGGGCCGGCCGTTCCGGTCGAGGGCTTCGGAGGCGATGGGCGGGCGGTACTGTTTGAGCAGGGATACATCGGGCAGGTCGCGGAGGTCCAGCAACACCCATCCGGCAAGCAGCAGAACAATCAAGACAAGGGCGGCAAACCCTGCAAGCAGGACTACCTTGAGCTTCTTCATCATGGCCTAGCGCGGGCGATTCCCGTCCTGCGAATCCTTGGGTTCGTCCCTCCTACAGGAGGGATCGGTGCCCGGGTCTCAGAGCCAGCGCATGCCGCGGTTGTAGCGGATGACCCCGATGATGATGAGGGCAAGAACAGCGATGATGATAATGAGTGACTCGTTGTCCAGCATGGCATCGGCCTGTCGCTTCGATCACTTCCGCGCGATCAGCTCCTTGATGGCATTCATCGGTTCGGGCCGCGACCAGTCCGCAGCGCCGATGATCTTGTACCGGATGATCCCCTGGCGGTCGAGGATGTAGGTTTCGGGGAACTTGAAGGTGCCGTAGCTCGAGGCCACCGACCGGTCGGGATTGAGCAGCATGGGCAAGGTCAGACCCTTCTGACGCATAAACGCGCCGACCGCAGGAGCGCCGCCCTCGTCAACGCTCACCGCGAGGACCGCGAAGTCCGTCCCCGGCAGAGCGGTGTAGAGCTTCTGCAGCGTCGGAATCTCCTCGACGCAGGGAGGGCACCAGGTCGCCCAGAAATGAACCATCACGACCTTGCCGCGGAAAGAGGCCAGGTCGACGGGCTTGCCGTCCAGGGCAGGCAGGGTGAACGACGGACCGGCATCGCCCTCCTTGAAGACCACGGGCCTCCGGTCCCGCTTGCATCCCGCCGTCAGGGTGAATGCCAGAACAGCCAGGAGGATGACCACAACCGAACCTGCAGCATGCCGTTTCATCTTTATCCCTTTCCCGAGGCCGCGCCTCTCACGGGTGCTAATTATACCGCCCGCCGCGCAGCTCCGGCAAGCAAAATATGTTTAAAATCAACGATCGCTCTGTTATAATTGCAGCGTATGATTCGCGAAATCCATCTGCAGGGCATGGCCAACGAGAAGGTCGAGTACTATGCGACCATCACCGGCGCCGACCTCAGCAACCGGTACTATTACGAATCCATCCCCGACGGCGACCGGTTTTTCGCCGGCGGAAGCGAGTTCGTCATCACCAAGACCGGCGTGCGCTACCGGGGAACGGGCGGCCATGTCTGCCAGTACATGTTCGGCGTCGACCTCCCCTTGAAGGACCTCCTGCGGAAGGACGTGTCGAACCGCCTGGTCATGTTCGGCGCCTACGACAGCAAGAACGGGAACCTCACCTTCACCAACACGACGGGCGGCGAAGAGACCTTCGACCGCATTTTCCTGACCGGCAACGCCGTGTCCAACTACTTCTTCTTCGTCGACACCTTCCAGAAGGTCGAGATCCGCGACGTGCAGCGCGAGATCCTTCGCAAGATCGGCAAGCAGGTCAAGCGCAGCGAGGCGGTGGGCGTCACCGACGATTCCCGGCTCTGCCGCGAAATATACGAGTCCCTCGATACGCCCAAGGCGCTCATCTTCCTCTTCCGCCTCGTCAACACGCACACCCAGGAATATTACACCACCTTTCACCGCATGTACGCGGAGCACAAACAGCTCCCGCAGCAGGACGTCGCGATCCTGAACGCCCTCGCCGACCTCCACGAAATCCCCCCCTACCAGCAGGAGCGGATCAAGAT
Source organism: Nitrospirota bacterium (assembly GCA_021814615.1). Taxonomy (GTDB): domain Bacteria; phylum Nitrospirota; class UBA9217; order UBA9217; family UBA9217; genus JAKAHZ01. Next base: position 36,893 of record JAKAHZ010000017.1, on the reverse strand, counting down.
CGACGGCATGTACAAACTGCCCGAGAACAAGAAGGTGGTGGACGAATACAAGGACATCCTCATCACCGTCTCCGAAAGCGGCGAGGTCAACCCCTCGGACCTGGCCAAGCTCTCCCGCCTCCGGACGCTGAGCCTGCGGCTGAACATTCCCAACAACCTCTTCGACACCCTCGACGAACTGCTGCTCAAGGACATGCAGATCATCGAAGTCGAGGAGCCGGCGCACATGCGCGACACCCGGGCCATCCTCGAGGGATTTTTCCTCAAGACCGGCGAGCTCCGCGGCCATGTGTCCACCGAGGACCTCATCAAGCTCCTGAAGGCCAAGCAGCGGTCCATGGCGGTGCGCGACCCCGCGTTCGAAAGCCTGCTCCTGGACACGGTGCGCGCCTGCGACGAACACGCCCGCGACACGAACGACCTGAGCATCATGGAGAGCATGAGCTATGTACTGACCTATTTCGACCGGTACGACAGCGCCGCCGCGTTGATCAGCAACCTTGCCTTCATGGAGCGCTCCACGCTGAACGAGGACAGCATCCGCAGCCTCTACGGCAGCATGGACGCCTTCGACAAGATGAAACCCGGGTTCTTCCACGAGCTCTTCTTCCAGGAGCTCCGCGAGAACCGCTACCTCACGCGCTACGGGCGGAAGAAGGTGGAGACGCTCTACAACGGGCTTGAGAAGATCCGTTCCGGCGATACGACATACCGGGAGCTGGCGGGCGCCATCGCCGGCGTGAACACCGAGGAGCGGCTCTATACGACCATCCACCGGTATATCAAGGCGCGGTTCCGGAGCATCTACGCCGAGCTGAACTCCAAGGAGGACCAGGAGATCTTTATCCAGGACCTGAACCGGGAGATCCAGTCCAAGGGGATCATCAGGAGCCCGATCCCCCATGCCATCTACGAGGACATCATCCTCGATATCCGCAAGGAATCGTTCTACCTGAACAATCTCCTGCCCCACATCATCGTATCCCGCGACAACCGCGTACGCGAGGACTTCCTCGTGAACAGCGGGCTCGACCGGTTCTACGTGGAGGAATTGGAGAAGGATTATTTCGACATGAACCAGATCGACATCTACATCCTCGAGGAGCTCAGGAAATAACATGCTCAGAGGTCGCATTCTGGACCGGTACATCATCCGCGAGATCCTGCCCCCGTTCTTCCTGAGCATCGCCGTCCTCACCCTCGCGCTGTTCCTGCAGAAACTGTTCCGTCTCGTCGAACTGCTTCTGTCCAAGGGTTCCTCGCCGGAAGCGGTCGCCAAACTCCTGCTCTACATCCTCCCGGGCTTCCTGATGGTCACGCTCCCCATCTCGCTGCTCGTGGCGACGCTCACGGCCTTTACGCGCCTCTCGTCGGACTCCGAGATCACGGCCATGAAAGCCTCCCGCGTCAGTCTATACACCATGGTCCGGCCGGTGCTCTACGTCTCCTTCGCCCTTTTCCTGTTCACCGGCGTCATCGCCAATCTCCTGGCGCCCCGGTCCAATTTCGCCCTCAAGAGCCACCTCTTCAACATGGTGAAGTCCAAGGCCATGGTGGGCCTCGAGCCGGGCGTGTTCACCAGCACCTTCGACGGCATGATCATCTATGTCGACCGCATGTCCTCCCTCGACGACATGGAGGGCGTGTTCATCTCCGACGAGCGGTCTTCGTCGGAGCCCTATTCCATCGTCGCCAGGCACGGCAAGCTCACGGCGGATCCCGACACGCTCAACGTCACCCTGTCCCTGGAGGACGGAACGGTCCATCCGCAGCCCCGCGGGACGGAGAACTATTCGCTCATGTCGTTCCATGCCGCTGCGCTGTACCTGGACATCGACCATTCCGTGGTCCGTCGCAGGGGATCGGCGGCCCGCGACATCGATGAAACCGACAGTCTCAGGCTCCTCGAGCTCATGCGCGAGGCCCGCCGGGAAGGCAAGCCGACGAAGGCCATGGAGATCGAGCTGCACAAGCGGCTTTCCGTCTCCTATGCCTGCCTTATTTTCGGCCTCATCGGCGCGCCGCTGGGCATACGCAGGAGCCGCTCCGGAAAGTCGGCCGGCATCGCCATCGCCATCGGCGTGATCCTCGCGTATTACATGATTCTGGCCACGGGGGCGAACCTTGCCGAGAGCGGGGCGCTCTCCCCTCTGGCCGCATACTGGCTGCCGAACGGACTGATCACGGCGGGAACGCTTTTCCTGCTCGTCAAGAAGGGGCATGAGATCTATTTCGGCCTGGGCGTCGTCGCATCAAAGGTTGCGCGGAAGGCAACGGACCTTTTCCGGAAGAAGCCGAAACTGTAGACATATATTCCGCCACGAAGTCACGAAGACGCGAAGTATAATCTGCATTATTCCTGTCCGTTCCTTCGTGTCTTGGCGTCTTTGCGGCAAAGCGATGTTCAATACATGAAACTCATCAACCGCTACATATTCATGGAGTTCATCCGCCTGTCCTTCGCCGTCCTGGCAGGGATCGTCGTGCTTTATTTAAGCGTCACGTTCCTCAAAGAGGCCGACAGTTTCATCAAGAACAAGGCCGGCCTTCTCCAGATCGCACGGTACTACCTGTACAGCATCCCTGGCATGGCCAGCCAGGCGCTGCCCTTCGCCACGCTCATCGGCACACTGCTCTCCCTGGGCGGGCTCTCCCGCCACCAGGAGATCACGGCCATGCGCGCGGGCGGCGTCAGCCTCTTCGGCGTCATCACCCCGGTGTTCATCGGCGGCCTGCTCATTTCGGCGTTCGCTTTCCTGAACAACGAGGTCATCATGCCGCAGTACACGGCCAAGGCCACGCAGGTCAAGAACGTCGAGGTGGAGAAGAAACAGCAGCGCGCCATCTTCCAGCAGCGCAAGCTCTGGCTGCGCGGCCCCGATAACAGCATCGCCAACATCGATGTGGTCGCGCCGGACCGCCGGGAAATGCTGGGGGTGAACATCTACCGGCTGAACCCCGACTTCACGGTGAAAGAACGCATCATCGCCCACAAGCTGGTGTGGGAGAGCGACCGGTGGCTCCTGAAGGACGGCAGGAAATACACGCCGCAGAACGACACAATCGCCATCTCCTCGGCGAACGACGAGGTTTACAACATCGTGGACAAGCCGGCGGACATGAGCATGATCGTCAAGAGCGCGGAGGAGATGAATTTCACCGAGCTCTGGGAGTACGTGCGCAGGCTCAAGAGCAGCGGGTACCGGGCTACCCGCCAGGAAGTCGACCTCTACGGCAAGCTGGCCTATCCCTTCGCCAGCCTCCTGATGGTGATGATCGCGACGCCCTTCTCGCTCATCCAGGTGCGGAGCGGCGGCACCGCGCGGGGCATCGCCATGGCCGTTCTCATCTCCGCCATCTACTGGGCGCTCACGAGCGGCGGCAGGGCGCTGGGCATCTCCGGCACGATTCCGCCGTTGTACGCGGCATGGTTCGCCAATGTGGTCTTTTTCGTTCTGAGCCTGGCGGCCATCATCCGTCTTCAGCGGAGCGTTTGACGGGAGGGACCGTGACCACGAAAAAGCTCTTCTTCTCCCAGAGCATGCTGGACAGCATGGTGGAGGCCGGCAAGATCTCCGTGGACCAGGGCGTTCTCACCATGCTGACCGCCGGCAATCCCGCCTTCGACCTGCTCCCGGCCTTCCGCATCGTACGGACCGCGGACAACGCGCCCGATCCCGCAGGCCTGTCCGGCGAGATCCGATCGGAAGAAGAGCTCCGGGAGATGGGCGCCGAGTCATACATGGATTCGATCATTTACCGGGATGTCGCCTACCAGGCTGACCCGGGATTCATCGCCGTACGCCGCGACCCTTCGGGGCCCGACGACCTGTCCCAGTATCTCCTGAAGAACCTGCTCTAGGAACCATGCTCAGGCAAATCGGCAAGATACTCATCGGCATCGCGCTCCTGCCCTTCTGCATCGGGTTTCTCTGGGAGCTGGGCTCAACGGTTTTCACCGTCGTTTACAAGCCGCTGATCCCCTACTGGTTCACCGGCGGGGCACTGCTCTATCTGGTCGTCCACTTCCTCTTCCGGAAGCCGATCCTGAGCTACGTGGTCGGTCACGAACTCACCCACGCCCTCTTTGCCGTCCTCTTCGGCGGCAAGGTTCTGGCCTTCCAGGCCAGCGAAAAGGGCGGCCATGTGCAGCTGACCAAATCGAACGTCCTCATCACGCTGGCGCCTTACTTCTTTCCGCTCTATACCGCGCTGGCGCTGATCGCCTACGCGGCGGCCCATGTTTCCGGCTTTCCGTCGCTCGAACCCTGGCTCGTCCTGGCCGCCGGAGCGTCCTTTGCCTTCCACCTCGTCCTGACCGCTCTGTTCCTCCGCACGGACCAGAAGGATATTCAGGAGCACGGCGCTTTTTTCTCCTATCCGCTGATTTTCCTTTTCAACGTCCTGTTGACGGCCCTGCTCATCCGTGTCCTGCTGGCGCGGGACATGGAATTTCTTTCCTATCTGACGGGTGGTATAATGAGGTCGCTTAGCATATCGTTCCGGGGATTCCACATGGTCTACGAATTCCTGGCCCGATAATCTTTCTCGGAGTGTGCGCATGCTCCTCGTGGGACTCACCGGCGGCATTGCAAGCGGGAAAAGCCTGGTCACCCGCGTGTTCCGCGATCTGGGCGCCCATATCGTCGACGCCGACAAGATCGTCCATGAGCTCCTCGCCGTGGGCCAGGGAGCGTACCGCGAGGTTGCCGCCCGCTTCGGCGCAACCGTCCTGGCGCCCGATGGTTCGCTGGACCGGAGGAAGATCGGCGACATCGTGTTCAACGATCCGGACCAGCGGGCGTGGCTTAACGCCTGCATTCATCCCCGCGTTTTCGAAGCATACCAGCACCAGGTCAGGCATATCCGCGACCGCGATCCGAACGCCGTCGTCGTCCTTGACGCAGCGCTCCTGATCGAGACCGGCTATCACACGAAAATGGACCGCGTCGTGGTCGTCTCCGCCGACGAGGAACAGCAGCTCGACCGGCTCATGGCACGGGACCGCTTTACCCGGGACCAGGCGCTTGCGCGCATCAGGAGCCAGATGCCGCTCTCCGGGAAGCGGGCCGTCGCCAACTTCGTGATCGACAACCGAGGGACCCGTGAAGCGACGGAGCACCAGGCGCGCGAGGTCTTTGAACGGCTGCGGATCGAGGCAATGCAGCGAACGTGACCTGCGGAGCATCTTCAGGCCGGAGCAGCGACGTCATGATGAATCGCCGATGAAAAACCTTTCCTTTCAGATCGTGCCGATGAAGCGGTCCCATCTCCCCGACTGCGCGAAGATTGTCGCGTCGTCGGAGCCCTGGCTCACGCTCCGGGAAGGAATCGACTTTGCCCCGTCGATGAAACGGAAGGAGGCTTTCGTCTGCATCGCCGGCGGGTCCGTGGCCGGATTCGTCGTCTTTGCCGCCGGGCCGGCCTTCGCCCGGGGAGGCTACCTCCGCGCCATCGGCGTCGCTCCGGCCAGACGGAAACAGGGAATCGGCAGAAAACTCCTGCGGTTCGCAGAAACGAACACGGCGCTCACCTCCCCGCATTTATTTCTCTGCGTTTCCGCGTTCAACCGGCAAGCCCAGTCGTTTTACCGGAAATGCGGGTATGCCCGCGTAGGACGGATCGACGGCCTGATCCGCGAAAACGTGGCCGAATACATCTTCTGGAAGCGGCTGATCCCCGCGAAGGCTTCCCGGATACGCCATGGACGCTGAATTGTCGCGCGAGAGCAGCCTCTCTGCTGCAGCGGTTCGGGAGCAGGTCCGCCTGGCCTTCCGCCAGCTCCCGACGATGCAGCTCACTTCTTTCGTCGTCGCGCTGATCCTGGCCGGGCTGTTGCGGGCCGTCGCTCCCGTTGAAACGATCCTGGCCTGGCTGTCCTCGATCCTGGTGATCGTTTTCAGCCGGATCATCCTCTACAGGCTGTTCAGGAAAGTCGAGGGCGGGCAATTTCCCGGCGAGGTCTGGAAGAACGCCTATCTCCTGCTCACGCTCCTCTCGGGCATCGCCTGGGGCATGTCGGCGTTCCTCATTTTTCCCGCGGATTCCCTCGCCCTCCTTTCGGTCTCCATTCTCGTGATGGCCAGTCTTTCGGCCGCAACGACGGTGTCTCATTCGTCCCTGCGGTACGGCCCGGCGGTCTGGATGGTCCCGGCCCTGCTTCCCTATGCGCTCCGCTGTTTCCTCGACGGCGGCGAGATCAAGTACACCATCTCCATCCTCATCCTGTTTTACCTCATTGCGCTGGTGCGCCTCTCGTTGTCCAACCATGCAACGATCATTTCGTCGATCATGCTCAAATTCGAGAATGTCGAACTGCTTGACGACGTCCGGAAGAACGCCGAGCTCCTGCACCTCATGTTCGAAGAACACAACGCCGTCATGCTGCTCGTCGAGCCAGAAACCGGAAATATCGTCGACGCCAACACGTCGGCCGGCCTGTTTTACGGATACAGCGTCGAAGAGCTGCGCCGCATGAATACCGGAGACCTCCACAGTCGTCCGGCAGAGGAGGTCCGTGATGCGCGGCGGCAGGCTCTTCAGCGCATACGCAACCGTTTCATCGCGCCTCACCGACTCGCGGACGGCACGACCCGGACCGTGGAACTCCACAGTTCGCCCATCGCGATCAAGGACCGCGTCCTGCTGTTCACCATCATCCACGACATCACGGAACGGCACGAGGCGGAAAAGCGTCTCATCGAGTCCGAAGCAGGCTACCGGAACCTGATCGACAGCATCACCGACGGCATTTTCCTCCACGACGCCTCGGGAAGGATCGTCGATCTCAACAAGGGCGCGGCGATGATGTACGGAAGGCCCTCCGGGGAGCTAACCGGGCAAACCCTTGCCGATCTCGGCGCGCCGGGCAGGAACGATCCGTCCGCCGTTTCCGCCGCGATGCGCCGGGCCTTTGGCGGCGAGCCGAGCCAGCTCACCTTCTGGGGCGCCCGTCCGGGCGGGGAGGCGTTTCCGTCGGAGATCCGGTTCGTGCCCGCCTCCTACCGCGGCAGCACCGTGGTGATCGCAGTCGCCCGCGACATCACCGAACGGCTGCGCACGGAAGTGGAGCTGCTGAAGGCGCAGAAGCTCGAGGCCATCGGCGTGCTCGCGGGAGGCATCGCCCATGATTTCAACAACTGGCTCCAGGTCGTCTTCGGGTTCCTGACCGTTGCCCGGCTCAAGATCGACAAGCCCGAGAGGGTGCTGTTCATGCTGGACAAGGCGGAGAAATCGCTCCACATGGCAGCGAGCCTTACGAACCAGCTGCTCACCTTCTCCAAGGGAGGGAAACCGGTCACGCGGACCATCGCCCTGGGACCGGTCATCGACACCGCCGCCCACTTCGCCCTGAGCGGCTCCCGTTCCGACTGCCGTATCGATATTGCGGACGATCTCCTGCCCGTCGAAGCCGATGAAGGACAGATCGGCCAGGTCGTTCAGAACATCGTCCTGAACGCCGACCAGGCCATGCCGAACGGCGGCCTTATTAAGATATCGGCCGAGAATGACGGCTACGGCAGCGGCCTCGATGGCCGGAGGTGGGTCAGGATCACGATCACGGACAGTGGCGCCGGCATCCCCGAAGAGCGCCTGGGCCGCATCTTCGAACCCTACTTTACGACCAAAGAGACAGGCAGCGGCCTGGGCCTGGCAACGTCCTATTCCATTGTGAGAAACCACGGCGGATCGATCGATGTGATCTCCGCGCCGAAACAGGGAAGCACCTTCTCGATCCTTCTGCCGGCAAGCGAAAATCCCTTCGTGCCGTCGGTAGCAAGCGGCAATACCGCGCCGCTCCGGGCCGGACGCGTCCTGGTCATGGATGATGAGGCAGGAGTGCTCGATTCCCTGGGAGAGATGCTGCGGGAAATGGGGCAGGACGTGGAATTCGCTGCCGATGGAGCTGCCGCCATCGGAAAATATCAGTCGGCGATAAGGGCCGGAACGCCCTTTGATGTGGTCATTCTCGATGTGACGGTGAAGGGCGGCATGGGCGGCGAGGAAACGATCACGCGTCTGCGTGAGTTCGATCCGTCGGTCGTGGCGGTTGTGACGAGCGGGTATTCGGATAACGCGGTTGTCTCAGACTATGCCAGCCGCGGATTCCAGGGATTCCTGATCAAGCCCTTCGATTACCGGAACCTGCAATCAACGCTGGCATCGGTGATGAAATAGGCGTCATCCTGTTTTCGATGTTGTTGCGGCCCCGGGCCGGCCTCAGGCCAAACCTCATCCCCTCCCCGCCAGCGCCTCGTACATTCCCCAGACGCCGAATCCGATAAAGACCAGCGCAGCAAACCACTTGATCTGCTTTTCCGGCAGCCTTTTGTGCAGGACAATGCCCAGGATGATGCCGATGGCGTCGGCGATCAGCATGCCCGTGGTGGTGCCCATCCAGACGGGGAGGACGGCATGGAAGTCCGCGGCGAGGGCGACGGTAGCAAGCTGGGTCTTGTCCCCCATCTCTGCGATGAAAAACGCCACCGTAACGGTCCAGAAAGGGCTGAAGTTGAACCGTTTGTCCTCGTCATCCAGCGTATCCCCCTTGATCGTCCAAAGGCCGAAGAGAATGAAGGAAACCGCGGCGGCGATCTTGATGTACAGCAGCGGCACGAGCGCGGTCAGATAATTGCCCGCCAGGACCGCCAGGAAATGATTCGCCGCCGTTGCGACGAAGACGCCCCCCATCACGGTCTGCCACCGCATGCGCGTTGCGAAGGCCATGGCCAGGAGCTGGGTCTTGTCGCCCATTTCGGCGAGAACGACGAATGCAAGGGAGGTCCAGAAAGCGATCATGGGAATGTTCGAGATGGAATCAGAGCCGGAAAACAGAATTTTACCACGAAGACCACGAAGTTCACGAAGAAATCAGGCAGAGAAGTGTAACGTCGAAGTATCGCTCATATTTATCAATCTGCGGGAATGAAGAATCTCGCTTACTGATTCAGATCAGGTTCTTCGCTTCACTCGGGATGATTCTCATCAGATGAGCCTGTACGAGAAGTCTGCTTTCTCCACGCCAGCATTCCTTCGTGTGCTTCGTGACCTTCGTGGTGAAGGTTTTTATTCTATTTCAACACGGCTTTCTGCTTTTCAATGAGCGCCTTGATCCCCTTTTCCCCCAACGCGAGCATCTTCGCCAGCTGCGCCTTGGTAAAAGGTTCTCCCTCGGCAGTGCCCTGGATCTCGACGATGCCGCCCTTGCCGGTCATGACCAGGTTCATGTCCACTTCAGCCGTCGAATCCTCGGTATAACAAAGGTCGAGGAGCGGTTTCCCGTCAACGATGCCCACGCTCACCGCGGCAAGGTGGTCCAGCACCGGGACGTTCGCTATCAATCCCTGTTTCCGGGCGTGGCGCAGGGCATCCACGAGCGCGATGTAGGCGCCGGTGATCGATGCGGTGCGCGTGCCGCCGTCGGCCTGCACCACGTCGCAGTCGATCAGCACAGACCGCTCACCCAGGGCATTCATGTCCACCACGGACCGGAGCGCCCTGCCGATAAGTCGCTGGATCTCATGCGTCCGTCCGCCGATCTTGGCGCGCTCGCGCTGGATGCGCTGGGCCGATGACCGGGGCAGCATGGCGTATTCCGCGGTGACCCACCCTTTCCCTTTGCCCTTCAGGAACGGGGGGACCGAGTTCTCCACCGTGGCTGAGCAGATGACCCAGGTATCGCCCATCTGGATCAGGACCGAGCCTTCGGCGTTCTTGAGGTAATTCCTGGTGATCCTGAGCTTCCGTAGCTCATCGGATTTTCTGCCGTCAGGCCGCATGGGTCCTCCGTTTTTCGAAATGCATCACTGCAAACATAATGGATTATTTCACCGCGGAACGCTTCTCAGCGTAATTCGTCGCAGCTTCGCGAGGGGTGATTCTCAGCGCTTTTTCTCGTGTCTTCGTGGTTTCGTGAGAGCAGATTGGCACTAGAACTGAAAATACTTCGTCCTGCTCCTGCCTACCCGCGCCGTCTTCTTCAACATTTTTTCCACAACCTGTTTTCCCTTTTCCACAGCCTTTTCCACAGCCATTCCCTGTGCTATAAACACGGTTATGGCGGCGGAAAGCACGCAGCCGGTGCCGTGAAACTCGCCGCGCATGCGTTTTGTGGAAAAGCTAAAAACCGTTTTTCCGCCATAGAGCGTATCCACGGCAGGCCCGGCACGGTGGCCTCCTTTGATCAGCACGTACTGGGGGCCGAAGGCAAGCAGCTTGCCTGCCGCGAAATCCATGTCCTCTTCCGACTTGATCGTCCTTCCCGACAGGATCTCCGTCTCGGGGATGTTCGGCATCACGATCAAGGCCAGGGGCAGGAGGTTCTTCTTGAGCGCAGCAACAGCTTCGGGCTTGAGCAGCATCTTTCCGGAACTCGATCGCAGCACGGGATCGATGATGAGGTTTCTCACGCGGTAGCGGGCCACGGCGCGGGCTACCTCGGTTACCGCTTCCCTGGTCAGGAGCATGCCGGTTTTGACCGCATCGGGCCGCACATCGGACAGCAGGGCGTCGAACTGCTCCTTGATGACCAGCGGCGAGACCGGGTAGGTCGCCGAGACGCCGCGGCTGTTCTGGACCGTAAGCGCCGCCGGCACGGCCATGCCGAAGGCGCCCAGGGACTGGAATACCTTGAGATCAGCCTGGATTCCCGCGCCGCCGGAGGGATCGGAGCCTGCGATGGATAGTGTTTTGATCATAGGTTTTTTGAATGGTCACGAAACAGTCATGAAGCAGTCGTGCGGCAGTCGGTATTCGGTCAGATTGGATTCAGACGCAGTTGCTCTAGGAGTCAAATCGGCAAACAAACTATAATCGAAAAGTCATCTGCAGTCAAGGCGGGGATGTCTCTCGTCCTAATCCAGCTTCAGCGTCATCAATGCCTCGGGATCCACCTTTGCGCCCTGGATGCGCACGCCCCAGTGCAAATGCGCTCCCGTTGCGCGGCCCGTAGCGCCCACGAGCGCGACGACATCGCCTTTCTTCACCTTCTGGCCGTTCGTCACGTTGATCTTCGACAGGTGGAAGAACATGGTGTAGATCCCCTGACCGTGGTCGAGCACCACGCTCTTGCCGGAGAAGAACTGATCGTCCACGAGCGCCACAACGGCGTCATTCGGCGCATGCACCGGCTCGCCCTCGTCGGCGGTCACATCCACGCCTGAATGGGGGTTCTTCGGTATCTTGTTGATGATGCGCCGGACGCCGAAATGTGTGCTGATCTTCTTGCCCGGAAGCGGATTGGCGAAGCTCCCCTGCCATAAGAGGCCGCTCTCCACCGGCCAGATGGCTGCCATCCGCTTCTGTTCCCGCTCCGCGCGAGCCTCGTTCTCCGGAGAGAGGATCACCATTTCATCGGGAAGGGTCAGTCTCTGGACCGGGTACTTCTTCTTCGCGATGGTCACATCGCGCGAGGAAGGCTTTCCGTCGATCTTCAGCTCCAGGGGATAGGTGCCGGAATCGGCGTTCAGATCGATTCCCGTGACCGCCCGAAGGGTATCGTGGGCCTTGTTGAAATGCAGGGTCTTGCCGTTGTAGGTCCCCTCAACAGTGCCGGCTCCGTTCTTGACGGTCACGACCATGATCCCGCCGGGCACGATCTTCTTCGGTGAAACGATAACTGAAGGATCGGCGAATGCAACACTGCTGAGCACCGCTACTGCAAGAACAAGCTCGACAACGATCGTTCGATAACGCACCACCACACTCCCCCGGAAAACCGACGTCTGTAGTTATACCACGAAGAACCGTTCAGGGAAAGAAGAGAACTCCTGACTCCCTGGCTCCTGTATTTTACTTCTGCCGTTCCCCCGTCTTCTTAAGATACTTGGACACGCCTTTCATGGAGCAGAACTCGCCGCACATGGTGCAGACATCCGACTCCTTGGGCATGCTCGATTCGCGCAGTTTGCGCGCCCGTTCGGGATTGACGGACAGCTCGATCTGGCCCTTCCAGTCCAGCGCCTTCCTGCGCCGTGCCATTTCTTTGTCCCAGTCCATCGCCCCTTTAACGCCCTTTGCGATGTCTGCAGCATGCGCCGCAATGCGCGACGCGATGACGCCTTCCCGCACATCGTCCAGGTCCGGCAGCCGCAGGTGCTCCGACGGCGTGACATAGCAGAGGAAGTCGGCGCCCGCAGCCCCGGCAATGGCGCCGCCGATAGCGGAGGTGATATGATCGTACCCCGGGGCAACGTCGGTCACCAGCGGCCCCAGCACATAGAACGGCGCGCCCTTGCACAGTTCCTTCTGGATCCGGATGTTCGTTTCCACCTGATTGATCGGCACGTGGCCCGGCCCCTCGATCATCACCTGCACGCCCGCTTCCACGGCCACATCCCTGAGTTCGCCCAGGGTGATCAGCTCCTCGATCTGCGCCCGGTCCGTAGCGTCGGCAAGGCATCCCGGCCGCATGCCGTCGCCCAGGGACAGCGTCACATCGTATTTTTTCGCGATCTCGACGAGACGGTCGTACTGGGCGTAGAGCGGGTTTTCCTTGTCGTTCACCAGGATCCATTCGAGGTGGAACGCGCCGCCGCGGCTCACCACGTCCATGATCCTCCCCTGCCGCCGCAGCCGCTCCACGCTCTCCCGCGTGACGCCGCAGTGCACGGTGATGAAATCCACGCCTTCGGCGCACTGCTCCTCGATGACCCGGAAGAGCACTTCGGGATCCATCTGGACGATGGATTTGCCGCTCTCCACGGTCTCGACCGCTGCCTGATAGATCGGCACGGTCCCGATGGACACGGTGGATTGCTTCAGGATCTCCTTCCGGATGCCGACGATAGGGCCGCCCGTCGAGAGGTCCATGACCGCGTCTGCGCCGGCAGACACCGCGGCCTTGAGTTTCTCGATCTCGCTCTCGATGGACATGCGGTCCTTGGACGTGCCGATATTGGCGTTGATCTTGGTCCGGAGGCCCTTGCCCACGCCGAGCGGCGTGATCGAGGTATGGACCCGGTTCCGGGTGATCACGATCGTGCCGTCAGCGATCCCCTCCTGGACCTGTTCAGGCCGAAGCCCTTCCGCCCGGGCGACCGCCTGCATCTCCGGGGTGATGTTCCCTTTACGCGCTTCCAGTATCTGTGTCATGTCGTCCTCTTTATCCCTGCCGTTCCCCGGCCAGGGTCCCTTGAATGGTCCTGCACATGTCCGCTGCCGCCTGCCGGATATCGTCAGCGGCAAGAATTCCCGATATAAGCGATATGCCGAAGGCGCCGGCAGCCAGGACCGTGTCGATCGATCGCTGCCTGATCCCGCCCAGTCCGAAGACCGGGATGGCCACCTTCCGCACAGCCTCTTCGAGCGCTTCCGGTCCCGGCGGCAGGCCATAGGACATTTTTGAAGGTGTCGCGAAGACGGGGCCGAAGGTGATGAAATCGGCTCCCTCGGCTTCCGCCTGCCAGGCTTCCTCGAGATCGTGCGTCGAGACGCCGATCAGGAAATCGTCGGGAACGATCTTCCGGACCGCATGCGCCGGCATGCTCGCATGGGCCAGATGAACGCCGTCTGCATCTGCGGCGATCGCCACATCCACACGGTCGTTGACGAACAATCGTGCGCCGAATTCCCGTGTCATCGTCCGCAGTTCGCGCGCCAGGGCCAGGAGGTCCCGCACAGGAAGGTCCTTCTCCCGAAGCTGGATCGCCCGCACGCCCCCGTTGAGCGCCAGCCTCACCGCCTCAGGCAGCGGCTTCGTCGCGATCTTCCGGTCGGTGATGAGATAGAGCCTGAAATCGACAGCCATGGACCAATCCTTAGACACTGAGGACACTGAAGAATCTATTAAAGAGCAGAATTAGTCAGTGTCCTCTTAGCCCCTCTCATAGACTTTTCAGTGTCAAAAGTCTCTTCATGACGTGATCATCCCTTCCACCGGGCTGCTGGCGGTTGCATAGAGCTTCTTCGGCATCCTGCCCGCCTTGTACGCCAGGCGGCCGGCGATCACGCCGTGCTTCATGGCCGCAGCCATGGCGATGGGGTCCTTTGCGGCCGAGATCGCCGTGTTCAGGAGCACCGCATCGCATCCCAGTTCCATGGCGATCGCGACGTCCGATGCCGTGCCCACGCCCGCGTCCACGATTACCGGCACCTTCACCGATTCCATGATGATCCTGATGTTATAGGGATTCCTGATGCCCAGGCCGGAACCGATCGGCGCGGCGAGCGGCATGACTGCGGGACAGCCGATGTCCACGAGCTTCTTCGCCATGATCGGGTCGTCGCTCATGTAGGGCAGCACGATCAGCCCTTCCTTCAGCAGCACCTTCGCCGCTTCCAGGGTCGCCTCATTGTCCGGAAAGAGCGTTTTTTCGTCGCCGATGACCTCGAGTTTCACGAGTTTCGTGATCCCTGCCTCCGCGGCCAGCATGGCATAGCGGATCGCGTCCTTGGCCGAGAAGCAACCCGCCGTGTTCGGCAGGATCTTGTATTTCTTCGGATCGATATAATCGAGCAGGTTCTCTTTGCCCTTGTCGATGATGTTCACCCGCCGCACCGCGACGGTCACCACGTCGGTGCCCGAGGCCTCGATGGCCCGCCGGGTCTCGTCGAAGTCCTTGTACTTTCCGGTGCCCACCCAGAGCCGCGACTGGAATTCGATGCCCGCGATCACCAGCTTGTCGTTATTCATAATCACTACCTCCAGACCCTTCTCTCACGAAGGCACGAAAAAAACCACGTCCTTCTTCTCTCGCAATATCGTTGCCTCTATGCCCCGATTCTGTTTCCTTCGCTTCCTTTGCGCCTTCGCGGTGAATGCCGTTATTCCTTCGATTGTTTCTTGTTCGACTTTTTCCCCGCGTCTCCGCGTCACCGCAGCCTCATTATCACCTTGTCCCCTTGTCGCCCGCTCGCCTTGTCTGTCTTCTTGACTCCGCCCCGTGCATGCACCTGGACGTAGCAATTGTATGAAGCCAGGGTCTTCCCGCTCTCCCGGTCCGTGCTGCGCTGATACACGACCTGGAGCCGCGTCTCGTCGTTGTCGTGCGCCAGCATATCCTTCAGCCGCGACAACACGCTGTTCACGAACTTCCTGCTGCCCGTGATCCTGATCCCGTCCTCGGCATAGGTGCTGCCTTCGTGCGTGTACTTCACCGGTTTTGGAACGAGCTTCTGATTCGGCTTCAGCTTGGACCA
Organism: Nitrospirota bacterium; assembly: GCA_021814615.1. Classification (GTDB taxonomy): domain Bacteria; phylum Nitrospirota; class UBA9217; order UBA9217; family UBA9217; genus JAKAHZ01. The sequence continues at coordinate 21,755 of JAKAHZ010000017.1, read as the reverse complement.
GTGTTTCAGGAACGCTTTTTTCTCCATGCAGTCACCTCCTGAAAAATGACGACGACGGTTTTCCCGCTCACCTTGTCGCCATGTCGCCGTGTCAGCCTTATCCGCCCCCCATGAACTGCACCACCTCGACCCGGTCGTTCTCCTTCACAAGGGCATCGGCATAGGTCGTCTTGCGCACGATCTCCTCGTTGATCTCCACGGCAACGCGCTCCGGCTTGATCTCGAGATGCAACAACAGGCCGCTCACCGTCAGACCGTCGGGAACAGACCGTTGTTGGCCGTTTACGAAGATATTCATATGGTGCAGTTGCTTTCTCTGCGTTCTTTGCGGCTCTGCGCGAGACAGGATTTGCTTTACTTGTTGTGACAAAAAAAGCCGCATCCGGATAGGATGCGGCTCCTGTGACATTCATTGACTTGTAAGCTCGCCTTCCCTACGCCGGCACTACCCGGATCAGGTTCCAAGGGTCGCCCTCGATCAAGGGCTCTCAGCCGTACGGCTCCCCCGGCTATGTGTCGTTACGATACGATATCGATCCGCTATTGTCAACGGGAATTAGCCATACAAAGAGCGGTGATTGATATCACCTCATTGGCCTTTCTTTTTCTGTTTCATCACTTCATGCGTCATGGTATATTATGCACCATTCTGTCAAAAGGACTTATTGTGCGTCTTGCCAGATTACTTCCATCTTTTTTTTCGTCGGTATTTCTGATCATTATCGTTTCCCCGCTTTCCCTCTCTTCCTGCAGCGGCGGCGGTTCCGGTTCTTCCGGCGGTCCGGGGTCGATCTCCTATAAAACCGCGTGGGTCGAAGGCACGACGGCCGGTCAGACGCCTCCGAAGAGCGTTGTCACGGTCAGGGCTGTCATTACCAATCCCTCCGCTCCGTCGATCCTGAAGGATTTCACCACTTATCTCGGCATCGGCATGATCGCCGATGTCCCTGCCGGCAGCGGTTACACGATTACCTTGCAGGGTCTCAATGCGGACTACACCGTCATTTACTCAGGCACGGTTTCGGGCATACAGGTATCCGGCGGCCAGACAACGGACTGCGGGCTCGTGACCATGAACCCCGTCAGCACCGGTTCCGACCCCTCTGTCCCTTCAGGCGTGACCGCCGTTCCGGACAACGGCCAGACCACGGTGATCTGGAACGCCGTCATCGGCGCTTCATCGTACAATCTCTATTGGGCCACCGGCCTTCCGAACGCAAACAAGATCAACGGGACGAAGATCGCGGACGTTTCCAGCCCCTATATCCACTCAGGACTCGCGAACGGGACATCCTGTTATTACGTGGTCACCGCGGTGATCGCTGGTACGGAAAGCGCGGATTCATCGCCGATCGCCTCGGCCATGCCGTCGTCGTCCCCCGCATACGGTTCTGCACCCACAGGTGTTGCCGCCGTCGCTTCGAGCGGCCAGGTGACGATCGCCTGGAGCTCCGTGAGCGGCGCGAATTCCTATAACCTATACTGGTCAACCGATCCTCTGCAGGCGAGCAAGGCCGGCGGAACGAAGATTCCCGGGGCAACGAGTCCCTTCATCCATTCCGGCCTTACCAACGGCACGACCTATTACTATGTTGTTACTGCATTGACCGGAACCGGGGAAAGCGGCGAATCCGCTCCCGTTGTCTCCGCGACGCCGGCAGCTTCAACGAACAGCATCCTCCCGGCCCCTACCGGCGTAACGGCCACCTCCGGAAACGGCCAGGTAACGGTGACATGGAACTCCGTCAGCATTGCAACGTCCTATAACCTCTACTGGTCCACCGATGCGTCGCTGGCAAATAAAGCCAGCGGCACAAAGATCGCGAACGTCGTCAGTCCCTTCGTGCACAGCGGCTTGGCCAACGGAACGTCCCTCTCCTATACGATCACCGCGGTCAAGAATGGGCTGGAAAGCATTGAGTCTTCTCCGGTAGCGCAGGCCGTTCCTGCGACCGCCGGAACGATCATGACCGTTGTCTCAGGGCTCGAAGCGCCCGGATGCATCGGCCTCGACGGCTCTACCCTCCTCTTTTCCGAAAGCGTACCCGGCGCCGGCTCGATCAAAACGGTGAGCACCTCGGGCGGGACTGTCGGCCAGATTGCCCTTGGGCTGAACGAGCCCTGGATGATCTCGATCAGCGGCGGCGAGGTTTTCTGGGGTGAGCATGACGGCAAGGCGGTGAAAAAAGCGGGCACCGCCGGAGGCGCGGTAACGACGCTCGCATCGGGACTGTCGAACCCCGTGTACGGTATCGCAGCCGATACGACCGACGTCTACTGGATCGGCACAGGGCCGAACGGCTCGGTGAACAAGGTCAGCCGTTCGGGAGGGGACGTTACGACGCTCGTCTCCGGCCTTCCCGGAGGATACGGCCTTGCTCTCGATGCCGCATCGGTCTACTGGGCGGATTGCGCCCAGGGCGCAATAAACAAGGTCGCCAAGACCGGCGGCGCAGTCACCGTTCTTGCGACCACTTCCGGGTGTCCCTGGGGGATCGCCGTGGACGGGAACGACGTCTACTGGACGGAAAAAAGCAGCGGATCGGTGAACAAGGTCGGCGTGAACGGCGGCGCCGTGACGAAGCTCGCATCGGGCATGGGCTCGCCCTACGGCATCGTGCTCGACGGCGGCAATGTGTACTGGACGATCAACGACGCCCTGGGTACGGTCGGCAAGGTCTCCAAATCCGGCGGTTCCGCTACGACGCTAGCGTCTGGACTGAACAGGCCATCGGTGCTCGCCGTTGACGGCATATCGATCTACTGGATCGAAAGCGGCATCAGCAGCATCCGCAAGACGGCGAAATAGCTTCGCATGCTACGTTTCGGGATCGCCTGTGTCCGCATATCTGTCCGTACCCGTTTTGTCATTGACGCTCTCCTCCTCTTCTTATAGAATGTCCGAAACGGCATTTCCATCCCAAACCTGAAGGGACCTTCCATGGAGATACGAACGGCATTCCCGGTCCTGATCATCCTTCTCATCCTCATCGGCTGCAGCAACGATGCCGCACGGGTCGGTTCAACCGGCATCTCTGACCGTGACATCGAACTGCGCTCCAAGGTGTCCGAGATATACTTCCCCGGCAGCGGAAAACCCTCTGTGGGCCTGGCGCAACTCATCAAGGGCGCCGTTGCGGCCGAGGTACTCCGTTCCAAGGGATTTCGCATGGACGATGATTCACTTGACCGGGAAATCAAACGGATCGACGAACAGACCAAAGCGCCCGAACTGCTGCAGAAGGTCAAGGAGGTATACCAGCAGAACATGCCTGCCTATCGCCGAACGTTCATCCAGCCTGCCTACGCCGAGCGCATCCTGTACAGGGAAGTATTCCTCATGGCTCCCGAGATACAGACAGAACGAAAGCAGACCGCAACCGTTTTCCTGTCGGCAGTTACGTCGAATCCCGACTCCTTCGAGAGCGCAGGGCGCGACCTGGGAATCTCCGTCGTCATTCTCAACGTGTCGGCTGATTCCGGCATCGTTCCGGCGGGCAAAGAGTCGTCAAAACCCCCGGTCGACGCCATGGGAAAGAAGGTCGGACGGGAGCTCCTCGCAAGGATCGCGTCGCACAAGGACGTGAAAGGGCCGATCCTTCCCGAGGTGATCGAATGGCCGGACGGGTACCAGGTGGTCAAGGTCATCAAGAGGGGGAAATCAACTGCGGTGATCCAGTCCGCGGCGATCCCGAAGAAAAGCTTCGACGAATGGCTCTGGGAACAGGCGAAAGACATCCGCGTGAAGATCAGGGACAGGGCGCTGCGGGACCAGTTCGTAAAAGAAGTTTCCTGGGCAAGAAATCTGAACCTGCAATAGCATTATGCAGTCGATAGTCGGCAGTCGTTTGTCAGCAGCGGCAGAAGAACCTCGTCAGCAAATGAAGCAGAACCGCCTGCCGCTTACTTCGCGCAACAGGTCGGTGATCGTCGGATTCTCGGCGATGCTCACCCGTTCACCAGTTTCACCACCGTCATGCCGTCCTCGTAGTGCTCGATGATGTTCAGGCCGCCGAAAGCCTGGTCGATGCGGAAGAGGTTCAGGAGCGGCAGGCCCAGGACCGACGCCAGGATCACCCGATTCACACCGCCGTGCAGCAGCAGGGCGATCTCCTGGCCAGGATGGCTGGCCACGATCCTTTGGTACTCCGGCATGATCCGGTCGTGAACATCCATGAGGCATTCGCCTCCCGGGGGCCGGAAATTCAGCAGGTCCGCCCTCCAGGCGTCGTATTCCCGGGGATAGTTCTCCCGGATTTCCTCAGCAGTAAGCCCTTCCCAGGCTCCCACGCTGCGCTCGCGGAGCGACCGTACACGAACAGGATCGAGCCCCAGCCTGCCTGCGATGATGGCGCCGCCTTTCGTCGAACGGATCAGGTCGCTGCAGTAGACGGCGCTTACGGGCTGGGATGCGAGGCGGTCTGCGAGCCGGCGCATCTGCTCGACGCCCAGATCGGTGATGTCCACGTCGATGTGGCCGTTGTACCGTTTCTGTCCGCCGTTCGCCACTTCCCCGTGGCGCATGAGATAGACTTTCGTGGGCATGAGACTATCCGCTTACCAGCCTGCCAGCCTGCCAGCTTGTTCGCTTGTCAGCTTGCTCGCCTGCTTTCTCACCTCTCGCTCATCAGGAACACGAAGGCAAGCAGGGTCAGCGCCTCGTTCATTTCGCTCACCGCGCCGACGGCGTCTCCCGTCACTCCGCCGGTCTTGCGCACCATGAGCCAGCGCCAAAGGCCGGTGAAGAGGGCTACAGCCAGCGGGATCATGACGGCAAGGACTGCGGTGCGGGTATCGTACTGGTAGATTACGAACGCTGAAATGCCGACAGTCAGGATGGAAGCGGCGATCAGGCCGCCTGACCGCACATGTCCGACAAAAGCCTTTCCCATGCCTTCCTCGCGTCCGTAGGACGCCTCGTACATCATGAGCATCTGCGCCCAGCGGCTGAAGGCCGCCGAGGTGAGCAGCGCCGCGGTCTTGGTGTCGCTGAAGAGGTTGTTCAGGCTCACATACTTGATCAGGAGCACGAAGACGATGGAGAGCACTCCCGCCGTGCCGATGCGGCTGTCCCGCATGATGGCCAGGCGCGACTCGGGGTCCTTGCCGCCCATCAGTCCGTCCATGCTGTCCGCCAGCCCGTCGACATGCAGCGCCCTCGTGAGCACGACGCCGGCGAGAACAACGAAGATGTTGGAAATCGTATCGGGGAAGACCTGCGTTGCGATACGGTCGCACCAGACGAGCAGCAGCCCGATGACGAACCCGACGAAGGGAAAATAGGCCATGGAGCGGGCGAGATCGCTTTCGTTCGTCTCCTGGTCTTTCTTGATCGTGATGATGGTCAGAAACTGGAGTGCGGTGATGAAGTTCCTCAGCATGGTGTCGGGACCCTGTCCCCCTCCTCCCTGTCGTACGGCTCCTTCGCTCCGCGATATTACTTGATCTTCACCGGGATGCCCGCCGCGAGCAGATAGGCCTCGTCGGCTGCAGCGGCGACCTGCTGGTTCATGAATCCCGCCAGGTCGCGGAAACGGCGCGCAAGGGCGTTCTCCGGCACGATGCCGAAGCCCACCTCGTTCGAAACGACGATCGCCATGCCGGAAAAGGAACGCAGCGCGGAGATCAAATCGGCCCCGCTCGTCTCGATGTCCCCGTCACGATCGGTGCGCGCGATGATGTTGCTGAGCCAGAGCGTCAGGCAGTCGAGCAGCAGCACGTCATACCGGCCCGCCAGTTTCCTGACCAGCTCCGCGACAGCCAGCGGCTCCTCGTAGGTGTCCCAGGCGTCGCCCCGCCGCTTCCGGTGATGCGCGATCCGCTCCACCATCTCCTGGTCCAGCGCCTGCGCTGTGGCCAGGTAGGCCCGCTTGCCGGACGCCTCGGCCGCCATGCGCTCGGCGAAGCCCGATTTGCCCGACCGGGCCCCGCCGGTGATGAACACGATCCTGTTCCGCATTCGCCTAGGGTTTCCTGAATGCCACGTCGCCGAAGTAACTTTCCGCGGACGTTCCGGTGTGCTGGGAATTGATCTGCAGGCGCATGCCCTGGACCGCCGGCGGCTCCGCGCCGTACAGTTTTTTGTAATCCTCGTACACGTTCCGGGTCTCTGCCACCCACGTTCCGAGCTGCGCCGGGCCGGAGCGCACGACAACCACCTGGATGGTCATGAAGGGAATGGGCGACGTGGATTCCATGAGCCCCTGGGGAGCGGAGGTGTCCCAGATATACACGATCGCCTTGGTCTTGCCGAAGGCGACGAAGAGCTGTGCAGCCTGGTCGTCGGTCTTCGATTTCCGGAAGTCGCCAGCAACGGGCAGCCTCGTGACCTTCCACTTCCAGGCAAGGATCGGATACTGCTTCAAGTCGATGTTCACTTCCTTCTGCAGCGAGAAGGAGCTGTCATTGCTCCGGAACAGGACCGCGTGCATGTCGCCGTCCTTTACCAGGGAAAGATCCGCCTTGCCCGACTTTTCCTTGAGCTGCCATCCTTTCGGCACGCCTGCGGCATCCGCGCCGCCCGAGAAGTCTGCAATAACGACCTGGTCTGCGGGAGCTGCGGCGACAACGGCCAGCCAGAGACAGACCGGGAACAGGGAACGGCGCAGCATGTGCATAGCAGCCTCCTGAGACAAAAAACCCCCACCCGGATACCGGGCGGGGGAACCTCTTGTCAACGCGTCATTCAGACTCCCTGAAAAAGGCAGGGCCTTGCCGGGAAACCGTTCTTCCGCGTCGTGATCGTCATGGAGCGGGCGACGGGATTCGAACCCGCGACCTCCAGCTTGGGAAGCTGACACTCTACCACTGAGTTACGCCCGCATTTCATGGGCTATTATAAGGACAGCCCTTTCGAGTGTCAATGGAAATTCGGCGGTGATTACAAAAGTTTCCGCACTTCTTCCTCGATCGTCCGCTCGTCCTCGGCGCCCATGAAGAGGCTCGTGATCCGGCCCTCCTTGTTCACCAGGTAGACCGTGGGAATGGCGCGGATCAGGTACTTCGTCTGCACATCCTCGTCGCCTTTCAGAATGCGGTAACTGATGCCGAGCTGTTTTCCCACTGCCTTGACGTCGTCCCATCCGCCTTCGTCCACGGACACGCCGAGCACCACCAGCCCCTTCTGGCCGTAAGTCTTGTGCAGCCGCTCGATGCCCGGGATCGCCGCGCGGCAGGGCGGGCACCAGGTCGCCCAGAAATCAAGAAGCACCACCTTGCCCTTGAGGTCGGCAAGCCTCACCGTGCCGCCCGCAAGGTCCTGCAGCCGGAAATCGGGGGCAATCGGCGAATCAGCGCCCTGCCCGGCCTGCGGTCCGCCCTGCTGCTTCTGCTGTTCGTTCTTCGTGCAGCCGGCGGCGGAGAGAAGCGTCAGTATCAGCAGAAAAAAACCGACCCGTTTCATAAAAAAATACTCCTTGAATGAAGATGGACTCGTAAAAATTCAAAATCTAACGCAGAGACACAGAGACACAGAGAAAAGCAATTTGTAGAGTGTATGACTTTTTCAGTGTCCTCAGTGTCTCCGTGGTGATAATCGACTTTTTACGACTTCATCAATGAACTCCCGGAAATAAAACGGCGGCCCCTCTGCAGGGACCGCCGGTCGAAAGCGTCTGAGACACTCGGGCAGGAAGCATTACGCGAGAAGCGAATCGATCTTGGTCTTGAGCTGCGACTTGGGAACGGCGCCCACGATCTGATCGACGGTCTGGCCGTTCCGGAAGAACATGAGCGTCGGGATGCCCATGATGCGGTACTTGCCCGCCACATCGGGATTCTCATCGGTGTTCAGTTTGAGCACCTTGAGCTTGCCCGCGTATTCCTTCGAGATCTCGTCCACGATCGGAGCGACCATCCGGCAGGGTCCGCACCAGACCGCCCAGAAATCGATGAGCACGAGTCCCTGCGCCTTCAGCACTTCCTGTTCCCATGTTGCGCTCGTTACCGGATCAGCCATGATGTCCTCCTTGATGTAACTTTATTCCCGGGATGAGCCTGCTTCTGCGGGGACCGCCCGCGCCTGTTTCCTGATGGCCCCTTCCGGACAGACCCTCGGACAGGCGCCGCAGTCAACGCATTCCAGCCCGATCACGGCCTTGCCTTGCTCGATCCGGATTGCTTCAGTGGGGCAGACATCGGTGCAGGTTCCGCACCCGGAGCATTTTTCCTGATTCACGACGTGCATAGAACAACTGTTCCGGATTATAGACCCCGCTCTCCGGGTTGTCAATATTTTTCCCCTCTCTGCCTCTTCTCAACGGAGAGAAAGGCTCACAGAACAGCATTTTACTTTTATCGTTCCTGAGGGCGGCTCGATGATTGTTTCACCGTGACAGTTGTGGCATAATGTTGTTCAAATGAACGCCCTCGTAATCCCTTTCGGCCCCGCCGGATGGCGCGAAAAGCGGCGCATCCTGGAGGAGACGCTTTCGCGCAGGCCCGGCCCGCCCTATCTGTTCAACGATCTCCTGATCCTCGTCCCCTCCTCCCGCATGCGGAGGACGTACAGCAGGCTCATCCTCGATCTGGTCGAGGGCAAGACCGGCAGCCATGCCCTGGCAGCGCCGGAGATCCTGACGGCGCACCAGTTCCTGCAGCAGCTTGCCTCCTCGCTTCCCGGGCCCCGGCTGATCGACGAAAACAGCAGGCTCGTCCTGCTCGAAGGTATCGTGAAGGAGCGCTTGACAGGCGTAACGGGTTTCGGCGCCGCTCCCGACCTACTCGCGCCGTCGCTCTCCGCCGCGGTCGCCGACATGATCCAGGAGCTTTCCGGGGCCGGCGTGGACCCCGGACGCCTGAGGAACGCCGTCTCGGAAACGGATTTCTCGGACCGCGCCCAGGTGCGGCTGCTCATAGAAGCCTATGAAGCGTACCTGCGGATCCTTCAGGAAAAGGAGCTTGTCGATCCCGCAGGCCTGCACCGCCTCCTTGCGGAACAATTCGATCCTTCCCGGCTCGCGCCTTTCCGTACGATCCTCATCGACGTCTCGCACGAGGTCACTGCGCTTGAGGCCCGCGTTCTCCGCAAGGTAATTGAGCACGGCGACTGCACGCTCCTCGTCGAAGCTCCCTCGGCGGGTCACATCCTGCGCGCCGGAGACTATCACCCCCTCCGGCCGGTGAAGGAATTCCTGGCAATGACCGGGGCCTTTCCCGTCGACGGCGTCTCGCCCGCCGACGGTCCGGACCGGTTCATCGCCGATGCGCTCTTTTCCCCCCGTTCCTTCGCCGAGGCAGCCGCGAATCCGCCTGCAGCCGTTCCGGAGGGCCGGGAGATCACGCTGCTCACGGCAGTCAATATCCGCGACGAGGTTTCCTCCATTGCCGGGAAGGTGAAGCAGTCGCTCCTGCGCGGCACGCCTGCCGACGAGATCCTCGTGGCATTCCCGTCCCTCGACGAGTACGGCCCGCTTGCCGAGGAGATCTTCACCGATTTCGGCATCCCTTACAACCGGGCGCTGGGGCGGCAGCTCAGCGCCTCGCCGGCGGCGACCGCGGTCCTGTCGCTCCTCAGGACATGCGGCGAGGATTTCTCCGCGCCGTCGCTCCTCCGGGTCTTCAGTTCCCCCTTCCTCAAGTTCGCCGACCAGCCCGCCCTGGCGCCGTCCCTCGACCGTCTCCTGCGGGAACGGAAGATCGCGGGAGGCCGGCAGAAAATCCTGAACGCAGCCCGGCGGCACGCTCCCGACGACGCGCAACTCGGCCTTCTCCTCGGCCCCCTGGAGGATCTTGCCGGAGCGCTCGCTCCTTTCGAAAACGCAGGCGCGATCCCGCTCTCGCTCTGGATGGAACGGCTGGACGCGCTCTTTGCCTGGTCCGGACTCGCCGGCCGCGTGACCAGGATCAAGGGCCCCTTGAACAGCAATCTCCAGGCTTACAAGAAGCTGACGGAGACGCTGGCCTCCCTTGCCCGCGCGGGCAGGCTCTTCCCCGAGTACCGCTCCACGTTCTCCGAATGGGTCTTCCTGCTCAAGAAAACCTTCATGCACACCCGCTTCCAGGTGCCGCCCGACGACGAGGGCGGCGTCCAGATCCTGGGTCTGGAGGAAAGCGCGGGCCGCGCCTTTCGCGAGGTCTACCTGGGCGGCATGGTGGACGGCAGGTTCCCGCAGCGTTTGCCGCAGAATATCTTCCTGCCCGAAACGACGCTGGAACCGCTCGGCGTGCGGACCCTCGAGAATGCCCGTTTGAATGCTGCGTACCATTTCTATCGCTTTCTGCTTTCCGCTCCCCGCGTGACGCTCACCCGCCCCGAGGCGGTAGGCGACAAACCGGTGGTTGCGTCGCCGTTTCTTGCCGAGCTCGCCCCTCTCCGCTTGGCGAAGCTGCTCACAGAGGAGCAGGGCGGCCCCCCGCTTGCCATCGAGGAGAGCAGGAGCCTTCCGGAGCTTGCCAAGGCCATCGGGCTTGCCGGACCCGTTTCCGGTCTGGACGAAGTGCTCGGATCGGACCTGCCGGGCATCCACAGCGTCCGGGCGGCTCTCGCCTTCGAGCCTGCGGAGATGCTCCCGGCCATTGCCGTGCCGACGCTGCGCGAGTTCAGGGTGACCGCGCTCGATGCCTATCTCGCCTGCCCCTATGATTACTACATCAGGCATGTTCTGGGCATCGAGCCGCTCGGCGAGCTCTCCGAGGACATCTCGCCGCTGGACCGCGGCACGAAGGTCCACGCGATCCTTCGCGACTTTTACCGTTCCTGGGACCGGCCGCTCCTCGCTGAAAACCGTGAAGAGGCCTTCGATCTGCTGGCATCTCTTGCGGAACGAATCTTTGCTTATGATGCGGACACCTTCCGGAACCGGCGAGAAAAGGCCTTCTTCCTCTCCGTCACGGCGGACCGGTTTCTCCGCTCCGAGATCGATTTCTGGAAACAGGGCATGCGCCCCCTTCTGCTCGAGCAGAAGATCGAGGGATTCCCGCTCACGCTCTCCGACGGAAGCACGGCGGAGCTGAACGCCAAGATCGACCGCATCGACGTCGATGAGAACGGGAATTTCATCATCGTGGATTACAAGACCGGGAAATACGCCGAGCCCCGGAAAGGGACCGACCAGTTCATCTTCCAGCTGCCGGTCTACGCGGTCATGGCCGGACAAACCTTCGCATCCTCCACCGCCGCAGTCCCGCGGGGCCTCAGAAAACCGATCGGCCTTGCCTATTACGACCTTTCGGGCAGAATGGGGCCGTATGCCCGCGACGTGGTCTTCTACGACAAGGACGCGAGAAACGACCACCCCGCCCGGAAACCGGAAACCAGCCCGAGGAGCGCGGCGGAGTTCTCGGCGATCCTCGAACGGAGCATGGACCGCGCGAGAGCAGCGATCGAAGGGATCCTCGCCGGCGATTTCCGGCCCCGGCCGCAGCAGGAGGGCGATTGCCGCAATTGTGCGAACGGCGTCATGTGCCGGAGGGAGGACAGGGATTGACCATGGACATCCGGAGGAACAACGCCCTGCCCGACACGTCGCGCTCCGTGCACCTGTCCGCATCAGCGGGTTCGGGCAAAACCCGCGCGCTCAAGGAGCGCTACCTCGCGCTCCTGGACCTCCTGGAGCGACGCGGTCTGAACAGCGACCAGGCGGTTGCCATCACCTTCACCGACAAGGCCGCAGCGGAGATCAAGGAACGGGTGATGCAAGGCATGCCCGAGCCCATGCTCAAGAAGATCATCCGCGGGAAAGAGGATCTCCGCATCTCCACGATCCACTCCTTCTGCATGAACCTCCTGAAGCGCTATCCCCTCGAGGCCGGGATCCCGCCCGACTTCGGCGTGCTCGACGAACGCGACCGGACGTCCCTGGTGCAGCGTTCCGTGGAGGAAGCCCTGGAGGCCTCTGACCGCGACCAGGCGCTCATGGCGCCGCTTCTCGATCACTCCGCCGACGACCTGGTGGCGACGATCAGCCAGCTCCTTGCGATCAGGAGCCGGCTCAAGCGCATGGAGATCGATGCTGACGGGCCCGGGGGACTTCTTGCCGCGCTCGGAAAAGGCATGGGAGCCGGCCAGGCGGAAAGCGGGCTCGGCGACCTCCTTGCGGGCTCCCGCTGGAGAGAGGGTCTCCGCGGGATGGAGCAGATCCTCCGGTCCCAGCCGGATTCCTACGATTCCTGCCGCGGCAGCGATCACCTGCTCCTGGCTGAGGCAAAGAACGCGGACAGCGCCGCCGGTCCCGCCCAGGCGCTCATCCCCGTCTATTTCACCAAGGCCGGCACGCCCTACAAGCGTCCGGTCATCGCGAAGAAGGACTTCAAGGGTTCCTCATCGGAACGGGAAGCTTACGCAGCCGCCTATACCGCTGTCCAGGAAATGCTCCGGCTGTTTCTTGACTTCCGCGCCCGGATAACGGCCGGACGCGAGGCGCAAAGCCTGCTCACGATCTATCTGCGCGCTGCGGAACGATACCAGGATGCCAAGCTCCGGGAAGGTGTGCTCGATTTCGACGACCTGGAGATCCATGCCTATCACCTCCTGAAGAGCCTCGACGCTCCCGACATCCTCTACTGGCTCGACCGCAAGATCCTGCATTTCCTGGTGGACGAGTTCCAGGACACCAGCGACATTCAATGGGCCATCATCGGAAGGCTGACTGAAGAACTCTTTGCGGGCGCGGGAGCGGAAAAGCCGCTCGCGCCGACCCTCTTTGTCGTAGGCGACGAGAAGCAGTCCATCTACCGGTTCCGCGAGGCGAACTATCGTCTGATCGAAACCGTACGCAGGAGAATGGAGACCCATCTGCCGGAGTCGTCCCGGGAGATCAGGACCCTGGACAGGAACTACCGCTCCACGCCTCAGATCATGGGCGCGGTGAATCAGGTGTTCTCCGCCCTCTGGCGCGAAACATACATCCCTTCGGCGGTGGAGCGGACCACGCAGGAAGGAAGCGTCCGGCTTATCGAGATCTTGCCCGGCGAAGGCGGCACGTCCCTTCTTCCTTCCGAGGCATCAGTTCTTGCGCGCCGGATTCGGACGGTCGTCGACAGCGCAACCCCGGTCTTTGTCCGGGCCGGAAACGCCGGGGAACAACGGCCGGCCCGGTTCGAGGATTGCGCTGTGCTGATCCAGTCACGGACGAAGCTCAAGGAATACGAAGCCGCGCTCCAGGAAACGGGCATTCCCTTCCGCGTTGTGGGCGGCATCGGGTTCTACGAGGAGGATGAGATCCAGGCGGTCCTGAACGTGCTCTTTTTCCTCTGGAACCGCGACGACCGCCACGCGCTCGCAGCCGCGCTCAAGTCGCCGCTCTTCGGCCTCTCGGACAGCGATCTCGTCGAATTGCCGCTGGAAGGCGGAGCAGTGCTCGATGCGCTCCGGGAACGCCATCCCGGCGCCGGCGCTCTTCTTTCCGACTGGGAACGGTATGCGGGCACCGAACCGCTTGCCGGGCTCGTCCACCGGATCATCCTCGATTCCGGCGCCTGGGTGCGCTTCGGCAGGCTGAACCAGCAGGCGGTCTTCAATCTCGACAAGCTGCTCGACACGGCCCGGGAGTTCGACCGTCGGGGTTATACGACGCTGCAGGATTTCGTGGAATGGGTCAGGAACGTTCAGGCGTCGGAGCAGCGCGAGGCGACGGCGGACATGAACCTTCCCGGCGTCCAGGGCGCGGTCAGCATCATGACCGTGCACAAGGCAAAGGGGCTCGAATTTCCCGTTGTGTTCCTGCCGGGCATGAACCAGCAGACCCGTTCGGTCTCCCAGGGACCGGGGGTCATTGTGGCCGGAAACGACGGCGTCCGCGTTGCGCTGAACGAGCGGGGAAATCCTGTCTACCAAGAACTATGGGAAGAAGAAAAAGCCGAACTGGCGAGGGAGCATCAGCGGCTTCTTTACGTGGCCATGACGCGTGCCTGCGATCACCTGATCATGATCGGAGCCCTGGAGGAAGGCAAGAAGGAACCGAAGCCCGGCACCTGGCTGCGATACCTGCACGATGCCCTTCCCGCACTTGCGGAAACAGCTATCCAGCCTCCCTGCGCGGTCGAATCATCCTGGCCCGACTGGAAACTCCGGCAAGTCGAAACGGAACAGGCTGTCCCGGAGAGGACCGGAGCTTCGCTCCGTCCCGCAGTGTCTGTGGACGGGAAGAAGGTGCTGGCAAACCTCGCCCCGGTAGCTGCGCAGAGAACGCCGGATTGGAAACGGGCGACGGATTATCTTTCAACGGACAGGGAATGGCAGCTCGAACAGCCGCCGCATAAAACAGAAGCCGCTTTGCCCGTCTCGGCCCAGAGCCGCGGTAGCCTCCTGCACCGCTGCCTGGAAGAACACGCGGCGGGCGTTGCTTTCGATCTTTCCTCACTTGCCGGAGAATTCGACGACATTATGGCCCTGTCCGGCGCGGATCGGCAGGGCTTTCTCGAAGAATGCGGGCAGACCCTCGCAGCGCTTCTCGGGAACGCGGAACTCGGCTGGGTCTTCAAACAGCAGCCGAACGCCTATTCCGAACTGCCGGTGCTGTTCCGCAAGGGCGACGACATCGTGAGCGGCGTGATCGACCGCGTGATCGTGGACGGGAACCGGGGATATGTGATCGATTACAAGTCCGTCAGGGTCGAGAGCGAGGGAGCACTGGAGGCATGGATCGGCCATTACCGGCCTCAGGTTCGGATCTACTGCGAAGCGGTGAAGGATATCTTCGGGCTGGAGCGCGTGGAAGGATTCCTGCTCTTTCTCGACAGCGCCAGACTGGCGCTGACCGCGATGTGCTGAAGAACGAACCGGCAGCAGCGAACCAATCCGCTGCCGCCCTGGCATTACCTGTCGGGGTCCAGTTCCCTGGGCCCGTCATAGAGCCGCGGAGGGATATACCTGCCGTCCGCATCCTGGCCCGGTCCGGAATAGGCAGGCGCCTGCGTCGAAGGCGCATTGTACTGAGGTGCCTGGTATGTAGGAGCTTGGTATGCAGGAGCCTGGTACGCCGGCGCCTGAATGACCTGCACCGGAACGTATTCCACTGCTACGGGATACCACGGACCTCCTGCCTGGACCGCGATGGACCATCCGCTTCTCCCCGACCGGTACCAATACCCGCCATAGAAGACCGGGCCGGCGATGGGAGCAACATAGCCGTAGGGAGCCGGCGGAGGAGCGATGTACTCATACCGGAACCCCGGGAGCGGGACGAAAATGCTGATGTCCCATCTGGCGGAAGCTGTCGAGGGTACCATGCCCATAACCGCGCTTGCCAGAAGAAGAATGACGATCATGCGCTTCATTGCCCTCTCCTTCCTGCTTCCCCGCTGCGCCAACTAGTTCGCTGAAACAGAAGCGCGCGGGCAGCTCTTTGAACCTGATTTAACGATACCCCTCCCTCTCGTATCTGTAAAGGTACGATTCCCGAAGGATGCCGAAACTTAAGTATGAAAAAGAAGGAAGGTAATATTTCACCACAAAGGCGCGAAGACACTAAAAGGACATTTCAAAGGAGAAGTTCTTCGTGCTTGGCGTCTTCGTGGCTTATGTGTTCTAACTTGCTGCAGATGCGAATATCGCATTATTGCGATGGGAAAGTTCGCGAAACAAAGATGGATACAATTAAACGCTGAAAAAGCCATGAGAAAATCTATGACAAACGCTGATACAGCAGTATCCGGCTTCTTCATAATTTCTCAGCGTCAATCAGCATTGAATGATATTTCTTACTGATGGGAAAGTGGGAAGGACTTTAATGCAAGAAAAGCCGTTACGATATCAGAACGTCTCCCAGGGATAGCCCACAATGATCGTCGTTTCGAAACCTTCCCTGCCCAATGCCACGTCGCCCCGGAAGACCAGGCCTGACGCGGTCACCATGCGAAATCCAGCGCCGTAGGATGCGCGATAGACATCGCCCAGGTCCTCCCGCCGGTCCGCAACGCTGCCAAGTTCATAGAATGCCGCAACCTGCAGTCCGGTGCGCACATCCTTAGCAACGAAGATATCGAAGGGATGGGCTTCTTCCGTCAGGGTCCAGCGCACCTCCGTGCCGTAAGCGACGGTATGCGCTCCGTTGAACCGGCCGTTCGGATAGGACCGGAGCCTGCTCGTGCCGCCCAGGCCTGTCGCCGTGCCGTAGGTGTTCGCGGCGATGATGTTGGCGATCACCTCGTCGCAATCCGCTTTTTGCTTCGGATCGGTGATGGTGCTGCAGTTCAATCCCTGGTGCTGTTCGACCAACGCCGGGTCGGTTTCCCCTTTCCTGGTTACGTGAGCATCGGAACGGAAATAGTTGAAGGCCCACGTGCTGTGCCTGCCGAGCGGGAAATAGGCGGTAGTGCTGTATTCCATGCGGTAGAACGAGGGGTCGCTGGAACTGAAGGGCGGCGACCACCATCTGCTCGCATCGAGCCGCAGGCCGCGCCGGGGATCAGCATAGTCATCAGTCATATCGCCCCGCGCGCCGAGCGCATAGACCGAACTCCGCCAGGTCGGCGGATTCTGGATCTCCACGATCGTGTTCCCGCTCGGGTCCAGGATCTTGTCCAGCTCGCCCCGGATCTTGTATCCGCCGCCGTAGACCTCGAACATGCGGTCGAAAAAGGTCGCGGTGAGCCGCGCGCCGGCGAATCCATAATCGCTGAACTGGAGATAGGAGAAGTCATGCTTGTCCGTCTCCATGCCCCGTTTCTCGTAGTTCGTCACCGAGGCCTTGTTGAAATTGATCGCATTCAGGTCGAGGATGAGCGTCTTCGGGATGATATGGATGTCGGTGACGCCAACGACCTCGCCCTGCAGCTCGCCGGTCAAGAGGACGCCGAAGAGATCGGCATAGGTTCCGCCCATGTTCATGGCGATGCCGAGCAGACCCACGCCGCCGCCCACCCCCGGAATGTTGAAGGGCATGGGGAAGACGTAATAGCCCTGGTCGTTCTGGAACTGGTTCCGCCGCCGCTCGGGAAGGAAGGACTCGTCGGCCGACGCGGGCATTGCCGACATCAGCAGGATGCAGAGGACCGGAATGATCACGATCAGGGATCGCAGGGACCTCCGGTTGCCGGGGCGCGCATCGCTTCCCGCACAAACATGTCTGTAATAAGTGGTCATGAGCTTGAGAGGCACGAACCAGGTGCAGTCTAGCAGAAGACAGCGGTGAAGGTCAAGGAACAAGAGAATATGGCGCAGATTAATTCACATTCTTTCCGATCCCAGCGAACGCCTCCAACGTCGGACGAATAGCATATCTGTCTAACCTTCCCCACAATATCCGCCTGGGGGACATGACCAAGAGTCCTGAAAGGTGATGTCGTACAGTAATACGCAGGAAGGCGGGAAAGATTCCCGAATAGTTATGAAACGGCAACCTTGATCACGATCTTGTAGACCGGCGAAGGACGGTGTGTCGAAAGCCTCGGCGCATGGCCGTCTTCGGGGAAGAACACGGCCAGCTGCCCGGCTACAAGACGGGTCAGTGTCAATATACCTTCGTCGGCAAAGCCGAAGGCAGCGTCCTTCTTCTCGTCATAGGGTTCGCTGATCTGCATGCGATCGACGGTTGCCCAACCCATCGTTTCGTCGCCTGAGACAATGAACTGGATATCGATGTACTTGCGGTGATATTCCAGCTTCGGCGCGCCGGGAGCAAGCGTTTCATAGCGCTGCGGCAAAGCGAAGACGCGATCGCCGTCGATCTCCACCCTTCCGTCGGCGAGCGTATTCAGGTCTTTCCGTCTGAGGAAAGCCATCGCCTTGCGGAAGGAAGGCGTGGCAGGGAGCTGCTTTTCCATGTGTTCAAGGTCGGTGACGATCATGAGTATCCTTTCAGGTATTCAATCTTCCGCTCTTGTAAGAATCATAGAGTTTTAATTGGTTTCTCGAATTTTCCCCAGGCATCTTCGACGGTCATGCCGAAAGACTGCCTGAACTCACGGGCAAAGGTCCCTCCCGCCTCGATGCGCTTCAGGAACATGCTGAATACCTGCCGGTCCCGGTCCCGAAGAAATTCCACGAACATGCCGCTCTGGCGGTAGAACATTCCCCGTTCAAGTCCATAGGTGCGCTCATCCTGATACCGGAATACGCTTCCCGAATCGTTGGGTTTAAGCTTGACTCCGTTGGCAATAGCCTCTGTTGCCGCGGTGACGCTAACCGTTGAGCCTCCGCACCCGCCCGATACCGCCTCAGCCAGGCCTTCATCGAACCATGCGGGAAGACGGCCTCGCCGTCCCTGATACCCCAAATGCTGCTGCAGATGGAGATGGCTCAGCTCATGGCTGAGCACGGCGGGAAGCGTTCCGGTAAACGCGGGACGCAGGACGCGCGGAGAGATGAACAGCTTCCGGGTCACTGCGCCGCGCGTATCCTCAGGAGCATTAGCCAGTTCTGCATAGCGTTCTTCCGATGCTGCTACATAGATTTCGACAGGATCGGGAAAAGGGCTGCCCAGGCTCTGCTCCACAGTTGCAATGGCTCCCGGAAGCGCATCGGCCGTCTGGCGGGCAAGCGCCTCTGCACCGGGCTCGTAGCGGACACGCCGGTCTTCGTACGAAAGAAAGCCCGATGTCGGGTCAAGAGCAGCGTGCAGGGCAGCGCAGCCCTGAGAGCAGAGCATCAGCGCGCCGATCAGCACGAAGGGCCGCAGGAGTTCATGCCGCGTCGTTCTCAGCATCTCATGCCGTTCCGAAGAACTTCCGCGCTTTTGCAGCGAGATCCTCAGGAAGGTTCAGGATCAGATCGGTCTGGAGCATCTTCTGCAGGAAGTAATCGTCGTTCCGGTAGTTGGGATAGAGATTCTGCCGGTTCACGATCTTAAAAAGGCAGCGAAAGCCGACGGAGTCCCCTCCCCGGGCGGAATAGAGCGTGAAATTGAAACTCAGGTGACCGAGTTCCTCGTAGAGCGCAAGCACATGAGTGATTCCGTCGGAGAGATCGCGCAGGTCCTTGACTGTGATCCTGCCCAGATCGCTTTCTTCGTCATGGAGCGCAACGATCTCGTTGCTGCCCATGGGAGAATAGGCTGCCATCCAGTGCCAGTTGCCCGAGCGGCAGATGTACCGTTCCTTCCGCGTCTTCTCAACGGATATCAGATCAGCGAAATAGGAGGTGCCGCTTCGGGACTGGTACTCTGCTGCTCCGTCGAGGAGCCTGCCGTGGTAGGTATAGGGCAGATCGGAGATGAGCATCTGCATGTGCGGGTGCACGAGGCTGGCGCCGGCGGGAAGGAGATAATTTGCGTTCACCGTGGCAAAAGCCATGGCAGCGTCGCGTTCGTAGATATCCTTGAGATAAGTCCGGCTGAGCTGGAATCCGTCGGCCAGCAGATCCGCTTTGATCTCCCGGGGTTTCAGGAAATGGCTGTTCGAGAGAACGATCACGGGATGATGAGGCGCGAGAGAGAAGAGATTTGCGAAGAGGACCGCCTCGCCAAGCTCCATCCTGCCACCGGGCATGACTGCGTCGGGGTAGCGCGCTGTTTTGGTGCGAACGAAGTCGCCGCAGAAGATGCAGCCCTCGGCGGTCTCCCGGGCAAGCTTGTCCAGCAGTTCGCCGTCGTTCTGGCCGAAGAAGGCCTTTGCCTTGTCCTTGAGGAAGGGATTGTAAATGCTCGTGTCGTGCAGCAGCGGGTCCTTGCGCACTTCGACGCGGTGTTCCTCTTCCGCGAATTCGTTGAAGGGATTCAGGATCCTGAACAACGACTCGAACCGGTCGAAGATGATCGACGCCATGGGCATCCTCCCTCTGTCGGCCCTTACCGCAGCGACAATGTGGTCTGCAGCGCTTCCCGCTCGTCGTTCTCGAAGATGCTGATTGTTCCATATTCGCCGTCGTAGCCGGGATCGATATGCACCCTTCCCTGCCGCATCCTGTTGACCGCTTCGGCGATAACGGGCGATGACGCCGCTTCGATATCGCCCGGATCGGCCTTGGTCAAGATGAAAAACTCCTGGCCCAGTTGCTCCAGCAGCGCGTGATACTGGCGGTCCACTTTCTTGGTATTCACGCCGGCCTTGAGCGACTCGGCGATCAGTTCCGGAAGCGGAATGAGAGACTGGAACGCCTGCGCCCGTTGCGGCCGCTGACCTTCGTCCCGATCGGCGAGCTTCTCCACGCGGTGCAGCACCCCCACCGTCAGCTTCCCGCCGCAGACCGGGCAGCGGTAGTTATGACGGATCGTCTCCTTCGGCGTGAGGCTCACCTTGCATGCCCGATGGCCGTCGGTGTGGTACTTGCCTTCCTCGGGAAAGAATTCGTAGGTGCCGGCGAATCCCCCGCCGGTCCTGATCGCCCTGCTGATCCCGGCATAGGTGCGGTCCGTATCGAGAATATTCGCTTCCCTGCCGATCTTTGCCGCTGAATGGGCGTCGGAATTCGAGACGAGCGTGATGCCGTCCAGCGCCGACAGCCGCCAGTTCATGGCAGGGTCGGACGAGAGGCCGGTCTCGATGGCATGAATATGCGGGGTCAATTCTTCGAAGCATTCCTCCAGGGAATCGAAGCCTGACTCAGCGCCGAAAACGGAAAAGTGCGGCGTCCAGGCATGGGCGGGAATGAACAAGGCGTCGGGAGAGGCATCGAGCGCCAGGGAGAGCAGCTTTTTCGCATCGAGTCCCAGGATCGGCCTGCCGTCGGACCGGATGTTCCCGATCTTCTCGAGGCTGGCATTCAGCCGTTCCACCGAGACAATATCCGGCATCAGGACCAGGGCGTGGATCTTCCGGGTTCTGCCGTTCTTTTTGTAGATGCAGCTGATCTCGCCCGAGAGCATGAAGAATACCTCGGAACGGCAGGAGGAGGGCACATCGCCGGTCGCATAGAGATCGCGGAGCATGAACAATCCGTTCCCTGCGGGTTCCAGTTTCCCGGCAAGCTCTGTGAGCCACGCAGGATGGGTGATGTCTCCCGTCGCGATCACGGAAATCCCCTTGAGCTGCGCCCATTTCCAGAGACTTTCGGGCGACATCTCACGGCTCGTTGCGCGGGAATATTTCGAATGGATATGGAGGTCGGCCACGAACGGCATGGGACAGATTATAACATGAAACATGCAATGGGTCTGCTGCCAACTGACTAAGGGAATGCAAAGTCCCCTACCTGTCCTCTCCCGCAAAAGTGCAAGAAGCCGGCATCGAGGTACTTGGTGCCGGTTTTTCCGCACAGGTGTTTTACAGATTTGCTATAGTTGCCGCATGAAGAAAACAACGACGACTTCATCGGAAGACCGGCAATCCGATTCAAGGCTCCGCTCCTTCACGCAGAAGATCAAGAACCGTTTCTTCCTGCGCTTTCATATGTCGCTGATCCTCCTCGCAACCGCGCTCTCCGGCCTGCTGGGTTCGAAGCTGCTGCTCCTCCTCGGCATGAAGAACATCGTCATCCGCTATCCTCTCACCGTCCTCTTCTCCTATCTGGCATTCTTTCTCTTCGTGAAACTCTGGCTGGCATACCTGAGAGCATCCCACGCTTTTGATGAGTTCAGCGCAAGGGAAAGCAACAGAAGTTCTCTTCTCGACCTCCCGGATATTTCCTTCAGCGTTTCCGAACACACTGTTGAGCCGCCCTCTTTCAAAGTTGGCGGGGGCGGAAGCGGAGGCAGCGGGGCATCGGCGAGCTTCGGCAGCCAGCCAGCAAACGTCCAGGCTTTTGTCCCCCCGCAGAGTTCATCGGTTCCCTCTTCAGGCTCAGGAGGCACCGGCGGTAATTTCTTTTCGGGACTTTTCGATATCGACGACGACGCCATCATCCTGATCGCCATCGCATTGCTCCTTGCCGCAATCTTCGGATCAGCGATCTACCTCATTTATATCGCCCCGCACATCCTCTCCGAGGCTGCCTTCGACTT
>JAKAHZ010000123.1 GCA_021814615.1 Nitrospirota bacterium | reverse complement strand
AAGGAGGTCTTTCCCGTGATCGGCGCCACGCCGGCGGTCATCGGATCGCTCCAGGCGCTCGAAGCGCTCAAGTATCTCTCGGGAACGGGCGCGAATTTGAAGAGCCAGCTTCTGGTCTGGGAAGGCGCGACCACGGACTTCAGGAAGTTCAAGATCCGGAAGGACCCGGACTGCCCGACGTGCGGAAAATAGAAACAGTTCAGAGTTCGTAGTTCGGAGTTCAGAGGACATCACTCAACCAATAAGTTCTTTGGGAAGGGGGCGCGGCTGCTGTGACCCGAGCAGCAGCTGCGGCGGCTGTCGTATCACGCTGCGGTATCCCCGTCCTTCGGCAACATCCTCACCTGTTTTTTCCGACATCTTCCAACGATCAGGAAACCCCGCCGTATCAGTGCTATTATTACTTCATGAAGACATCAACATATGATCGCGGGACGGTATTGCGGCAAAGAGCACGGTCATGCTTTTTGCTCATGCTGGCGGTTCTTCTGGTCCTCCCCGGGATTTCCCACGCCACGCTCGGCGGGCTTGCCGCTTCCGTGCAGTCGGACCGCAAGGCGATGGCCGCCGCTGAGGTCGTCACCGCGCAGGGAAAAGGTTTTACTGTGCAGGAGTTCACGACTCCATCGACGACGGTCAGGGAGTACCTATCCTCCGACGGCATCGTGTTCGGCATCGCCTGGAACGGTCTGGTCCACCCGGACCTGACGCCGCTTCTCGGCTCCTATGCAGCGGAATATCAGAATGCCCTGCAGAAGACGCCGCGGCGGCCGGGCCGGAGAGCGCAGAAGGTACAGACCCCGAAAGTCGTCGTAGAGAAATGGGGGCATATGCGCAACCTGCAGGGCCGCGCCTATGCGCCGGATCTTGTTCCTCAGGGAGTGAGCATCGATGAGATCAAGTAGCGTTGCCGTTTTGCTTGCGCTCCTTTCCCTCTGGTCCTGCAGCGGCGGCGGCTCGTCCGCGCCTCCTGCGGGGGTGACCCTGGTCAGCATCAATGTGACTCCTGCCAGCCCGTCGATCGCCGTTGGTGCGAGCGTGCAGTTCAGCGCAACCGGCTCCTACTCCGACAGTTCGACCCAGGACCTCACCGCTGCTGCAACCTGGAGCTCATCGGCGGCAGGGATTGCGGCAGTGAGCGATGCGCCAGGATCGAAAGGATCGGCGAACGGTATCGCCGCGGGGACCACGGTGATCTCTGCCGCCTCAGGCGGCAAGACCGGAACAGCAACCCTGACGGTGACCGGCGGTGCAGCCCTGGCAGCGAACGAGATGACCGTCACGGTGAACGGTTCGCTCTGCGCCGCGGGATCCTATCTGAACAAGCCCTGCGTCACCGTGACGATCTGCACGCCGGGCACCGCGACGTGCCAGACGATCACCGACATCCTGCTCGACACGGGAAGTTTCGGGCTCCGGGTGTTCAAGCAGGCGCTGACCGTGAATCTTGCCGCGACGGCGTCAGGGTCGGGTTCGCTTGCCGAATGCGTCCAGTTCGGCGACGGTTCCTCGCTCTGGGGACCGGTCAAAACCGCTGATGTCGTACTGGGAGGCGAATCCGGAGTGCAGGTTCCCATCCAGGTCGTTGACGCGACGTTCGGCTCGCTGCCTGCAGGATGTCAGAACGCGGACGCGAGCCCGTCCACGGCAGGGTTCACCGGCATCCTGGGCCTCGGCCTGTTCGCGCAGGACTGCGGCCCCGCCTGCGCCGCAAATGCAGCCAACGGCATGTACTATTCCTGCAGCGGCACGGCCTGCACGGGCGCAGTTGTTGCTTTGGCAAGCCAGGTGCAGAATCCCGTGGCGCTCCTGGCCCAGGACAGCAACGGCGTGATCGTGCAGCTGCCGGCCGTTCCCCTGGGAGGTTCTCCCTCCACAGAGGGCAAACTCATCCTGGGAATCGGTACCCAGTCGAACAATGTCCCCGGCAGCGTCACCGCCTTCGGCGCCGACGGCTTCGGCGAGATAAAGACCCTATTCAACGGGAACACCTACAAGAGTATCATCGACAGCGGGTCCAACGGGCTGTTCTTTCCATCGCCCGCGACATTGCCGACCTGCGCTTCTCCCTATACATCGTGGTTCTGTCCTGCCTCGACAGCTTCTTTCAGCGCGACGAATACCGGTGCGCCTGGAACGCCGTCCAGCGCAGTCTTTTTTCAGATCGAGAATTTTGCGAACCTCTCCGGCGCGAACAGCGTGTTCGCGGGCATCGGCGGTCCCTCGCCGTCGCTCTTCGACTGGGGGCTTCCGTTCTACCTGGGCCGGACCGTGTATGTGGGCATCGAGGGAACGACCTCCAGTCTCGGCACGGGACCCTATGTAGCCTATTGAAAGGTATCTGTCACAGAAGATACAGAGGTCACAGAGAAATACAAAAGACAAACCAGAAACGATATTTACCGCAGAGCAGAGGGATTCACGGTGTTTCTTCGTGTTCTTCGTGTCCTTCGTGGTGAAAGGGATTGTCTTTCGTCTCTGATCAGATGTTATCCGCGTTCTTCAGCGTCCAAAAGATTTGTCGTCTTCTTTGCCTTTGCCGTTCTTCGCGCTCTTCGCGTTTTCGCGGTGAAGTTCTGCCACAGAGGACACCGAGGTCACAGAGAAGAACAAAAACAAGCCACGGTATTTACCGCAGAGGACGCAGAGAGATTCACAATGTTTCTTCGTGTTCTTCGTGGTGAGAGGATTCTTCTTCTTATCAGTTTCTATCCGCGTTTATCCGCGTCCAAAAGATTTGTCGTGGATACTCTTCACGCTCTTCGCGTCTTCGCGGTGAAGGGATTTTGCTTTCGTGCTTTCATCGGACTTTTCCCCTTGCGCAATAGCCTGAGTCAGGCTATCCTCATCGGTATAACTTCATTCCGGAGAAAAGAGATGATACTCCGTCAGATCAGTTGCCGAATTCTGCGAACTGCCGTGTTCTTTGGCGCGCTGCTTTCCGGTCTTGCCGGCTGTACATCCATTCCGCTTTACACGGACAAGCCTTTTAGCGCCGATCGCGCCGATTTTGTGCGCACCGTCAGGGTCATTGCCCTGGAGCCGATGCCGGGCCTCGATCTGAAAGGCGAGGCCGCGATCCAGGATGCCTTCGAGACCGAACTGACCGACGAGCTCCGGAACCTGGGATTCCTCGTCGTGCCGTCCCGGCAATTCGCCCAGCTCTGGCAGCAACTGAGCAAAGAGGACCGGACGTTGTACGATCCGATCACGGGAAAGCGGGATGATGCACGGGCGGCTGAGATCCGAAAACGCGTCGTGACCGAGCTTGAGTCGCGTCACCAGGCTGACGCAGTGCTTCTGCCGCGGATGATCGTATCCAATGCGCTCCTCTCGGGATGTTTTGCCCGCTGGAACGGCATTGAACAACAGATCGACGGGTGTAACGCTGCGGGAGAGAAACTTCGGGGAAAAATTTCCGTGCTGTCTCTGCTCGTGACCATCGAGGGCAGGGACGGCAGGGTCCTGTTCCGGAATGCCGGCGGCATTCAACCCGGCGTGAGGTTGAACACCGATGCTCCGGGCGCAGCCCAGTTCGACAAGCTGGAGGAAGAGCAAATCCTGACCGATCGGGCAAAGAACCGGATTGCGGTAGCCGTTGCACTTTCGCCGCTGCTGCAAAAGCCGAAATAGCCGTTCAAACTGCTCCATCCCCTGCAACCTTTCGCTCACTCCGGTGTCTTATCTGCTGGTCCACCGATATGACGCGTCCGGCACGGTCCCCCGGGGAAATTTCATTACACAAGATATTGCGCATCCGCGCGGGCGGCGCCCCATACGTGGGGAGCATGTCCAGGGCAGTTCTTTCCCTCTTGACTTGGATTCGCCGAAGAGGTATGTAAGTAGTTACTTACATATGACGAATACCGTTGCCACCAAAGACCGCATCATCGATGCCGCCACGCTGCTCGTTTCGGAAAAGGGCTATCTCGGCGCGACGACGCGCGAGATCGCCAGCCGTGCCGGCGTCACGGAGCTGACCCTGTTCCGCCATTTCGGATCCAAGGAGCGGCTCTTCGAGGCCCTCCTGGGCCGGCAGATGTTCCTGCCGCGTCTGAAGGAGATCATGCCGAAGGTGGACGCGCTCTCCTACGAGGAGGGGCTCCAGGTCATCGGCGAAGGGTTCCTGCTCTCCCTGAAAGAGCGAAAACCGCTGATTAAGATCATGCATTCCGAGGTCAACCATTATCCCGACAAGGTCCGGAAGATCTACAATCAGCTAATCGACGCAACGCGGGAGGTCCTGAAAGACTATTTCGCGGGCCTGCAGAAGAAGAAGGTCCTGCGCGCCTTTGGGCCGGACATGGCGGCGAAGGCCTTCCTCGGCATGCTCTTCTCCTATTTCCGGACCGAGGAGATCATGCGGGGGGTCGATATCACGCGAGGCGGCAGGCTCTCCCGAGACGTCCGGGAGCTCGTCGATCTCTTCGTGAACGGGACTGCATCGAGGAACGGCGCAAAACGGAGGCATTCATGACAAGATCATCCCTGGGCGGCGTTGTCTGTGTCGCGGCGCTGATCGCGGTTTTTTTCGCCGGCGTCGCGAAAGCCGACGAGCCCCTTTCCGTTCCTTCCGGCACGGCCGGCGCGCAGGCTCCGGCGGCAGCGCCGGCTCCGGCAGTCGCCACGACGCCGTCGACCACGGTTCAGGCCGCGCAGGAGGCGGGCAAACCGGTGAACGGCATCCGGCCGGGCGAGCGGCTGTCCCTGGAACGGTGCATCGAGATCGGCCTCGGCCGGAACCCTTCGGTCGTTGCCGCGGGATCGGCCACGAACGCCGCGGCTGCCCGCGTGGGCCAGGCGCAGTCAGCCTATTACCCGCAGGTCACGCTCACCGGAGCGTACAGCAAATTTTCCTCCTATGCCGATCCAACGAACAGCTCCCAGGACCTGTACCAGGGGACGGCGTCGCTTACGCAGAACATCTTCGATTTCGGGAAGACGCCGAGCCAGGTGAAGATCCAGCGCCTGAGCGAAAGCGCGTCTCGTTCCGACCAGCGCAGCACGATCAGCGCGGTCGCGTTCAATGTGAAGCAGGCCTATTACAAGCTGCTGCAGGCGGAGAAGAACAGCGTCGTGGCCGCCGAGACGGTGAAGCTGAATCAGGACCAGCTGGATCAGGCGCGGGGGTTCTTCGACGCAGGCGTCAAGTCCAAGTACGATGTGACCACCGCGGAGGTGAACCTGAGCAACGCCCGGCTCGGACTGATCCGCGCCGATAATGCCGTCCGGATCGCCCGGGTGACGCTGAACAACGCCATCGGCGTTCCCGATGCGCCGGATTTCGAGATCGAGGACACGCTGGCCTTCCAGAAGAGCGCCGTCACCTTCGAGGACGCGGTGCAGCGCGCCTACGGCGCCCGGCCCGACCTTCTTGCCCAGCAATCGCGGCGCGAGGCGTCGCGGGAGTCCGTGTCCCTGGCGCGGTCCGGCTATTATCCGTCGCTGACGGGCAACGCCAGCTATACGCGCGCGGACGACCGGTTCGTCCCCGAGCTCTCCGGCTGGAGCGCGGGCGTCATGCTCACGGTACCGCTCTTCAGCGGGTTTCTCACGAACAGCCAGGTGAAGGAGGCCAAGGAGAACCTGAACGCCGCGGCGGCGAATGAAGAAGCGCTGCGCCAGTCGATCCTGCTCGATGTACAGCAGGCCTACCTCGCGCTCCGCGAGGCTGAGGACAGCGTATCGGTGGCCGATTTGACGGTGCAGCAGGCGCAGGAGAACTATGATATCGCCAACGGCAGGTACCATGCCGGCGTGGGCAGCCCCCTCGACGTGTCGAATGCGCTGGTCGGCCTGGCGAACGCGAAGACAAACTCCATCGCGGCTCTGGCGAACTACAAGATCGCCGAGGCGGCGCTCCGGAGGGCGATGGGGGAGTAATTTCAGGAACCCCAAAACGAGAACAAGCGCGGCAGTTGCCGTTGTCCGTCATCCGTGGAAGGGGGGATCCAGGGCAGAGGGAAACATCCCTGGGTTTCCGCTTGCGCGGGAATGTCCGTTGAACTATTCCCAAGAGGTCCTCACATGCGCATGCAACTTCGAAAAGCAATAGGGATTCTGCTGATTTGCCCGATGGTGTTCACCTCCTGTTCAAAACCGAAACAGGCGCCGCAGCGCGTCGTGCCGGTGGTGACCGCGACGGCGGAGAAACGGAATGTCCCGCTCCAGATCAAGGCGATCGGGAATGTGGAAGCGTACAACACCGTTGCGGTGAAATCGCAGGTGAGCGGCGAGATCGCCGAGGTCTACTTCCACGAAGGCCAGGAGGTGAGCAAGGGCACGATGCTGTTCCGCATCGATCCCCGGTCTTTCGAGGCAACCCTCCGCCAGGCCGAGTCCGCGCTCGCCCGTGACCGTGCCCAGGCCGTCAATGCGCGCCAGGATGAGAAGCGGTACGCCGAGCTCTTCTCCAAGAACTTCGTGTCGCGCCAGGAATACGACAAGGCGCGGACCAATGCCGATGCCCTCGATGCCGTTGTCAAGGTCGATGAGGCGGCGGTGGAGAATGCCCAGCTGCAGCTGGAATATACCGCCATCATGTCGCCCATCGACGGCAGGACGGGGGCCATCCAGATCAAGAAAGGCAACGTGGTGAAGGCCAACGATGTCCCGCTCGTCACCATCAATCAGCTGGTGCCGATCAACGTTTCCTTTGCCGTGCCGGAGCAGGACCTGGCTGCGATCAAGAAGTACCGCGCCTCAGGCGAGCTGCACGTGGAAGCGGGCGTTCCCCAGAGCGGATCGAAACCCGTCGACGGCACGCTCACCTTCATCGACAACGCGGTGAACACCCAGACCGGCACCATCCTGCTCAAGGCCACCTTCCCGAACCGGGAGCACGCGCTCTGGCCGGGCCAGTTCGTGGATATCGTGCTGACCCTGACGACGGAGCAGGGGAGGACGGTGGTGCCCAGCCCCGCGGTCCAGACGGGCCAGCAAGGCCAGTTTGTCTTCGTGGTCAAGAACGATCAGACCGCCGATCTGCGGATCGTGACGCCGGTGCGCGTTTTCGACGGCATGACGGTCGTCGAAAAGGGTGTCGCGCCCGGCGAGACGGTGGTGACCGACGGGCAGCTCCGGCTCGTGCCGGGAGCGAAGGTGGAGATCAAGAACGTGGCGCCGGAAGCGGTCAAAGAGGAAAAGAAACCGGAAGCAAAGGCAGAACCAAAACAACAGAGCAAATGATTTTGACACTGAAGACGCGGAGAACGGCTATGATAACGGCGGATAAAGAATGATTGCAACAACGATCTATCCTGCTTCTTCATAGGTCTTCTTCAGCTTTTTCCGTGTCAAAGGTTCTGTCAGTGTCCTCAGTGTCAAAGTAAAGGGTTTACTGCATGAACATTTCCGACATCTGGATACGCCGTCCCGTCATGACCACGCTGGTCATGCTCTCGATCCTCTTCGTGGGCATCGCCGGCTACCGGCTGCTGCCGGTGTCCGACCTGCCGAACGTCGATTTCCCGAATATCGTGGTGACCGCGTCCGTGCCCGGCGCATCGCCGGAGACCATGGCGTCTGCGGTCGCCACGCCGCTGGAGAAGCAGTTCTCGACCATCGCCGGCATCGACACGATGACGTCGGTGAACGCCCAGGGCCTGACGCAGATCAACATTTCCTTCAACCTGAGCAGGAACATCGACGCGGCGGCGCAGGACGTGAACTCCGCTATCGCCGGGGCGCTCAAACAGCTGCCCCAGGACATGCCCAGCCCGCCTTCCTACCGCAAGGTGAACCCCGCGGACCAGCCGGTGTTGTACCTCGCCCTGAGCTCGCCCACGCTGCCGCTGTCGCAGATAGACGACTATGCCCAGACGGTGATCGCGCAGCGCGTTTCCATGATCAGCGGCGTGGCGCAGGTGCAGGTCTTCGGCTCGCAGAAGTACGCGGTGCGCGTGAAGGTGAATCCCCGCGCCCTGGCGAGCAAGGGCATCGGGATCGACGAAGTGGCGAGCGCCGTCACCAGCGCCAACGTGGTGCTGCCCACCGGCACGCTCTACGGCGCGAACCAAGCCTTCACGGTCCAGGCCACGGGCCAGCTGAACAATGCCCAGGCCTACCGGCCGGTGATCGTCGCCTACCGGGGCGGCTCGCCGGTGAGGCTCCAGGAGATCGCCCACGTCGAAGACAGCGTGGAGAACGACAAGATCGCGAGCTGGTTCCGCGATACCCGCGCCATCATTCTTGCCGTGCAGCGCCAGCCGGGCACGAACACCGTCGAGGTCGTCGACTCCATCAAGCGGCTCATCCCCACTTTCCGCGAACAGATGCCGGCGTCGGTGAACCTGAACGTCATGTTCGACCGGTCCGAGTCCATCCGCGACTCCGTGTCCGACGTGAAGTTCACGCTGGTGCTCACGGTCTGCCTCGTGGTGCTCGTCATCTTTCTGTTCCTTCGCAATCTCTCGGCCACGGTCATCCCGAGCCTTGCGCTGCCCATGGCCATCGTGGGCACCTTTGCCGTGATGTACCTCATGGACTTCAGCCTGGACAACATGTCGCTCATGGCGCTCACGCTTTCCGTGGGCTTCGTGGTGGACGACGCCATCGTGATGCTCGAGAACATCATCCGCCACGTGGAGCTGGGCGAGCCGGTGATGGACGCGGCTTTCAAGGGGTCGCGGGAGATCGGGTTCACGATCCTGTCCATGACGATCTCGCTGGTGGCCGTCTTCCTGCCCGTGTTCTTCATGGGCGGCATTATCGGCAGGCTGCTGCACGAGTTTGCCGTGACCATCGGCATGGCGATCATCATTTCCGGCATCGTGTCCCTGACCCTGACGCCCATGCTCGCCAGCCGGTTCGTGCATCCCCACGGCAAGGAGCAGCACGGCAGGCTCTATCAGGCATCGGAACGGGTCTTTACCGGCATGTTGAACTTCTACGAGCGGACCCTGCGGCAGGCGCTTTCGCACCGCAGGGCGACCATGCTCTTAACGGGCATCATTTTCCTCGCCACGATCTTCCTGTTCAAGATCATGCCGACGGGCTTTCTGCCGAGCGAAGACATCGGCGCAATGTTCATCCCCACGGAAGGGGCGCAAGGCATTTCCTTCGATTCCATGAAGCAGCACCAGCTCGCATTGAACGAGATCCTGCTCAAGAACCCCAATGTTGAAGGCTTCATGTCAAGCGTCGGCGCCGGCGGGCCGAGCGTGTCGGGGAACCAGGGACGCATGTTCGTGAAGCTCAAATCGCGGCATGAACGGTCGATGCACGTGGAACAGGTGGTGCAGCAGCTTCGGCCG
>JAKAHZ010000122.1 GCA_021814615.1 Nitrospirota bacterium | reverse complement strand
GTAGAGAGCTGGTCCCTTTAACCAGCCCTCCCTCATCAAACCGTGCATGCAGTTTTCCCGCACACGGCTTTCCGATGTTCTTCACCGCACGGCATGCGCTTTCGGCCAGCTGTTGTCGACACTTTGGACCTGTGCTTCTGCTGATTTCGGCAGGGACGAATATGTCTTTATGATATGCTGTGCAAATCGTTTGTGCGATCCCGCAGGTCGTTTTGTTCCGTCATCGGTTTCTTTCGATCCAGAATATCGATTCAGAAACATCTTCCTTCTTAATTCTTCCTTCTTACCTATTTCGTCACCATTAGGTGATCGGCAAACCCGCGGATCAAACAATGCTGATTCCGTCAACCTTCTTAAAATGTTTGCTGTCAAATGTGGCGACCTTGGAATACTCCTTCGACCGGACATAAGCGATGTTATAGGCATCGATGAAGTCCATATTCCCCGCAGCATAGAGGCGAACGGCCTCGGTGATCCGTGCGTGGCTGGCGATTTTGAGGTTGCGCGACGACAGGAGCGTGCTCAGCACCTCCGTGACCTCTTTCCGCGAAAACCCGTAGAACGATTCAAGCACCCAAACGATCTCGGCAATGACAAGCTCGCTCGTTTCCAGTTTTATCTTTCCGGTTTCCGCTGCCTCGAACAGCGCCCGGGCCTTTTCGTACTGGGCGGCCACGTCGTTCACAAAGAACCGCAGGAACACGTTGGTATCGACAAATACCGTATCGTCCATATCAACGGCCTTCCTTCGCGATCTTTCGGGCGACCGTTCGTTTCGCGTATTCCCGCTCGCTTCCGGTCCCGACCTTTCTGCCCCGGGCTATGCCGCCGAGGTCGAGAAGCGATCGACGCTCAGTGCGCCTGAGAATGAGCACGTTGTCCTTCACTTCAAAATGGAGGCTGTCGCCTTCCTTTATGTGAAGCCGGTCCCGAAAGGGCTTGGGGATCGTTACCTGCCCTTTTTTCGTTATTGTAGACATTTCCTACCTCCATACAAGTATTACCGGATTATAGGTATTACCATCACGAAAGTCAACGGAAAATGGCAGGGCGGGAAATAGATCGGGGCGCACGCGGGGCCAAGACCGTTGGGGGTCAGGTCTTTAATGTTTATATTTCTACTTCGCCGCCTACCTCAGCCTTACGCCCGCGAGTTCTGGTCCTCCGACCCCAGCGGGAGTCAGGTCTACTTTCATGCCATTAACAATTCAAGTATGAATAGATACTCAGGAGACGTTGTTTCTATCCATGCTTTTTCTCTTTCTTCCCCGGCTCAATGCCTTTCCCGCCTTGCACCACAACAAAGTTCTGTTCGATGATCCGCCGGAAATGCTCCTGCGTGGTGGCCCAATCCACCACATCAACCTTAAACGGGAGATCGGACTCCCGGAAACCCTCTTCGAGGTCCGCCAGAATAGCGGCCGGCAAAGGAGCTCCCCCCATCACGGCGATATCAAGATCGGAAAACTTTTTCACCGGTCCGGCAACCCGTGAACCGAATGCCCGTACTTCCCGTTCCGGTACGAACCGGGCCAGGATAGCGCGTACGATACCGAGTTCAGCGGGTGTAATCGTCAGATGTTTCACCGGTTCCGCTTCTCCAGCTCCGCCAGGAGTGCGCGCATGTCGTTGAAAAATGCCGGAAGGATGGCCTCGATTTCCCCCGCCTTGGCCTGATTATAGGTGTGGCTGGTGATGTTCCGTTTGTCCCGGTAATCCTTGAATCGTGCAACTGCGTCCACAAGGCCGGCTTCCGCCGCCGAGCGGATGATATCCATATACGCCATGGTATCGATCGACGCCGGATCGGCGATCATCAGCTCCAGCTGTCGTTTCATCATCTTGAATGCGAGTTCATGGGTAAACTCAAAACACTGGATTGCTGAATTGCGGAATTGCTCGTGAAGTCGGGGGTCATTCTTCGCGCTGTCAGAGGTCAGAAACGTCATGCTTCTTTCGAGCGCTGCAACAGCATCGCGAAAAGACGTCAGGTCGAGTTTCATTTTACTTTGTTCCTCTCATCTTGACAGCCAGTGTCAGGTATTAACCTCTCCGGGCCAGGTCTATTGAATCAGTGTTCGCCTCAGAGGAGCCCTCAGTCTTGGAGCCTATCGGGTCAGATCACGTTTGTTTCACGTCCCTCTTCCCCGCCCCCTTCTTCCCTCTCGCCCGCGCTACTTCCACCGGCTGGGTCTGGAGCCGTTTGTGATAGAAGTTCTGGCCGTAGAGCACGCTCACCGGGTTGTGTCCGGTCACGCGGTCCTTCACCACCAGCGTCGTCACGGGCGCCTTGGAGTGCTTGCTGAAGAGCATGTCATGCCCCACGCAGAGGCCCATGATGATATTCATGTCCGTCTTCGCTTTGTTCAGGAGCCGCGCCTGCGCAACAGGATTGCAGGCAGGCTCGAACGTGCCGGGCCGCACCTTGTCCTCCTCGGCAAGCCCCATCTCGTGCTTGTCGATGCTGCCGCTCTTGCAGCAGATCGAAAGCGGCTCCAGTCCCTGCGCCGAAAGGATCTGCGCCAGCCGGTTCGTCTCGTCCAGCAGCCCGATGCAGGTGGCAATGCCGATCCGTTTGTACTTCATCAGCTTCGCGAAGGCGATGGTGTCCTCCACGCGGTTCCAGCGGGCCACCAGGGCGCCGCCCTCCGCGCGTTCGTAGCACAGTCCCTCGACCTGCGTGGCCACCCGCGCGATCCGGGCATCCTCGGCCGATCCCCTGTACCTGCCGAAGCTCTTCTTGATCAGGGCCAGGTGCTTGCGGGACGGGCAGTACCCCGGCTTGGCCGGAGCTGTCTTCGGGTCCGCGCTCCAGCAATTGGTCTTCCCCTGTTTCTGCCACACCGAGCCGCAGAGGCTGCAGCTGAATTTTTCCATCGACGATCTCCTCGTAGTCCCTAGAGAACCTATCTCAAAATCGGTTCTCACTCAAAAGCAGTCATTCCCGCAAGTGAAACGCGCCGGGAATCCTTCTTAAAACAAGGAAAGATTCCGGACAAGCCGGAATGACGCATTGGTTAATAAGGAACCTGCCGGGGGTCAGCCCCCCCCGATTGTCTCATTCATAGATCTTCAGCGGCGCGACCTTCCTCATCCGCTCGAAATCCGCGTCGTTGTGCAGCAGCGCCAGGTCGTTCTCGATCGCCGTCTGGGCGATCAGGCAATCCACAGTGCTGTTGATCGCGATCCCCTTCTTCCGGCAGTCGAAGTAAATGCGCGCTGCCGCCGCGTAGGACTCCTTCGCGTCCCGCAAGCCGAAGAACCGGTGCGTTTCCAGGTAATCCCTGACCACCGCGAAGTCCTTCTCCGTCCTGGTGCCCTGGAGCACCTCGAGGTAGATCAGCGGGGTAATGCCGAAGGAAAGGGAATTGTCGAGAATCTGCTGGAAGCGCGATACGGGCTTGTTGTCGGCGCCGCGCAGGAAGTCGATCAGGACGGACGTGTCCACCAGGACCATCTCAGGCTCCCTTGCGAAGCTTCTTGTGATCGTAGCCGCCGGCGAAGGCTATCTTCCCGCGCAGGTCGCGCAGGTCGCGGCGCTGACGCGCCGAGATCAGCTCCTCCAGGGCCTCATGGACCAGGTCTTTCTTCGTCTTCGCCGTGGAATGTTTGAATGCTTTCTTGACCAGTTCGTCGTTCAACACGATGTTCGTGCGCATTCTATACACCTCCTCGTACACACATATTAGCACACGAAATGCCCGCGGGGAAGGGAAATGACGGCATCGTCATGCCCGACAATAGTACAGGCAGGAGCAAAATGCAAGCAGGAATTCGAGCACGGCGTAGAGGCAGAACAAAAGGGCAGAGCGTCAGCGGACAGAGCGAAGGACAAGGCGACCTTCCAGCCACCTTTCTTGTTTGCCCGAAGAAAGGTGGCGCCAAAGAAGGGCACCCAGCGACCATTCTGGTCCGTCAGGCTCTGTCGTCCTCAGGGCATTTCGGAAACTTGCCCTGCGGGCTTCGGACATCCGAAATGCTTTTCCTTCGGCCTCTGTCGCCTGACGGGAATGTTCGCATGGGGTTGGTTTCGGAACTTCTTACGGCGAGGCGAAGAGGCAGGATCACCTGCCGAGGTCGGTGAGGGTACGATCAGGCACATCGATCAGCGCCCGGTGGATCGATTCCTTCAGGCTCTTGATCTTGAAGGGCTTCAAAAAGAATTCATGGATCTCTGCCCGCAGCACTTCGGGCACGTTCTTGAGTTCGGGGTGGGCGGACATCAGGATGACCGATGTGCGGGGATAATCGCGTTTGACCGACCGGAGGACCTCGACGCCGTCGATATCTTCCATCTGGTAGTCGGTGACGACCACGTCGAAGCGCTGCGACCGCATGCGCGCCAGGGCCGATTCGCCGCTCAGGAAGGTCTCGACGGCGTACCCGTCCACCTCCAGGGATATCTTTGCCATATCCCTGATGATCTCTTCGCTGTCGATGACCATGATCCTGCGTCTGTTCATGTATCGCTCAACCCGGAGGGAGCACCTGACCCGCCCCGTTCAATGCATTCTAACACAGGACGATTGTGCTTGTCCATCCCGTTGCACGGCACCGGCCACCGCGGCCTAGGAGGCCGCAACGGCCTCCAGCTCCGGGGCAAGCTGCCGTTCCGTGACCTCGAGGGGCCGTTGAAATGCCCGCCGGATGGAAGCCTTCAGGTCCCGCAGCCTGACCGGCATCCTGAAGCTGTCGTGAATATCCAACAGGACCGCATCGAGGCCGGCATCGCTGCTCGCCGAGGACGAGAGCGTGATGATCTTGGTTGCGGGGCAGGAGTCCTTGACGGTTCGCAGCAGTTCCATCCCTTCGGCATGGTCCGTTATCAGGACGTCGAACCGCTCTGCCCGGAGCCGCTGCAAGGCATGCTCCGCGTTCAGGAACGCGACGACCCGGTATCCTTCCTGCTCGAGCGATACCCTGGCCATATCAGCCACGATCTTTTCGTTATGCATTACCATGACCTGTCGATTGTGCATGCCGACCTCCTGGTTTCTAGTGCGACCGCGCCGAAGGGCCGGTCCGCAAGATGGCGAACGACCGCCTCAGCTTTTCCCGGGAGCGAGCTCCCAGGCGACTTCCTGCACGTGGCCGCCCTGCCGCGTCGGCTGCGCGGCGCCGACCATGACGCGCGCCGCCTTCAACGCGTCGCTCACGTTCTCGTGCACATTGTCCGCGCCGATCTTTTCGAGCAGGCCCGAACGGTTCATGGCGATCAGCGGCTGGGTATGCACGCCGGCAAGGAGCAGCACGGCGTTGTCACGCCGGGTCTGTTCGTACACTTCCTCGAGGGCCCGCAGCGACGTCGCGTCCATCGCGAGCACCGTGCGCATGCGCAGGATCAGCACCTGCGGTTTCCGCACGATCAGCTGCAGCACGTGCTTGAACCGGTCGGCGGCGCCGAAGAAGAACGGCCCGTTGACCTCGAAGACCTCGACCCCCTCGGGCACCGTAAAGCGCCTGATCGCGTTCGGGTCCTGGTCCGTGGTGTCCGGTTCGTCGCCCATCATGGAGGTGATGTAGCCGACCTGGGTCACGTCGGCCATGCGTTTCATGAACAGGATCGCCGCGAGCACGACCCCCGCCTGGATGGCCACGGTCAGGTCCACCAGCACAGTGAGCGAGAACGTGGCGACCATCACGGCGATGTCGCTCTTCGGGCTCTTGAACATCTTGACGAAGAGATGCCATTCGCTCATGTTATAGGAGACCACCAAAAGGATCCCGGCAAGCGTCGCCATCGGGATGAGCGCCGCCCATTTGCCGAAGAACAGCATGATCAGGAGCAGCGTCACGGCATGGATGATGCCGGCGACCGGCGACAAGGCCCCGTTCTTGATGTTCGTCGCGGTCCGCGCGATGGCCCCGGTGGCCGGGATGCCGCCGAAGAGCGGCGCCGCGATGTTCGCGACGCCCTGGGCCACAAGCTCCATGTTCGAACGGTGCCGCCGCCCGGTCATGCCGTCGGCAACGACCGCGGACAACAGCGATTCGATGCCCGCCAGGAGCGCGATGGTGATCGCCGGCGACAGCAGCTCGGGGATCCTGCTCCAGGAGACGGACGGCAGATGGAACGACGGCAGGGAGCCGGAGACGGTCCCGAACCTGCTGCCGATCGTTTCCACGGGCAGGCCCAGGAATGGCACCGCCGCCGTCGTGACCACGATGGCAACCAGCGAACCGGGCACCCGGCGCGTGACGCGCGGCCAGAGCATGACGATGACGATGGTGATCAGCCCGAGGAGGGCGGCTGCGGGCGAGATCGTGCCGATATGCTTCGCGTACTCCTCGACCTTGCCGAGGAACTCCGACGGGACCTTGTCCATGTGCAGCCCGAAGAAATCCTTGAGCTGCCCCGTCGCGATGATCACGGCGATCCCGGCGGTGAACCCCACGGTAACGGGATAGGGGATGTACTTGAGCACCGCGCCCATCTTCACCACGCCCATGATGATCAGCATGATGCCCGCGAGGATCGTCGCGATCACGAGCCCGTCGTACCCGTACTTCTGCACGATCCCGTAGATGATCACGATGAACGCGCCCGTCGGCCCCCCGATCTGCACGCGGCTGCCGGAGAGCACCGAGATGATGAATCCGGCGATGATCGCCGTGTACAGGCCCTGTTCCGGCTTGACGCCCGACGCGATGGCAAAGGCGATCGCCAGCGGAAGCGCGACGATCCCGACGATGAGGCCGGCGGTCAGATCCTTGAAGAAGGTCTGGCCGTTGTAGCCTTCCCGGATGACGGTAAGCAGCTTTGGTTCCAGTTTCGATTCCGACATAGTCATATCTCCTCGGGCGATGACGCCCTGTTACGTGTTCCTGTGATCGCGGCGGCGCCTACCCGGTCACGATGCTCGCCGAGGAAATGTCCCCGTCGATCATCGCCAGGGCCTGGTCTTTTCGCCGCCTCGCCGCTTCGAAGCTGATGATCTCCGATTCCCTGACCGGCCACTCGATCCGCGAATCGATCACACCGCGCTTGTACAGCTGCTCGAAGGCCTCCCGGTCGGTCGCGAAGATGTTGTGCGCTCCGATGCTCTTGCTCAGTTCCGTCCGGTCCATCATCTCCCGGACCTGCTGCTTGAGCCCGCTGAACCCGAGCGTGATGTTGTTGTTCCTGAACCGGCGGGTCAGGTTCGCCAGCATCTCCACGCCCGAGGCGTCGAGATAATTGATCCCGCTGCCTTTCACCAGGATGTAGCTGACCTGCGGGTTCTCCTGTTCGAGGCGGAGCAAGGCGTCCTCGAAATAGGAGACGTTCACGAACCGCAGGGCGCCGTCGAACCGGAGCGCGCCCAGGTTGGGATGGAGCGGGGGCAGGTTGCACTGCCGGGCGTCGCGGAGCATGCCGTCGTTGTGCATTC
The DNA here is from genome assembly GCA_021814615.1 of Nitrospirota bacterium. Lineage (GTDB taxonomy): Bacteria > Nitrospirota > UBA9217 > UBA9217 > UBA9217 > JAKAHZ01. The sequence continues at coordinate 1,970 of JAKAHZ010000122.1, read as the reverse complement.
CCAGGACCGCCAGCCGGGGCCGCATCATCCGGTACAGGAGCAGCCCGAGCGAAAGCGCGATGCCGGTCAGGATGCCGTACTGGATGTTCGGCGCGAAGGCGAGCGTTGCCAGGAAGGTCACGATCGCCGCGATGCCGTCGTCCCTGCTCGCGCGCCAGGCGTTGACAAACGTCCGGAAATTGAGCAGCCCGATGACGGCCATCATGATGACCGCGGCCAGGACGGGCTTGGGCAGATGAAAGAGCGCCGACGTGAAGAACAGGAGCGTCAGGAGCACCGTCACCGCCGACACCACGGAGGAGAAGGCGGACCGGGCGTCGCTGGCCAGGTTCAAGGCGGACCGGGAGAAAGAACCGCTGACGGGCATGGAATGACTGAACGCCGCGGCGACCTTGGCCAATCCCTGGCCGATGAGCTCCTTGTTCTCGTTCCACGGCTGCTTGGTCTTGATCGAGATGATCTTCGCGCTGGACATCGCCTCCATGAAGCTGATGAGGGCGATGATGACGGCCGCGGGCAGAAGCGCGATCACGCCTTTCCAGTCGGCCGCCGGAATGCCGAGGGTCGGAAGCCCCGACGGCACGCCGCCGACGACCTTGCCGCCCATGCCGGCGTATCCGACCAGGGCGCTGACCCAGGTCAGCGCGGCGACGGTGATCAGCACGCTGGGAAGCTTGGGCGCGTACTTCTTAAAAGCGACCAGCATGAGGATGGCCGTCAGGCCGAAGACCACCGAGGTCCCGTGCATGACGTCGAGGTTCGTGAGCACCTGCCAGATATCCAGCAGGAAATGCTCGGATTGCCGGGACGATATGCCGAGGAGCGTCGGTAGCTGCGACAGGCCGATGATGATCGCGGCGGCGTTGATGAACCCCATCAGGACGGGATGGGACAGGAAGTTGAGCAGCGCGCCCATGCGGAAGACGCCGAAGAGAACCTGGAACAGGCCGGACAGCAAGGCCAGCATGATGACGTAGGCATAGAACAGTTCCGTGCCGCGCGAAGCCAGGGGCGCGACGCTTGCCGCGGTCAGGAGCGAGGTCATGGCCACGGGGCCGGTCGAGAGCTGCCGCGAGGAGCCGAAGAGGGCGCCGATGATCGAGGGGATCAGGGCCGCATAGAGGCCGTAGTAGGCCGGCACGCCCGCCAGCTGGGCGTAGGCGAGCGACTGCGGGATGGCGACCAGGGACACCGTAATGCCGGCAACGATGTCCTGCTTGAGGGAGCCGGACTGCATTGCATGCTTCAATCTGGTCATGGGTGAGTTCAACATACTGATGTTCATCGTGCACACTCCTTTTCGTTCTTTATCGTGCGGTCACGCAATGGCAACCGTCTGGCGGCTCATGGTGACGATCGGTCGCGATCCGACCCTCAAGAGCCGCTTGAGTTCTTTCATGGAGATCTCGCCGTTTTCGGTGATGCTGGGGCTCAGGATGACCATGTCGATCGAGCTGTCCTGCTTCAGGAGCCTTCGCACCGACGAATCCGCATCGTTTCGCGCATCGTGGACGGACGCGGCCAGCCCCGAGTCGCGGCACTTCTGCTCGAGCATGTTTTTGAGACGGTCTTCGGCGTGCGGGGCCTTCGCCCGGTCCGAGAGGCCGGCCTGCTCCCCTGCCTCGGCAAAGGCGACCGCGGTCATCACGTCATCGAACTTCCCGGCCAGCTGTTGCCTGTCCACGAGCAGAATGGACATGCCCTTGTCGGTCATCTTCGCCAGGTCAAGGGCATAGGTCAGGTCGTGACCGAACTCCCCGTCCCGGTAGGATACGAATAAAAGATTTCTCCTCATGCCGACTCTCCTTCGCTTTCTGCCACAAGCTAAGAGCACAAAGGATGCAGAGATGTATCATGTTGCTTTATCAGGGAATATTTATCGAACCGACTTCGTGTGTTTAGAATATGAACAGGAAAGACCTGGGGCGGGATAACAGAGAAGGTCAAGGGCGATTCGTGCAGCCTGGTGA
>JAKAHZ010000121.1 GCA_021814615.1 Nitrospirota bacterium | reverse complement strand
TGATCGTTTCACGGATATGCATGACAGAGGCCTTTCCTATCGCCGCGCGAATTCCCTGATCGTCGAAACCAGGTAATTCAGCATAGAGTCGGTCATGCCGGGATACACGCCGACCCAGAACGTATCGCGCATGATCCGGTCCGTATTCTTCAGGCTGCCGACGGCGCGGTACCCTTTGCCGGTTACACGCATCTCGTCGAAACAAGGGTGCTTGATCAGGTTCCCCGAAAAGAGCATGCGCGTCTGAATGCCCTTTGCTTCAAGGTGCTGCACGATTTCGTCGCGGGTGAATCCCGCTCCTTCGCGCACGGTGAGCAGGAAGCCGAACCAGCTGGGATCGCTGTCCGGCGCCGGTTCGGGCAGGATGAAACGGTCCTCGAGACCGGCGAGCCCGTCGCGAAGCAGTTTCCAGTTCCGCTTCCGCGCCTCGATGAACGACGGCAGCTTCTCGAGCTGGGCGCAGCCGATAGCCGCCTGCATGTCCGTCACCTTGAGGTTGTATCCGAAATGGGAATAGACGTATTTGTGGTCGTAGCCCTTCGGCAGTTCGCCGAACTGCTGGGTGAAGCGGTTGTTGCAGGTGTTGTCTTTTCCTGACGGACACCAGCAGTCCCGTCCCCAGTCGCGGAACGATTCGACGAGTTTCTTGAGCAGGCCGTCATTGGTGTACACGGCGCCCCCCTCGCCCATGGTCATGTGGTGCGGGGGATAGAAACTCGATGTGCCGATGTGGCCGATCGCTCCGGTATAGCGCCACGTTCCGTCGAGCCGGTAGCGCGAACCGAGGGCATCGCAATTGTCCTCGATGAGCCAGAGGTTGTGGCGCTCGCAGAAAGCCTTCACTGCCGCGAGATCGAAGGGATTGCCCAGGGTATGGGCGAGCATGACCGCCTTGGTCCGTTCGCTCCGGGCATCCTCGAGCTGCGCGCAGTCGGCATTGTACGTCGGGAGGGCGACGTCCACGAACACGGGCACGGCGCCGTACTGCACGATGGGAGCGACGGTCGTCGGAAATCCCGCTGCTACGGTGATCACCTCGTCGCCGGGCCGGATCCTGCGGTCGCCCAGCTTCGGCGACGTGAGTGCCATGAAGGCGAGCAGGTTCGCCGAAGAACCGGAGTTGACGAGCGAACAGTGGCGCACGCCCAGAAAGGCTGCGAAGTCCCGTTCGAACCGCTCCGCGTAGCGGCCCGTGGTGAGCCAGAAATCGAGGGACGCATCGACCAGCAACGTGAGTTCGCGGTCGTCGAAGACCCGTCCCGCATAGGAGATGCGGTCACCCGGTTTGTACGCGGCCTTGCCGGCGTGCGCGTGATCGTAATAGCGCTTTACCGCTTCCAGCACGGATTTTCGCAGTTCTTCGCCCCGCGTTCCTTCCGCCACCTCACACCTCGCTTGATCCGCTCCGGGAGTATTCGTCGATCTGGGACAGGCAGAGGCCGCGAAGATCCTTCCCGTCCCGGTAGGCCTTGGTCCATGCCACGATGCTGTCCATGGCCCTGCCCAGGTCCCACTGAGGCCGCCATCCGAGCCGTGCCTTCGCCTTGGAACAGTCCAGGGTCAGGGTTCCCGCTTCATGGGGATGGCTCCCGCCGTCGATCACGTAAGACGCATCCGGTCCCCAGGCGGCGCAGAACCGTTTGACGAGCCATTCCACCGGCCGTGCATCCCGGTCGTCAGGGCCGAAATTCCAGGCTTCCGCATAGGCTGCCCCGTTTTCCGTCAGCATCCGGGCGAGGGTCAGGTACCCGGCAAGAGGCTCCAGCACATGCTGCCAGGGCCGGATCGCGCGGGGATTCCTGATCCTGACGGGCGAGCCTGCCAGGACCGACCGGACGCAATCCGGTATCAATCGGTCCGTTGCCCAGTCTCCGCCGCCGATGACGTTGCCGGCGCGGGCGGACGCGATCGCCACGCCGTGGCGCGCATAGTCTGCGGGAGGGAAATAGGAGCTGCGGTACGCCTGCGTGACGAGCTCGGAGCACGCCTTGCTGCTCGAATAGGGATCATAGCCGCCCAAGGCCTCGTTCTCGCGGTATCCCCAGATCCATTCCCGGTTCTCGTAGCATTTGTCCGTTGTCACGTTCACGATCGCCTTGACGGAACCGGCGCCGCGCGCCGCTTCGAGCAGGTTCACCGTGCCCATGACATTGATTTCGAAGGTTTCGACGGGCAGCTTGTAGGAGTCGCGCACCAGGGGCTGGGCAGCCATGTGGATCACGATCTCCGGTTTCGCCTGCGCCATGACCGAGGCAAGGTGCGCCTGATCGCGGATGTCGGCGATGTGCGATGTCACGAGACCGTCGATGCCCGCCAGCCGGTAGAGGCTGGGTTCCGTCGGGGGATCGAGCGCGTAGCCGGTTACCTGCGCGCCGAGATGGTGGAGCCAGAGTGAGAGCCAGGAGCCCTTGAAGCCTGTGTGGCCGGTCAGGAAAACGCGCCGGTTCGCCCAGAACGACGAGGATAGCATCAGTTGACCGTTCATTTCCAAACCTTCCAGGGTGCCTTTCCGCTCTGCCAGAGCGCCTCGAGATGATTTCTGTCGCGCAAGGTGTCCATGGCATACCAGAATCCATGATGCCGACGGGCGAAAAGCTGATTGTCCCGTGCAAGACCTTCGAGGGGCTCCTTTTCCAGAATTGTCGCATCACCTTGGATGCGGTCGATCATCATGGGTTCGAGGACGAAAAATCCACCATTGATCCAGCCGCCGTCTCCCGCTGGTTTTTCCTGAAAGGACTGCACATGGTCGCCGTCGCCGAAGCTCAACGCGCCGAACCGGCCCGAGGGCTGGATCGCCGTGACCGTTGCCTGTTTGCCGTGGCGTTTGTGGAAGGCCACGAGCTCGGCAATGTTCACATCGGCAACGCCGTCGCCGTAGGTGAGCAGGAAGGGTTCGCCGGAGAGATAGGACCTGATCCTGCGGACCCTGCCGCCCGTCATGGTCTCGGTGCCGGTATCCACGAGCGTCACTTTCCACGGTTCTGCGAAGCGCTGGTGGACCTCCATGGAGTTGTTGCGCATGTCGAAGGTCACGTCGCTCATGTGCAGGAAGTAATTCGAGAAATACTCCTTGATCATGTAGCCTTTGTAGCCCAGGCAGATGATGAAGTCGTTGAACCCGTGGTGGGAGTAGATCTTCATGATGTGCCAGAGGATCGGTTTGCCGCCGATCTCCACCATGGGCTTGGGCCGGACCGTCGTTTCTTCGCTGATCCTCGTTCCCAGGCCGCCTGCGAGAATGACCACTTTCATCGAGCCGTCTCCGATCTCACATTATTCCCGTGAGAAGCCCTTCCTCCGGGGAATCCTTTCCGAATGCCGGATTCGTTAAAACCCTGCTTCACGAAAAAGGCGTACAGCGCAGCCTGCCTCAGGTAGGAGGTGATGATGATGCAGTCATGTGCGATGGTCTTTGCCTCGGCCAGGGGAACGATGCGCCGTCCGATGAAGCTCTCTCCCGCTTTTTCGTCGTCCACGATGCCGGCCAGTTCGAGGCTCGTCTCCTGCAGGGTGATATAGGCGAACTCCGCCACTTCATCGGCGCCGGCAAAGACGACACGCTTCACTCCGGCCTGCTCCAGTTCCTGGAACAGCTTCCGGTAGTTGCTCTTCGCCTCCCGGTAGATGCGCGTGTAGTCCTGCAGGAGGTCGTAGGCGAGCCGGGTCTTTTCGGTGAAGCCCTTGGGGGTGAGGTAGTAGGCGTAACGTTTCGGGGGGATGGCCCGGACGGTGATGTAGCCCTTGGCAACGAGGTTCTTGACGTAGGAATTAACGAGGCCCAGGGCGATGCCGAGCCTGCTGCTCAGATCGCGCTGGGTGAGGGCGTCGTTGTGCGACAGTTCGTCCAGGATCTGGAGAGACCGGTACTGGCCTGCATCGGGCGTCTGTGCCGGGGTTTTTGTGTTCACAAAATGAACATTAACATGACCCTCGTAAGGATGTCAAGCAAATTATCGGGAAAACAGCTGATTTTCCGCTTCCTTTTTAAGAGTGCCGGAGAAATATGCTTTACTCTTCATACGGCTGATGCTATGATTGGCACACTTGGGGAGGGTGGGAAAAGCCTTGGCCATGGAACCACGGATCTGTCTCGCACTGGGCGGAGGAGCGGCCCGCGGGCTCGCCCATCTGGGCGTGCTCAAGGTGTTCGAGGAAGCGAAGCTGCCCTTCCATATGATAGCCGGCACCAGCCTGGGCGCGCTCGTGGGAGGGCTCTATGCGGCCCAGCCGGACGCCCGGTACTGGATCGAGCGGGTCGAGCAATATCTCCGGAGCTTCCGTTCCCGCAAGACCCGGCTTGAGTTCATCCGCAGGCTGGAACAGCCGAACCACAACCACGGTTTTTTCGCCGACATGGCGAACCTGATCCGCAAAGGCTACTTCTGGGGTGTGACGGCGACCAAGCCGGCCTTCATTTCCGAGCAGGAATACGAAGAGTTCCTGAACCCCCTGATCCCCGACATCCAGATCGAGCAGTCCAAGATACCCTTCGGCTGCGTTGCCACGGACATCTACAACGGCAAGCGCGTGGTCTTCACGAGCGGGTCGCTTCGCACGGCCGTTCGGGCGAGCTGCGCCCTGCCCGGTATCTTCCCGCCGGTCAGGGACAGCGGCATGGTGCTGGTGGACGGGGGCTGGGTGGAGCGCGTGCCCGTGATCTGCGCCCAGAACATGGGGGCCGACGTGATCATCGCCGTGGATGTGTCGAGCGAGATCGCCAAGTTCGAGGATACCTCGGGGCTGGACATCGTCCTGCGCGCAGACGCGGTCAGCCGCGTGTTCCTGAACGAGCTCCTGCTGGACGAGGCGGATGTGATCATCCATCCGCAGGTGGGCAGCGTGCACTGGGCGGATTTCAGCAATGCCCGCGATCTGATCCGGCAGGGCGAGCTCGCCACGCTCGAGAAGATCGTCGACATCCGGAGCACGATCATCCGCGCCGAAGCGCCTCCCCGCAAGTTCGTGGACCAGATCAAGATCCTCAGGGACAAGATCATGGAAAAGGTGGTCGGAAAACAGTAGGGGCAAGTCACGGTAAGGGCAATTCATGAATTGCCCTTACAAAAATCATCATCCTCGACCGACCTTATGCCCACCCCCCTCATCATCGGCCACCGTGGCGATCCGTCCCGCAGCCTCGAGAATTCCCTCGATGCCTTTCGCCTGGCCCTGGACATTCCCGTGGACATGATCGAGTTCGATATCCGCAGGAGCAGGGACGATGTGCTCTATGTGATGCACGATGAGCGCACCGGCAGGACCTGCGACAAGGACATCGCCATCGAGCGGTCCCTGTCGTCGGAGATCGCCGCGGTGCGCCTCAAGAACGGCGAGCCGGTGCCGACCCTGGCCGATGTACTGAATCTGGCCAGGGGCGCGGCGGGCCTGAACATCGAGATCAAGAGCAGGGGGGCGGGAAGCATCCTGGCGCTAGCGCTTGCCGGCCTGCGCTACCGCGGTTTTCTTCTGGTCTCGTCGTTTCAGGAGGAAGAGGTGAAATCATTCCGGAAGGTTTTGCCCGATCTGCCTGCGGCGCGGATCTTCGATCTTTTTACGCGGAGACAGGCAGCATCCTACGCGAAAAAGGGATACAGCCATATCAGCCTGAACAGGCGGACGGTGACGAAGGGGCTGATCGATGCACTCCATGAGCAGGGCGTCAAGGTCTATGTCTGGACTGTGGACCGGGAGCGCGAGATGCGAAAATTCGCCCGCTGGGGCGTGGACGGGATCTACAGCAACACGCCTGCTCTGCTCAAGAAGGTCCTGGGACGGATTGCCTGAAGGTTCATTCGCGGCCCTGGCGCCGCGGAGTCGTCGTAGGGACGTCGGGGGGGACTGCCGGTTCGGCGTCAGCCTCACCGTGCATGCGCCGGAGCTCTTCAACGAATGCTTCTACATGCTCTACGACGGGATCGTTCGCAAAGTCCTCCTCAAGGGAGCCTTGAATCTCTTCAAAGGCGTCAATGCTTTCGTCGAGCGTCATCGTGGTGATGCGATCTTGTAACGCGATGAGGTCCGAGTCGAGCTTCGCAAGGAACCGCCGACGCATCGGATTATCATGGGCTTTGCCGAGTTCGTCTTCTACGAACTCAACCAGCAAACCATACATTTCCTCCGCATCCGACCAATCGATGTACGACACAGCATTTCTCCATTGTCGGCCAACGCCGGGGTGAGACGCGCGTCTCGTGCGCGTCGGTCTCGATCCGCTTCGTTAGAATTAGCGTCAGGTTCTCTTGAGCCTATCGGTACTGGCGATCCTATTCCTTCTGCCCTGTGGGCGCTGAACAGACACATCACCGAACTCAATAAGCGATGCTGCTCCTGAGGCAAACAGCACTTCGAACACCCTGAATGGTTTTGTGTTCCTGCATCCAACGATTCAAACTTCACTTGTATCTTATCAAGAACACCCCCGAAAGGAGCAGTATCGCTCCAATGATTCTTGGCGGATTGATCGGATGCCTGGCATATCCGATCAGGCCGTAATGGTCAAGGATAAGCGACGTGATCATCTGGCCTGTGATGATCAAAGCGACCATCACGGCAGCTCCCAGGCTTTGGGACAGCACGATCGTCATGAATACCAGAAACGCACCCAGGAATCCGCCGAGCCAAGCCCACCAGGGTGCCTGAGCCAGGACAGAGATCGTTGGCAAAGGAACACGCATCACGAATGACAAACCGAACAGCGCGATCGTCCCGACTAAGAACGAGATGAATGCCGCGATCAGGGCACTTCCCGCAAATGCTTTGAGATGGGAGTTGATGCCAGCCTGGACCGGCAGGACCGCTCCGGCAGCCAATGCGAGGATCAGAAAGAACCAGACCATGGAGTTGCTCCTTTCTGGATGTATATTCTTGCTGGGGGATAACGAGTCTGTAGAAAAAGACCCTGGCGGAAGCCCAACGCACCAGGCTTCGTCTGGCGCGGTCTGAAAGGGCTAAAAAGTGCCTTGAGAACTTTTTCTGCAGCCTCAACGATGAGTTCACACGCCGCGAAGCGGTCGGCGTGGAACGACGTGCTATCGTTTTGTTCTGGAAATCAAGAAGTAAATAAAGAATGTATTTATCAACGCACACACCGCCAATATGACATTGTTTCCGAAGAAACCAATTTCATAATGAAAGATCCCGGCTATTATTAAATCTTTAAAAAGAGCTGCACCTAAGCTCCACGGCAATGTTAGGCCTGCGATAAATATGGCCGAAAACTTATCATGATCAGTTCTCGCGAAGTGGTACGCAAAGGATGCAATGCACAATATCAAGTAGGCGCTCGACGCTAGTGCGGCATATTGTCGTTTCTTCATCTGTATGACCATATTTCTCTGTCATTCTTTATTGAGAGAAGATAACCGGCAATTAGGTAGTTGGCAGACTGTAGCAAAAAGCCATTCCTGGGTCAACAACAAAACAGGACGCCCTTGACGTTACAGCCGAATATTTATATACTTTGCTTCGCGCGTGCAGCCTGAACGCATTAAATCCGTCTATGGGACCGTTGCCGATGGATAAAGACGCCTATAAGCATAATCGCCGATCCGTTCGTAGGGGCAATTCATGAATCGCCCCTACGAGCTTATAGTCGTCGGCGGCGGGATCACCGGCGCGGGCGTTGCGCGCGACGCGGCCTTGCGCGGGCTCTCGGTCCTCCTGCTCGAAAAACGCGATTTTGCCTCGGGCGTCAGCTCCAAAACCACGCGCCTCGTGCACGGCGGGTTGCGGTATCTCGCCAATTTCGAACTCGATCTTGTTGCCGAGGCCTTGCGCGAGCGCGCGATCCTGCGCAGGCATTGTCCCTACCTGATCACCCCCATGCCGATCCTGATCCCCATCTACCGGGGGGATCCCCACGGTAGGGCCGCGATTTCCGTGGGCATCCACCTCTACGACCTCCTGTCGCGGGAAAAGGACATCCCGCATTACTTCACCTCCGGTTTCGGCAGAACGCTTGCGATGGAGCCGCACCTGAACCAGGAGGGGCTTACCGGGAGCGCGCTGTTCTACGACCATCAGATCGTCATGCCCGAACGGCTGGTGATCGAGAACATCGTCGCCGCGCGGGAGTCGGGAGCCGATGTGCGGAACCATGTGGTCGTGGAGCGCTTCGAGGAGCAGGGCGACGCCGTCCACGTGACGGCGAAAGACACGCTCTCCGGAGCGTCGCAGCTCTTTCGCGGCCAGGTGCTCGTGAATGCCGGCGGACCCTGGGTTGACGAGGTGCGGAAAGCCGGCGGCATCGACCGCACGAAGATCATCCATCCGACCAAGGGCGTGCACCTCCTGCTTCCGAAACTGTCTGAACAATCGCTCTTCGTCGCTTCGAAGGACGGCAGGATGTTCTTCATCATCCCGCTGGATAAGTGGTCCCTTATCGGCACGACGGACACGAATTACAGCGGCGATCTCGACGAAGTGCATGCCGATGCCGCAGACGTGGACTATCTTCTGACGGAAAGCAGACGCATCCTTCCCGGACTGAATCTGTCGAAGGACCGCATTCTCTACACCTATGCGGGCGTGCGGCCGCTGGCCTTCGCGGGAGAACGGGAGAGCAGGATCTCGCGCAAGCACCGGGTCATTGCCGAGGGCAGGACCGGCCGGATCATCACCATAGCGGGCGGAAAGTATACCACCTACCGGAACATGGCGGAGGACGTTGTGGATGCGGCCTGCAGGAAGCTGGGAAAACGCGTTGCCTGCGCCACCGGCGACGCACCGCTCGCCGGCAGTCTTCCTGCGGGCCTGGACGAGTACCTGCGCGAGGAAGTGCCGCGGCTCGGCGAAGGGTATGCCGTAAGCCCCGACCTGGTGCGTCATCTGATCCATTTCTACGGGTCCCGGGCGGAGGCGGTGCTGCAGCTCGCGAAGGAGCGGCCGGACCTTCGGGACAGCATCTCCAGCGAGAGCCGGGACATCTACGGCCAGGTCCTCTACGGCATCCGGGAGGAAGGCGGCCGGACCCTGTCGGACATCGTTCTGCGGCGGATGCATCTGGGCATCACGCCGCGGCGGGGAGAGGACGAGGCGGAACGGATCGCGGCCGTCGCCGGCGAGGAACTGGGCTGGAACGCCGATGAGCGGTCCGGACAGATCGCCGAGTTCCGGCAGGAGCTGAAAAAAGAAAAAATGTTCTGATATTTTGCTGCCCGGGCGTGTATAATAATTCCCTCAAATTCATCTCGGTGAGGGAAGTCCGCCATGAACCTGCCGTGCCGTTCCGTCCTGATCCCCGCAATCCTGATCCTGCTCACCACACCGCTCGCAGCCGGACCTGCCGCCAAAGCCAAAGCCAAACCCGCCGATGCGCCGAAGGACGAGGTCAAGATCCAGGCGGCGAGCCCGGACAGCAGGATCCATTTCCTGTACCGCGGCCAGAAGCGGGACCTGCCGATCACGAGTTTCCATGCCAAGTGCAAGGGATACTCGCCCGAGGGCGTACAGTACACCACGCCGGCCGGACAGATCGTTGTTGCGTGGAAGGATATCGATTTCATCC
>JAKAHZ010000120.1 GCA_021814615.1 Nitrospirota bacterium | reverse complement strand
GGGCATCGGGCCGTCGGCCGCCGACACCACCAGGATGGCGCCGTCCATCTGCGCCGCGCCGGTGATCATGTTCTTGATGTAGTCGGCATGGCCCGGGCAGTCCACATGGGCATAGTGGCGCTTGTCCGTCTGGTATTCCACGTGCGCCGTAGCGATCGTGATGCCGCGCTCGCGCTCTTCCGGCGCCTTGTCGATATTGTCGTAGGACACGAAGCTGGCCATGTTCTTGAACGCCAGCACCTTCGTGATTGCCGCCGTCAAGGTCGTCTTGCCGTGGTCCACGTGGCCGATCGTTCCCACGTTCACATGCGGTTTCGTCCGCTCAAATTTCGCCTTTGCCATGATGTCCTCCGTCTCGGAAAATTATTCTAAGGAAGAAGAAACTGCCGAATACCGGAACTGGAGCCCATGAGCGGGATCGAACCGCTGACCTCATCCTTACCAAGGATGTGCTCTGCCAACTGAGCTACATGGGCATACAAAAATTTTAAATTTAAGTTTCAAATTTAAAATTTGCTGTAATGGAGCGGGCAACGGGATTCGAACCCGCGACCCCCAGCTTGGAAGGCTGGCGCTCTAGCCAGCTGAGCTATGCCCGCAATTTCGAGAAACCTACAATTTCAAATCCGACAATAGCACATTTGAAATTTTCGGAAATGGTGGGGAGGGGAGGATTCGAACCTCCGTAGGCTTACGCCAACGGGTTTACAGCCCGTCCCCTTTGGCCACTCGGGTACCTCCCCGATATACACCGCTGTCAATTCCCTGCTGTTGTCCCCGTTCCGCGCCGGTTCTGCATTCATGGAGCCACCGGAGGGACTCGAACCCACGACAGGCTGATTACAAATCAGCTACTCTACCAGCTGAGTTACGGTGGCGATAACCTTCGATATCCCCGGGCATACTTCGGCTGTGACCGCTTTTCGGCGGAAGTTGAAATAATATCCGGAAGCGGCCCCTGTGTCAACAGAAATGTGACAAGAGCTTTGGATAATATGGAGTTTCTGTCTCCCTGTCAAGAAGATTTTACCGATCGTTGACGCAGCGTTTCATAAAGAAGGATTCCAGCGGCGACAGAGACATTCAGGGAGCTGATCCTGCCTGCCTGGGGCAGGGAAACCAGGTAGTCACAGTGTTCCCGCACCAGACGGCGCACTCCCCGATCCTCCCCGCCCAGAACAATGGCTGTCGGCCTGATAAGGTCTGCGTCCCAGTAGACTGTCGGTCCATCCGCCTCTGCGCCCGTGATCCAGACGCCGGCTTTTTTAAGCGTTTCCAGCGTATTAACGATGTTCGTGACCTTCACGACCGGAACATGCTCCAGCGCACCGGCCGCGGTCTTAGCAACCGTCTCGGTCAGGCCGCTCGCTCGGCGGTCGGGGATCACGACGCCGTGAACACCCGCTGCATCGGCGGTCCGAAGGATTGCTCCCAAGTTCCGGGGGTCTTCAACCCCGTCCAGAACCAGATAGAGCGGCACCTGTCCCTTCTCGGCGGGAATGCGCAGGATATCGTCGAGAGTGGCGTACTCCTTGGCGGAAGCAAGGGCGATAACACCCTGATGATTGGCTCCCGGGGCCTCGCGGTTCAGAAGGTCCCTCCCGGAAAAGCGCACCTCCACTCCGAGGCCGCGGGCCAGGCGGAGAATCGCCTGCAGGTCGCGGTCCTGCCGGCGCTGGTCGGCAACCAGAATCCGCTGCACGGGCCGGCCGGCCTTAAGCGCTTCCAGAACGGGATTGATTCCGATGATCTTGTGGGAGGACATAGACAACCCGAGAATCGATCTTACCGCGGAGGACGCAGAGAACAGCAGATCAACAGCAGAGGATCGCGGATACGCAAAAGTTCGGCGGACACTGTCCGCATTCTGTCGGCAGGACGAGATCGGACACGCGGTCTTCTTCTCAGCCGGACTGCGTTTCCCTGCGTCCTCTGCGGTGAACGATTGATGATCCTATTTCGGTTTCCAGACCGTACCGCCGGCGCGGTCAAAGAGCGCAACCCCGGCTTCGTCAAGCACCTTCCGGATCCGGTCCGCCTCTGCCCAGTCTTTCCGGGCCCTGGCTTCATTCCGCTCATGAATGTACCGCTCGATCTGCTCCACCGAAAGCGTTACCTTGCTCTCACCCAAGCGGGCGCCTTGGAACCACTCCTCGGGTTCACGCAGGAAAATGCCGAGGGTCCTGCTCACGTCGTCGAAAGCATCCCGGGCGGCGGTCAGGAGCAAGATCGCGGCCTGCACGTTCTTTTGGTCGATCTCAGCCAGGTATTTGTTGACGTCGCGCACCAGGTCATAGAGGATCCCGATGGCAAGGGCGGTGTTGAAATCGTCGTCCATCGCCTCTTCGAAGGTCTGTCCGAAATTCTGGATCTTTTCATAGAGCGGGCGGTCGGCAGCCTCGATCACCTCTTCGGGCTTCACCGCCGGCACCTTTTTCCCTGCAAGGAAGTTCCGAACGCCTTCCTTCATCGTATAGAAGCGGTCGAGCCCCGCCCGCGCATCCTTCAGGTTCGCGTCGGAGAAATCGATGGGGCTCCGGTAGTGGGTCGAGAGCAGGAAAAGCCTCACGATCTCGGCGTCGTACTTGTCCAGGATGTCGCGGATGGTGAAGAAATTCCCGAGGGATTTGGACATCTTCTCCTGGTTGATGTTCACAAATCCGTTGTGCAGCCAGTAGTTCACGAACCGCTTGCCCGAAGATCCTTCGCTCTGGGCGATCTCGTTCTCGTGATGCGGAAAGATGAGGTCCTTCCCCCCGGCGTGAATGTCGAAGGTCTCGCCCAGGTGCTTGAATCCCATGGCGGTGCACTCGATGTGCCAGCCGGGCCGGCCGGGCCCCCAAGGGCTGTCCCAAGCGGGCTCGCCGGGCTTCGATGCTTTCCAGAGCGCGAAATCGAGGGGATATTCCTTCCGCGCATCGACCTCCACGCGCGCTCCTGCCATCATGTCGTCGAGGTTCCGCTTCGAAAGCTTGCCGTACTCCGGGAAGTTCTTGACGCGGAAGTACACGTCTCCGTTCAGGGGATAGGCAAGTCCCTTCTCGACGAGCCGCTTGATCACGTCGATCATTTCCCTGATGTGGTCCGTTGCCAGAGGCTCCACATCGGCCCGATCGACGCCCAGCCGCTTCATGTCCTCCTGGTAGGCGTCGATATACTTCTTGGCAACAGCGGCGGGAGAGATCCCCTCTTCCTTTGCGCGGTTGATGATCTTGTCGTCCACATCGGTGAAGTTCCGGACGTACTTGACCTGATATCCCCGCCGCCGGAAGTACCGCTGGATCACGTCAAAGGCAACGGCCCCCCGTGCATGGCCCACATGGGAATAATCATAGACCGTCACTCCGCAGGCATACATGTGCATCACGCCGGGCGTAACGGGAACGAACTCCTCTTTTTTCCCTGTCAATGTGTTGTACAGCCTGATCATGGCAATCCGCCTCTGTCTTGGATATACTTGGGACAAAAAAGGGCAAATTATTGAAAGAGTTAAAATACTATAGGTTACAGAATGCTTTGTCAAGCACAAATCCAGCCGATAGGGAGGCATACCGGTCATGAACAGATTCGTCGTGCACGAACACCAGTCCCGGAGGCATCATTACGATTTCCGGCTCGAGATCGCCGGAGTGCTCAAGTCCTGGGCCGTCCCCAAGGGCCCCTCCCTCGATCCCGCGGACAAACGGCTCGCCGTCATGGTTCCTGACCATCCCGTAGAATACATCGACTTCGAGGCGATCATCCCCCGGGGACGCTACGGAGCAGGGCCGGTCGTCGTCTGGGACAGCGGAGAGTTCCTCCCTATCGACACCGACGATTTGGAGGCGTCGCTCGCCCGGGGACGATTGAGCTTCGAACTCAAGGGGAAGAAGCTCAAAGGCGCCTTTGCGCTCGCGCAGATGAAGCATATGCCGAACGCAACCGGCAAGGAATGGCTCCTGATGAAGAAAAACGACTCCCACGCAAAAGCAGGGTATCAGATCGAGTCCGCTCTCACGCCGGGCAGGCTGAAGAAACTGAAGGAACAGGTACCGCCCTGCGAAACGGAGTAAGCGCTGCGAGAGGAAGCAGTCCTCAGGGACAGGCCCGAGACCGGTTTCAAGAACAGCTTCGAGCACAAAAGCGCAAAACCGAAAAAAGACGCCTCTCGCAGATAGTTCTTTACTCGGGAAAAGCCTGCTGCTACAATTGAACTGTTTTTCGCGCTTATACACCTGTTCTCCTGTGTTTCTTCACTCCTCCATGACGAAAGGATTGAATGCGCATGGAAACAGCCTCCCATCAGTGGCGTTTCTTCCGCGCCGGCGGTTTCGACCAGCCCTGCATTGAGACCGGCGAGGACCTGCTGGCGCTCCCCGGCCTTGATCAGAAGCTCTGGGCCATCCTGAGCTGTCCGGTATCCGGCCTCGAATTCGACCGGCGCACCCTCGAGCACATTGATACTGATGGCGACGGCCGCATCCGCGTGCCCGAGATCCTCGCAGCCGTGAACTGGGCGTTGTCGGTCCTGAATGATGCGCGGGAACTCACCGCAGGATCTGAAACACTCCCCCTCTCAGCCATCAACGACGCTTCCCCCGAAGGGAAGCTCCTTCTGAGCACTGCACGGAGTATCCTCGCGAACCGCGGGCGGACCGAAGCCGACGCCATCACCTTCGAAGACACGGCCGCGTCGGAGCAGATCTTCGCGAACCTCAAGCTGAACGGCGACGGCATCGTTCCGGCGGAATCGGCAGAGAGCGATGAAGTCAGCCGCCTGATCAGAGAAGTCATCGATGTCATGGGTCCGGAACAGGACCGAAGCGGCAAGCCCGGCGTATCCCGCGCAAAGCTCGATGCCTTCCTTGCCGAGCTCTCGGCCTTCTCTCAATGGTGGACGCAGGCAGAGCAGGACCCGGTGATCCTGCCCTTCGGAGAAGCGACACCAGCGGCTGCAGAAGCGCTGTGCGCCGTGAGCGCCAAGATAGACGACTACTTCACCCGCTGCCGTCTCGCGGCATACGATGCAAAAGCAGCGGAACCGCTGAACGTGGCCCCCCTCGCTTACGCGGAATTGAGCGCCAAAACGCTGACGGAATCTTCGGCAGATGCAGAGCGGTTCCCCGTAAGCCGGATCGAAGCGGGAAAACCGCTCCCCCTCGCAGAGGGCATCAATCCTGCGTGGTCAGATCGGATTGCCGCATTCGCCGCACTCGCCGTTGATCCCGTCCTGGGCAAACGCGACGCTCTGAATCTTGACGACTGGAAAACCGTGAAGGCCCGGTTCGCGCCTCATCTTGCCTGGTCGGCTTCCCGCGCAGGCGCTTCGGTGGAGAAACTCGGCAAGACGAGGGTGCGCGAGATCCTGGCCGGAAGCGCTGCGAAGGAACTCGTAGAGCTGATCGACCGGGACAAGGCCCGCGAAGGTGAAGCAACCGCGCTCAACAGCTTGGACCGGCTCGTGCGCTACCACCGCCACCTGCACCGCCTGCTGAACAATTTCGTGTCTCTCCGCGATTTTTACACCCGCCGGGCAAACGGCATCTTCCAGCTCGGCACGCTCTACATCGACGGACGCAGCTGCTCGCTCTGCCTCCCCGTCGAAAATGTGGCGAAGCACGCCTCCGTAGCTGCCATGAGCCGCGCCTTCCTCCTCTACTGCGACTGCCGGCGCCGCGGGACCTCGGAGCGGATGACCATTGTCGCCGCCGTCACGGCCGGAGACTCCGCCAACCTCCTGGCGGGGCGGAACGGCCTGTTCTACGATGCGGCAGGGCGCGACTGGGATGCGACGGTCGTGCATGTCATCGAAAATCCCATTAATATCCGGCAGGCGGCGCTCTCTCCCTACCGGCGCGCCGCGCGCTTTATCGGCGAGCAGGTGCAGAAGTTCGCCGCTGCCAAGGAGAAGGGCGTTGCAGACCACACGGCAGCGGGCGTGGAAGGCGCGGTAAAAGACGCAGACAAGGGGAAAGCGCCGACAGCCCCCTTCGACGTCGGCAAGTTCGCCGGCATCTTCGCAGCCATCGGCCTCGCCGTCGGAGCCATCGGCACGGCCATCGCCACGATCGTCGGCGGTTTCCTCGGCCTGGCGTGGTGGAAGATGCCCATCGCCGTCGCCGGACTTGCTCTCGCCGTGTCCGGACCCTCCATGATCATCGCTTGGTTCAAACTGCGGGGCCGCACCCTGGCGCCCATCCTGGACGCCAACGGATGGGCAGTGAACACGAAGGCCCACATCAGCCTGCTTTTCGGAAACGTTCTGACGAATACCGCCAAACTGCCCCCGGGAACGGAACGTTCGCTCCAGGATCCCTTCAGCAAGCGCGCATTCCCGTGGAAGCTCGTTCTGCTTCTCATTCTTCTGTTGGCCGCGGGGATATGGCTCGCCTACCGGCAGTTCGCCGCCCCGTGATCGACGGAAGTGCGCTGATCACCCGGCCCCCCGGCCTGACGGGCAAATCCGGAAGAATCCGCCCGAACGAACACCATCTGTTTGCGCACGCATTTCACCGCCCATGAAACTATTCAATCATCGCTCTTTTGACCGTGCACTTCGCCTCAGCATCCTGCTGCTTGTCGCGGCAGGCATCGGCTGGTATTACGCGGTCCGCTCTTTTATGGACGCCTCGACGGTCCGTCCCTCACACGAGGAGCCGTATACCGCTTCCCTGGCCCTGCTCTCGGTCCTCTCCGCCGTAACGCTGATCGCCCTGGGCGTGGCGGTGAGCGCTGCAACGGCCCTTCTTCGTCGGGAAGCGCTCCGGCGGCGCCGAACGGAGTTCGCACTCGATGCCTTCCGCCGGTCCGCCGATGCGTCCTCGGACCTGATCACGATCCTGACCGCCTCGGGCCGGATCGAGTATGTGAATGCCGCGGTGGAATGGACAACGGGGTACCGGCGGGACGAACTGATCACCAGGGGGCTCGCGCTCCGGCCTCCCTGGTATGGCGATGCGGCACTCGCACGGCGAATGCGGAAAACCGTCCTGGCGGGGAATGAATTCTCTCTCCGTATCCGGGGAACGACAAAGGCGCGTATGCCCGTAATTCTGGAGGAACGCGTCGTTCCCTTCCGGAACAGGCAGGGGAAGATCGTCAGACTGATCTCGACCGCGCGCGATCTGACGCGGGAGCTGGCGCTCGAGACGCGGATCGATCATCTGAGACGAATCGATCAGCTCACGGGACTTCCGAACCGTATCAGCACCATCACCCTTCTTGAGCAGACCCTTCGGTCCGCAAAAACGGTCGGCGCCTTCGTATCGGTGCTGGTCTTCAATATCGACCGCTTCAAGTACATCAACGGGCTCTGCGGTGTCGGTGCCGGCGATGAGATTTTGAAACAAGCCGGCCTCCGGATTCGCTCATCCGTTTCCCCCGACGATATCGTGGGCCGCACGGGTAATGACGAGTTCACCGTGATCCACGTGGACAGCTGGAAACCGGTCCTTGCAAGAGCCATTGCACAGCGCGTCCAGACGGCACTCGCTCTTCCCTTCCCCGTCCTGGGTCAGGAGATCGCCCTTACCTTGAGCGGGGGCTTCGCCGTACATCCCGACGACGGCGACACCGCTTCGGCGATCCTCACCAGCGCGGATCTCGCGCTCGAGGGGGCGAAAACCCTCGGTAGGAACGTGATCCAGGCCTTTGACAGCAGCATCGCCTGCCGAGCCCGGGAATTCTTCATCCTGGAGCGGCGGCTGTGCACCGCGCTCTCGAACAACGAATACCTCCTCTACTACCAGCCCTACCACGACCTCCGATCAAAGAAGATCACCGGGGCGGAAGCGCTCATCCGCTGGAAGACCCCCGATCTCGGGATGGTCTCACCGTCGAAATTCGTGCCTTGTCTCGAGGATACGGGAAAGATGATCGAGGTTGGACGGTGGATCCTGGAAACCGCATGCAGCCAGAGCAAGGAATGGGAGCGGAGGAACTGTCACGTCCCGGTGTCGGTGAACCTCTCGCTCCTGCAGTTCCGTCATCAGGATCTCGTGGGCATGGTCAAGGAGGCGATCAACGATCACCGGATCGATCCCGCCCGCCTGACCCTGGAGGTGACCGAAACGGTGTTCATGGAAGACACGGATTTCGCCATTAAAACCATGAAACGGCTGAAGGATCTCGGCGTAGCGCTCTCGGTCGACGATTTCGGAACGGGATATTCCTCGCTCAGCTACATCAAGCGGCTTCCCGTCGACAATCTGAAGATCGATATTTCCTTCGTACGCGATGTCACGAGCGACCAGGACGCGACCTCCATCGTCTCGGCGATCACGACGCTGGCGCGGAATCTGCAGCTCAAAACCATCGCCGAAGGCGTCGAGACCGAAGAACAGCGGAACATCCTCCATCTGCTCCGGTGCGACATGGGGCAGGGCTATCTGTTCAGCCCCCCCCTGGACGCCCGGGCCTTTGACGAGTTCCTTGCCTGACAAAAATCCTCATCGGTCATGCGCCCGTCGGTTCGATCATCGAAATGCCGTTTGAAGACTGCAAAACTGCGCATTCGACAGCGGAACCGTGATACGCCGGCAGACCCTCGGCCAATTAAAAAACGGGGCTACCGGAGGCAGCCCCGTTTGGTCTATTCTGCATAAAAAGAGGAGCAAGGACAAACCCTGTAATGGGACTGTCGACTATATCCGTCCCGACTCTACCCGCTTGAGTGTCCGGACGCAGAGGCCTTCGGCAACTGCTTCACGAACAACGCCCTGGAGCTCACGCAAATGGATCGGTTTTCCGATATACCGCACCACGCCCAGGCCGGTGGCGCAAAGATAGCTTTCCAGGTCGCCGTGGCCGGTCATCATCACCACCGGCAGGTCCGGCGCCTGCTCCTTGATCCGGCGAATGAGCATCAAGCCGTCCATGCCCGGCATCCGGAAGTCGGCGATCACCAGGTCCATAGCCGTCTTCTCCCGAAGCGCCTGGAGCGCCGATTCGCCATTCGCTGCCGTGGTCACGTTGTACCCCGATCGGGCCAGCATGTCTCCAACGCTTTTTCGGATGCCGGCGTCGTCGTCGACCAGCAGGATCGAATACATCGCACGCACCTCCTGTCCCTCAGGGCGTCTATCGCCAAGCGCAGCATGTCATCCCGCCCGGGCAGGATCGGTCGGTTCCTTTCGCAGCCCGTCGTACAGCTCTCTCCGCAGGGAGCGGATCCGGCTCTCCAGCTCGGCAAACCGGCCGGCCGCCTCCCTCGTTACTCCGTTCCCGTGCACTTCGATCCGCTCCAGCTCGTTCAACAGGAGCTGGAACCTCGTAAGCGAATCCGCAACGACCTGCACGGACTGGACATCGAGCCCTCCAGAGCCGCGCATGTCGCGGAACCGCTCTTCAAGCCGTTCCACGAGTGAAGCCAGTTCAGCAGTATTCTGTATTTCCTTTCGGTCATCCATTCCTGTTTCTCCGTCGGGCATCAAGGCAGTGCGTTCATGCCTTGAGCGATTCCGTGTCCACGAGGGCGAGCTCCCCGGCGGAGAACACCTTGTCGATATCCAGGATGATGATGAACCGGTCGTCGCGCTTGCCCATGCC
>JAKAHZ010000119.1 GCA_021814615.1 Nitrospirota bacterium | reverse complement strand
CTATTTCGGCAAGTACCTCTCCATGGACGAGGTCATCCGGTCCGTCGATGCGGTCACCGCACAGGATATCGACCGTCTTGCGAAGCAGCTGTTCCGGACCGATGCCCTTTCGCTCAGCATCCTGGGCCCGCTCAGCCGCGCTGACGTGCCCGATGATATTCTGGAGATTTGAGTCAGGAGTCAGGAGTCAGGAGTCAGGAGAACTTCCCCTAATGCGTTTTTTCTTCTGAATGCTGGCTACTGGATTCTGGCTCCTGGCGATACAACCCATGTCCGATCATCTTGTTGTCGAAATCATGCCGCTCAAGAACGCTCTGGGTCTTCCGGTCCCGCACTACCAGACCGAACATTCTGCCGGAGTTGACCTGTATGCAGCGGTGGAAGCGGATTTCGTGATCGAACCGGGACGATGGAAGCTCGTGCCCACGGGCATCGCCGTGGCGATTCCCGAAGGCTACGAGGGACAGGTGCGGCCGCGAAGCGGGCTTGCGCTGAAGCACGGCATCGGCATGTTGAACGGGCCGGGAACGATCGACGCCGATTATCGCGGCGAGATCGGGATCATCCTGTTCAACTTCAGCGAGCAGCCTTTTCCCGTCAACCGGGGCGACCGCATCGCCCAGATGGTCTTCGCAAAGCTCACCAAGGCGTCCTTCCGGACCGTCGACGGTCTGAACGAGACGAAGCGGGGAGCCGGCGGGTTCGGGCATACGGGAGTAAAATAGATGAAATTCAGAGTTCGAAGTTCAAAGTTCAAAGTTGGCGGTGACGGTATGCGAAGACTGAAGATATTCATTGCGGGGATCCTGCTGACATGCGTTGCCGTATCAGCGGCGTTCTCCCAGGACCTGAAGGTGACCGAGAAGGTGCTGCCGAACGGGCTCAAGGTGCTGCTCAAGGAGGAGCACAAGTCTCCGGTGGTGACCTTCCAGATCTGGTACCGCGTGGGATCGCGGAACGAGCGTCTCGGCACCACGGGCATGTCCCATCTCCTGGAGCACATGATGTTCAAGGGGTCGAAGAAATACGGGCCCAAGCAGTTCTCCCAGACGGTGCAGCGGAACGGCGGGAACGACAACGCCTTCACGAGCAAGGATTACACCGCCTATTTCGAGAACTTCGCCGCCGACCGGCTCGAGACGGCCATGGACCTCGAAGCGGACCGCATGCAGAACCTGCTTCTGGATCCGAAGGAGTTCCTGTTCGAGCGGGACGTGGTGAAGGAAGAGCGCCGCATGCGCACCGACGACGATCCCACGCAGACCATGGTGGAGCAGCTGTTGGCCACGGCGTTCGCCGCCCACCCCTACCAGTGGCCGGTCATCGGCTGGATGGCGGACATCGGGAACATTGCGCGCGACGACTTGCTGAAGCATTACCGGACCTACTATGCGCCGAACAACGCGACGATCGTCGTGGTCGGCGACTTCAGGAGCGATAAGGCGCTTGCGCTCATCGAGAAGCACTTCGGAGCGATCCCCCGCGGTCCGGACGTGCCGAAGGTCGGCGCTGTGGAGCCGAAGCAGCTCGGCGAGAAGCGGGCGATCGTCAAACAGGAGGCGGAGCTTCCGGCCCTTTATGCCGCGTACAAGACGCCGAATCTGACGAGCCGGGATTCCTACGCCTTGAACGTGCTGCAGGGGATCCTGTCGTCGGGCAAGAGCTCCCGCCTCTACCGCTCGCTGGTCTACGACAAACAGATCGCGCTCTATGCCGGAGGCGATTACGACGATGTCTCGACGGACCCGAACCTCTTCACGCTCTACGCCGGCATCATGCCCGGCAAAACGACGGAGGAGGTCGAGAAGGCGCTGTATGCGGAGATCGATCGGTTCAAGAACGAGCCGGTCACGGACGAGGAGCTGCAAAAGGCGAAGAACCAGGCGGAAGCCATGTTCATCATGAGCCAGGATTCGGTCTTTTACCAGGCGATGCTCTTGGGCCAGTTCGAGACCGTTGCAAGCTGGCATTACCTGGAAAGGTATCTCGACGGCATCCGCGCCGTAACCAAGGACGATATCCAGCGTGTGGCGAAGGAATACTTCGTCGAAGACAGCCGGACCGTCGGGATCCTTGTGCCGGTCAAAGGCGAGTCGCCGAAGGCCGAGCATCCCGCTCCCGGCGGCCATCATCATTGATCCCGCTGTTTCCTGAATCATTAAAAAAACCTGCATGAGGACTCCTATGAAGAACCGGTTAATTGTTGCATGCGTTCTGGTATTCACCCTTCTCCTCTCGACGGCAGTGTTCGCCGAGCCGCTGGGCAAACGGATCGTGCTCGAGAACGGCATGGTCCTGCTCCTTGCGGAGAAACATGACCTGCCCATGGTCACGGTCAGCATGGCGATCCGCGCAGGCGGCGTGTCCGAGCCGGCGGACAAACCCGGGCTCGCGGCGCTCACGGCATCGCTTCTGATGCAGGGGACCACGAAGCGCACGGCGAGTCAGATCAGCACGGAGATCGATTTCATCGGCGGTTCGCTTGGCGTATCGGGAGGCGACGACTTCGCGTCCGCCAACCTCCGCGTGCTGTCCAAGGACCTCCGCACGGGCCTGGACCTCCTGTCCGACGTGCTGATGCATCCGGTCTTCGATCAAAAGGAGATCGACCGCAAGGTAAAGGAGACGCTCGCTTCGATCCGGCAGCAGAAGGAGGAACCCGAGGTGATTGCCGGCGAAGCCTTTGCCAAGGCGGTGTTCGGCAATCATCCCTACGGCAGGGTGAATGACGACGTTGCCGCCTTTTTGCCGAAGGTGACGCGGCAGGATGTCGTTGATTTCCATGCCCGCAGGTACGGACCGAACGACTGCATTATCGCCGTGGTGGGGGATGTCTCGGAGAAAGAGATCATCGCGCTCCTGAACGAGTACTTCCGGGATTGGAAGCCCGCGGAAAACTCCGATCCGAAACACGCCGCGCCGCCGGTTATCGAGAAGGTGACGGTCCGAAAGATGGAAAAGGCGATCACCCAGGCCAACATCGCCATCGGCCAGGTGGGCATCAGCCGGGGCAATCCCGATTTCTATGCCGTCACCGTGATGAACTACATCCTGGGCGGCGGCGGATTCTCGTCGCGGCTCATGGACAACATCCGGGACAACCGCGGCCTTGCCTACGACGTGCACAGCTCTTTCTCGCCGCAGAAGGAGCCGGGCGCCTTCCGGATCTGGACGCAGACCAAAAGCGAATCGGCGAACGAAGCGATCGCCGAGATCTTCAAGGAGCTCCGGCGGATCCGGACCGAGCCGGTTTCGGACAAGGAGCTTGCCGATGCCAAGGCCTACCTGACCGGCAGTTTCCCCCTGCGCATGGACACCTACGCGAAGATCGCCGGCATCCTGACGAACATCGAGATCTACAACCTGGGCCTCGATTACCCGCAGAAGTACGCGGGTCTGATCAACGCCGTGACCAAGGACGACATCCTGCGGGTGGCGAAAACGTACATCGATCCCGACCGGATGGTCGTTGTCGTGCTCGGCGATCAGGAGAAGATCAAGCTGAAGCTGTAACCAGGAGCCAGGAGCCAGGAGCCAGGAGCCAGTCGGGAAAAGAAGAGAGTAAATTATCTTCTCCTGTATTCTGACTTCTGGATTCTGGTTCCTGTTCGAGCATGCCCTCCATCAATATTCTTCCCGATACCCTTATCAACAAGATCGCAGCCGGCGAAGTGGTCGAGCGGCCTGCATCGGTCGTGAAGGAGCTGATCGAGAATTCCCTCGACGCCGACGCCACGGAAGTGATTGTCGATGTCGAGCAGGCGGGAAAACGCCTGATCCGGATCAGCGACAACGGCAGCGGCATGTCGCCCGAGGATGCGGTGCTGTCCTTTCAGCGACACGCAACGAGCAAGATCGCGTCCGAGAAGGATCTCGAGTCCATCATGACCATGGGATTCCGGGGCGAAGCGCTTGCAAGCATCGCATCGGTCTCCCGCGTGAGATTGCTCACCTGTCTTCGCGGCGATTCTGCGGGGACCGTGATCGAGATCGATGGAGGCGTTCTGAAGCCCGCCCAGGAAGCGGCTTCGCCAGCGGGGACGACGATCGAAGTGCATCACCTCTTTCACAACACGCCGGCCCGGCTCAAGTTCCTGAAGAGCCCGGCTACCGAGCTCTCGCATATCGTCGCTGCTGTATCCCATCAGGCCATGTCCCATCCTGCTGTGCGCTTCCGGCTCACGCAGGACAAGAAAACAGTCCTTGATCTGCCGGCATCGCAGAACATTATTGACCGGGCTTTCCAGATCTTCGGCAGCGACCTTGCCGAAAACCTGATGGAGTTCTCGGGGCAGCGCGAGCCGGCGCGCGTGCACGGGTTGATCGGGAATCCGAACGTGGACCGCGGCGACCGGTCCTTCCAGGAATTCTACGTGAACGGACGGTATGTCCGGAATGCCTCGCTCTCCCACGCCCTGTACGAGGCCTACCGCGACCTCATCATGCGCGACCGCCATCCCGTGGGATTTATCTTCATCGACATCGATCCGGGCCTCGTGGACGTGAACGTTCATCCCGCCAAAGCGGAGGTCCGGTTCCGGAACCAGTCCCAGGTCCACGATCTCGTGCGGGACGTGATCCGGGAATCTTTACGCGGCGCTCACGGCCAGGCTCCTGAATCGCTCTTCGGACGCGTGCAGGAAGCCGTTGCCGGATATCTTGGGAGCGCCGAAGGGGGCGCGGGGAGCGCGACCAGTTTTGAGTTCGGAGTTCGGAGTTCGGAGCCCGTCGCAGAACGGTCTGATGCTGGCGCTTACCATGCTGTTCCTCACTCCCAGCTCCGAACTCCCGTTTCCGAACTGCTTCAACCCCTTGCCCAGGTGCACGACTCCTTCATCATCGCCCAGGACAACGACGGCATGGCCCTGATCGACCAGCATGCGGCGCACGAGCGGGTGCTCTTCGAGAAACTGCAGGACCAGTATGCCCATGGTTCGATCCCGCAGCAGAACCTTCTCCTGCCGGTCCAGATGGAACTGGGCCATGCCGAGTCGGCATTGCTGGCCGGCCTTCTCGGGGAATTGCGGAACATGGGTTTCCAGATCGAGGAGTTCGGCGGGGGAACGTTCATGATCAAAGCGGTTCCGGCACTCCTCGCAGGCGGGGATCACAAACAGCTCATCCTTGATATCCTCGGAGAGATCAGGACGCACGGCGCCACGAGCCGGTTCGACAAGCTCAGGGACGAGATCCTTTCGGTCATGGCATGCCACCCGGCCATCAAAGTGCATCGGAAACTCTCGATGCCGGAGATGGAAGGTTTGATCCGCGACCTCTTCGCCTGCCGCATGCCCCATTCCTGCCCGCACGGCAGGCCGACGATCGTGCGGTTCTCCCTGGACGAGATCAGGCGGATGTTCAAGAGGATATGAGCTGCTTAACCACGAAGGCATGAAGACGCGAAGGATCGCTTTGTGCCTTGATGATTTCACGGTCTCTTGGTTCTTCGGTTTGATCAGTTGAAACGGAGGAACGGGTCGTATGGACTGGCTCTTCAACCCTGAAGCATGGATCGCGCTCCTGACGCTCACGGCGCTCGAGATCGTCCTGGGCATCGACAACATCATCTTCATTTCCATCCTCGTCGGCAGGCTGCCTGCGCGCCAGCGCGGCAAGGGCCGCGTGCTGGGCCTTGGCCTGGCCATGCTGACGCGCATCATGCTGCTCCTGTCGCTCACCTGGGTGATGAAGCTGACAGCGCCGCTCTTCACCGTCCTTGCCCAGGAGATCTCGGGGCGGGACATCATCCTGATCTGCGGCGGCCTGTTCCTGATCTGGAAAAGCACCATGGAGATCCACCAGAGCCTGGAGGGCGCCGAGGAAGAGCGGTCGGCAAAGGTCTACGCCGGCTTCGCCGCCACGCTCATCCAGATCGCGGTCATCGACATCATCTTTTCCCTCGATTCCGTGATCACCGCCGTCGGGCTGGCGAACCAGGTGGCGGTGATGATCATCGCCATCGTGCTCGCCGTGATCGTGATGATGTTCGCTTCCAGGGCTATCGGCGAGTTCGTGGAGCGGCACCCGACCGTCAAGGTCCTTGCCCTGAGCTTTCTCGTCCTGATCGGTGTCGCCCTGATTGCCGAGGGATTCGATCTGCACATTCCCAAGGGCTATATTTACTTTGCCATGGCGTTCTCGGTCATCGTGGAGATGCTGAACATCCGGATGCGGAAGAAAGCGAAGCCCGTGAAGCTGCACAAGTCGATCGAAGAGAACTAGTGTATCTACGACGGAGACACTGAGGCGCGGAGAAGAATGAAGTTCGGAAGAATGAATTGAGTATCTTTGCTTTCTTGCTCATTGATGTTCGTGACGGTATCTGTGTTCATCTTTGATTCTTTGAGCTGAAGACAGTGGTTGCTCTGTGTCTCCGTGTCTCAGTGGTGAACTGTATGTCTTCCCAGAAGCCCATCCTCATCATCGCCGGACCGACGGCGGTCGGCAAGACCGACGCGTCGATCCAGCTCGCCCGGGAATGGGGCGCCGAGATCGTGAGCGCCGATTCCATGCAGATCTACCGCGGCATGGACATCGGCACGGCCAAGCCCACGGAGGAACAGCGCCGGCAGGTATACCATCACCTGATCGACGTCGCCGACCCCGCTCAGCCCTACAGCGTGGGAGACTACCTGCGGGACGCGCGGACGGCAATCGATGCCATCCTCGCCAGCGGCGGTACGCCCATCGTGGTCGGCGGGACGGGGCTTTACATCCGGGCGCTCATGCGCGGCCTTTTTCACGGCCCGCCGGCTGACCTGGAGATGCGCGAGCGGCTGCTCCGGAAGGAGGCGGAACTCGGCGAGGGGGCGCTGTATGCGGACCTGGCGCGGCTCGATCCCGACGCGGCGGTGAAGATCCACCCCAACGATCTCCGGCGCACGGTGCGGGCGCTCGAGGTGTATTACCTCAGGGACCGGAAACTCTCGGACTTTCACAAGGAGCATGCCTTCCAGGAGAAATCCTACGATTTCCGCCTGCTCTTCCTGGTCAGGAGCAGGGCAGAGCTCTATCCGCGCATCGAGGAACGCGTGGACCGCATGATCGCCGCAGGGCTCGCCGATGAGGTGAAGGCGCTCATGCTCAAGGGGTACCACGGCGATCTTGTCTCCATGCAGGCCCTGGGCTACAGCCATTTCATCGAGTATTTCAACAACCGCGTTCCCTTCGACGAGGCCGTGGCACTGCTCAAGCGGGACACCAAGCGGTTCGCGAAACGCCAGTTCACCTGGTTCCGGAAGGAGCCCGACGCCCGCTGGGTGGACATCACCGGCCTGGAAGGCAGCCGGGATATCGCGGCACGGATAAAGAAAAACATTGAAATTTCAAACAACTTGGTTTAACATTGCAACAAAATTTTTCGGTGCACGATGACGTGTTATCGCAGCACCCGGAGGGGTGGATGAGCAAATCGCAGGTCAATCTGCAGGACATTTTCTTGAACCAGATGCGCAAGGAAAAGATCCCCGTGACCATGTATCTCGTGAACGGCGCGCGCATTTCCGGGACCATCAAGGGATTCGACAACTTCGTGATCCTGATGAAGCAGGAAAGCCAGCAGCTCGTCTACAAACACGCCATCTCGACAATCATCCCCGAGAAACCCGTGGACCTTCTCGAAGGCGCCGATTCCCGGAAGGAAGCGGAAGCCGCGGGAACGGCGAACGGGTGATGCAGCAGGCGGCGCCGCAGCAGGCGCCGGGGCCTTCGGTACGGCAGTTCTTTCCCCACGCCCGCGCAGGGCATTCATTCTCACCAGGGCGGAAACGATGACAAAACGACAAACGAAGAACGGCAGGGTCGCCATCGGCGTGATCGGCGGCAGCGGCCTCTATGACATGGACGGGCTGACCGATATCAGGAAGGTCCGCATCGCGACGCCCTTCGGAAAACCGTCGGACGAGTATGTCGTGGGCACGCTCTTCGGCCGCAGGATCGCCTTTCTGCCGCGCCACGGCCGGGGCCACCGGATCATGCCGACGGACATCAACTACCGGGCCAACGTCTACGGCATGAAGATGCTGGGCGTGGAGCGGATCATCTCCGTGAGCGCCGTGGGCAGCATGCGCGAGGATATCCGGCCGGGCGACATCGTGATCCCGCACCAGTTCTACGACCATACCAAGCACCGCCGGAGCACCTTCTTCGGGAACGGCGTGGTGGCCCACGTGGGCATAGCCGAGCCGGTCTGCGGCGACCTGGGCAAGATCCTGGTGGATGCGGGCACGTCGGTGGGGGCGACGATCCACCGCGGCGGCATCTACCTTTGCATGGAAGGGCCGCAGTTCTCCACGCAGGCGGAATCGATGACCTACCGGCAGTGGAACGTCGATGTCATCGGCATGACGAACGCCACCGAGGCGAAGCTGGCGCGGGAGGCGGAACTCTGCTACAGCACCATCGCTCTTGCCACGGACTACGATTGCTGGCACCACAGCGAGGAGCCCGTGACCGTCGAGGCCGTGCTGGAAGTGATGCGCCACAATATCGAAACGTCCCGCGCCATGATCAAGCAGGCGGTCAAAATGCTTCCGGCGCGGCGCGCCTGTTCCTGCGGTTCGGCGCTGCAAAGTGCGATCATGACGCCGGCAAAACTGATCCCCGCCAAGACAAAGAAGGATCTGGCACCGATCATCGGGAAGTATGTAAAGGGACGATAATCTAGAGCGCCTGCCGCGAAGGACACGAAGCACACGAAGGTGAAGCCATCGGGATTCTCTTCATGATCTTCGCGCGCTTTATGACAAGGCCGTATTCTTGCTCTGCCACACATGCATCTGGAGGTTTTCGTGAGTCTTCTTGTTGTCGGTACGGTTGCCCTGGATTCGGTCAGTACCCCCTTCGGGAACGTGGACAATGCTCTGGGCGGATCGGCGACCTATTTTTCCACGTCCGCCAGCTACTTCACCGACGTGCGTCTTGTCGCGGTGATCGGCGAGGACTTTCCCCGGGAGCACATCACCTTCCTCAAGAGTAAAAACATCGACACCCGCGGCCTGGAAGTGCAGAAGGGCGAGACCTTCCGCTGGAAGGGCGAGTACGGCTACGATCTGAACGAGGCCAAAACGCTCGCCACGCACCTGAACGTGCTCGCGACCTTCCGGCCCACGATCATCGAGGAACACAAGAACTCCGACGTCGTATTCCTGGCGAACATCGACCCCGACATCCAGCTCGACGTCCTTCGCCAGGTCAAAAAGCCGAAGCTCGTGGCCTGCGACACCATGAATTACTGGATCTCGAGCAAGGTGGATTCCCTGAGGCGCACGCTCAAGGAGGTCGATCTCCTGACGATCAACGAGGCGGAGATCCGGCAGTTGTCGGGCGAATCGAGCCTGGTCAAAGCCGCGAAAGCCGTCCAGGCCATGGGCCCCACGACCATCGTCGTGAAACAGGGGAGCTACGGCGCCCTTCTGTTCCATGGCCACAGCGTGTTCAGCGCGCCGGCCTATCCGCTCGAGAATGTGTTCGATCCCACCGGCGCAGGCGACACCTTTGCCGGCGGGTTCATGGGCTATCTGTCGAATACGATGAATTTCACCGAGGCCAACATGCGCCAGGCGGTGATCTTCGGCAGCGTGATGGCGTCCCTGAACGTGGAGTCCTTCAGCCTTGACAGGCTGCGCAGTCTGGATTATAAGGAAA
>JAKAHZ010000118.1 GCA_021814615.1 Nitrospirota bacterium | reverse complement strand
CGATCTGCCGACTGGTCCCGGTAGAGGCCGATGATCGAGACATTCATCCGGTTGATCAGCACGCCGGCGACCACGACGATATTCGCCCAAACCAGCTTGTTCGCGTCATCCCGGACCCCCTTCTGGGAAAGCAGCGCAAGCGGGATCAAGACGCTGACGAGCATCTCGGCGAGATAGAGATTGGCCTCGAAGGTCCCTGAAAAGGCCGCCGCAATGCCCGGGCCGGTCACGAGGAAGAAGACCTTGGCCAGGAGATAGATGACCGTCGTGATGAGCGTGCCGCGGGCGAGCCCGGAGAGGATGCCCATGTCCGGCGCGTGATTGAAGGCTTTTCCGCTGATGATGCTTTCGAGGCTGACCATGGACAATCCCATCATGATCGCCGAGATCAGGAACAACGTCGGCACCGACGTGTTATACCAGAGCGCCGACAGTTTGCTCGGCGTGATCAGATAGACCGCTCCCAGCGACGACTGGTGGAGCACCGAGAGCAGGATGCCGAAGAGCACGATCGGCACCATGATCATCTCCACAGTCTTGAGCGCGCCCTGCATGTTCAGCTTTTCGAAGACCATGGGGCTCGATTCCGTTGCCAGGGTCGTGGTGTAGAGCACCACGTGAATGGCCACGACCCACATGACCGAGTGGATCTGCCACATGACCACGGGGTGCCAGATGCGCCAGGGCACGCCGATGTCGAACATGATGGCCGTCGCGGCGAGCGCGTACCCGAAGAAGGCGTTCAGGATCGCCGAACGGACGATGGGTTTGTACTTCTTCCAGTTCAGGATATAGACCGCGCCGGCGATGAGGAACCCGCCGGCCGCCATGGCCACGCCTCCCAGCACGTCGATGCCGATCCAGAGGCCCCAGGGAAAGCGGTCGTTCAGGTTCGTCGACGCGCCCAGGCCCGCGAAGAGCCGATAGGCAATCACCGCCGCGCCGAGAAAGATGATCGCCGTCATTGCCTTCGTGGCCGGCGTCCAGAGTTCGATATCACGATAGGATCTCATGATTTGTCCCCCTTCTCAGCATTCATTCGCCGCGTGATCGCCCAGGTGACGGCGCCGGTGACCAGGACCAGCCCGATGACCGACGGGATCTTGGAGATGTACTTCCAGGTCATGTCGGGATAGGGCGTTTTCAGGATCTTCGTGTTGAATCCCAGATTCTCGAAGGGGATCGCCGACAGATAGATCCAGGACGTGCCGCCGGCCTCCTCCTTCCCGTAGATCTGCGGTACATACTTGCCGGGCTTGTCCTTCATCCGTTTCTCCGCCTCGGCGTTCACTTCATCGATGGTCCCGTAGAACATGGTGCCCGTGGGGCAAACCTTGATGCAGGCAGGCACCATCCCGTCGGCGATGCGGTCCATGCAGAAGGTGCACTTCCGGACCCAGGGGACGGCCTTGTTCCACTCGTACTTGGGGATGTAGAAGGGGCAGGCCAGCATGCAGTACCGGCAGCCGATGCACCGCTCGAAGGAGTAGGTCACCGGCCCTTCAGGGTTCTTATGGAGCGCGCCGACCGGGCAGACCGACGCGCAGGCCGGTTGTTTGCAGTGCATGCACTGGTCCTTGACGAAGCTCCAGACCGGCTGCCCTTCCTTGTCCCCCTCAAGGTACCGGATGTGCGTGAAGGTCTCCGCATTGAGCTGGGGCGGGTTCGTGAACGTCCCCGTGTTCTTCGTCGGGGATGTGGACCGCTCGTTCCATGACTTGCAGGCGACCTGGCAGCCGCGGCAACCGATGCAGCGCGTCAGATCGACGAGCACGCCTTTTTGACTTCCCGTGTTTATCGTCGCCATGACTGCCTCCTATGCTTTCTCGACATTGACCATGAAGGCCTTGGATTCGGGGATCATCGTGTTCGCGTCTCCAATGGTCGGTGTGAGGAGGTTCGAACTGTCCCCTGCCTTCGGGTCGCCCGGATACTGCCAGCCGAAGCACCAGGGCATGCCCACCTGGTGCACCGTCTGGCCGCCGATCTTGAAGGGTTTGAACCGCGTGGTGACCACGGCCACCGCCGTGATCTCGCCGCGGCCCGAGGTGACCTTGATGCGGTCCCCGCCCTTGATCCCCTTCTCCGCTGCCAGCTCCTTGCTCATCTCCACGAACTGCTGCGGCTGCATTTCGAGCAACCAGGGGCTGTGGCGCGTCATGACGCCGGTCTGCCAGTGCTCGGTCACGCGGTAGGTCGTCGCGACGAAGGGATACCGGGTGTCGCAGGAATAGAAGGCGTCCTCCTTCTCGCCGAAGATCTTCACGGTCGGGTTGATCCGCTGCTTATTCATCAGGTTCTCTTCCAGCGGACACTCCAGCGCCTCGTAGTGTTCGGGGAAAGGACCGTCGTTCAGGCCCGGCCCGTAGAGCGCGCCCTTGCCCTCGGCCATCATGATGAAGGGATACTTGCCGGGGTCCTTGGCCATGGGCGGAGCGGGGCCGTCGGGCACATCGCCCACCCAGACGCCGGGTTTCTTGGTCGCCGGGTCTTCCTTGTTCGGGTCCCACTTTAGCAGCGGCCGCTTGGGATCCCAGGGACTGCCGTTCAGGTCCACCGACGCGCGGTTGTAGATGATGCGCCGGTTCACCGGCCAGCACCATGCCCACCCGGGATAGAGACCCAGGCCCGTGGGATCGTCCTTGCCGCGGCGGGCCATCATGTTGATGACCTTGCCCTCCTTCTGCGTATAGCTCTGGCTGAAGAGCCAGTTGCCGCAGGAGGTGGTGCCGTCGGCCTGGAGATGGACGAAGGTCGCGCAGAGCTCCCCTTTCTTGCCCAGGAGCTTCGGCGGATTCTGCTTCTTGTCGTACAGGTCCTCGAGATAGTAGCCGTTGATCTCCTTGGCAACGTCGTGGATGTTGATCGTCTTGCCGTAGTTCCAGGTTGTGTTCAGGATCGGCGCCGGGAGCTTGCCGCCCTCCTTCTTGTAGAGCTCCCGCACCTTCAGGAAGAGCTCGTTCATGATCTCCGCGTCGGGCTTCGATTGGCCGACCGGCTCGATGGCCTTGTACCGCCATTGCGCGAGGCGGCCGGAGTTGGTGATGCTGCCCTCCTTCTCGATCGACGATACGCAGGGAAGCATGAAGACCTCGGTCTGGATCTCCTTGGGGTTCATGCCGGGCCCCTTCCAGAAGGACGCGGTCTCGTTGTCGAAAAGGTTGACGTTCACCATCCACTTGAGCTTGGCCAGGGCCTTCCGGACCTTGCCCGCGTTCGCCCCCGAGCAGGCGGGGTTCTGGCCCCAGGCGAAGAAGCCTTCGAACTGGCCCTTGAACATGCGGTCGAAGAGCACGAGCCAGGAGCCGTTCTGCCCCTCGTCGAGCTTCGGCAGCCACTGGTAGCCGAATTCGTTCTCCGTTGTCGCGGACTTTCCGTAGATGGCCTTGAGATAGCTCACGATGTACTTGTTGCGGTTCGAGAGCCAGTTGACGCTCTTGGGGTCCTTGGTCTTGGGCGTGAACTTCTCAATGTAGGCGTTCAGGTCCTTTACCGCCGCTGTGGGCGTGGCGTTGTATCCCGGAAGGAGGTGGAACAGGAGCCCCTGGTCCGTGGAGCCCTGCACGTTCGATTCGCCGCGGAGCGCGTTGATGCCGCCGCCGGCAATGCCGATGTTGCCGAGCAGGAGCTGGATGATGCACATGGCGCGGATGTTCTGCGTGCCGATGGTATGCTGCGTCCATCCCATGGCGTAGAGCTCGGTGCCGGCCTTGTTCGGTTTGCCCGTGGAGCCGTAGAGATTGTAGACTGCGACAAGCTTCTCCTGCGGCGTGCCGGTGATGGAGGACACCTTGTCGAGGGTGTAGCGGGAATAGTGCTTCTTCAGCAGCTGGAACACGCAATGGGGATTCTGGAGGCTCGGGTCCTTCTTCGGCAACCCGTCGTCGCCCATCTGGTAGCTCCAGGTCTTCTTGTCGTACTTCCGGGCCTTTTCGTCATAGCCCGAGAACAGGCCGGCCAGCTCGCCGGGGCCTTTGAAATCGGGATTCACGAGGAACGATGCGTTCGTGTAATTGACGACATAGTCCTTGAAGTAGAGCCTGTTGTCGATGATGTACTTGATCATGCCTCCCAGGAAAGCGATGTCCGTGCCGGACCGCATGGGGGCATAGAGATCCGCCTTGGTTGCCGTGGCAGTGAACCGGGGGTCCACCACGATGAGCTTGGCCCCTTTTTCCTTCGCCCGCATCACCCATTTCATGGAGATCGGGTGGTTCGAGGCGGGGTTGGCGCCCATGACCAGGATGACGTCTGCGTTCTTGAAATCGATCCAGTGATTCGTCATGGCACCGCGTCCGAACGACTCTCCCAGAGCCGCTACAGTCGCGGAGTGTCAAATGCGCGCCTGGTGTTCTATATACACCAGGCCCCAGGACCGGAGCATCTTCTGGAGGAGGTAACATTCCTCGTTGTCCAGGGCAGCGCTGCCCACATGAGCAAGCGCGTCGGTCCGGTTGACGGTGAAATCCTTCTCAACATCTATCTCCGTGCCGTCGGGCTGCTTTTCCTTCACCTTGGATTTGGACGTGAGCTTGAAGGTCCGGTCGCGCACGTCCTTCACCTTCTTTGCGATCTGGTCCAGCGCCCAGTCCCACTCCACTTCCTTCCAGGCGTCGCCGCCCGGCGCCCGGTACATCGGCTTCTTGACGCGCAGATCGTTGTTCACCAGCTCCATGATCGACGCGCCCTTGGGGCAGAGCGTCCCCTCGCTGATCGGATGTTCGGGATCGCCCTCGGCGTTCACGACCTTGCCGTCCTTGGTGTGCACCAGGATGCCGCACCCCACGGAGCAGTAGGGACAGATCGTGCGGGTCTCCTTGGCGCCCTTGATCCTGCTTTCCCGCTCTTCCGCGTCAGCGGATGACGGCGCAACGAGCGGCCCCAACAGAAGCGAACTGCCGGAGATCTTTAAGAAGTCTCTCCTTGATACCCCCATAGAACCCTCCTTCGAACAGAAGTAACGGCCGTTATAGTCGGAGCAAACAAAAAGCGGGAATACGGTGCTCTGGTGAACACATTATTCCCGCCTCATCGCTGATCTCATTCCGCCACCCCCGAACGTGCGACAAACGATTTGTCCTGCTCGGCAGATCTTTCGGAAGCCTGCACAGCCCTATGCTGAAAGAACGATATTTCAGATATTACGAAAAGTAACTTTACCTCAAGACAGCCGATTTGGCAAGTTTTATTAATGGACGTATAAAGATAAAAAATAGGGAGAGAGGGCATGGTTGCCCTGCTCTCCCCTGGAGGAGATTACAGAAATTGCCGGTCTGCAAAGGAATTACAGCTTGCCCTTGACCAGCTGATCGACGACCGAGGGATCGGCAAGCGTCGACGTATCGCCGAGAGCTTCCAGTTCATTGTGGGCGATCTTTCTCAGGATGCGGCGCATGATCTTGCCGCTCCTGGTCTTCGGCAGGCCCGGTGCGAACTGCAGCTTGTCCGGCGTGGCGATCGGGCCGATGACCGTGCGGACGTGGCCGACGAGCATCTTCTTCATGTCGTCGGAAGGCTTCTGCCCTTCCTTGAGCGTCACGTAGACGTAGATGCCCTCGCCCTTGATGTCATGGGGATAGCCGACCACTGCCGCTTCCGCCACGGCGGGATGGGAGACCAGCGCCGATTCCACCTCGGCCGTGCCCAGCCGGTGGCCGGAGACGTTGATCACGTCGTCCACGCGGCCCATGAGCCAGTAGTCGCCTTCTTCGTCCACCCGGGCGCCGTCGCCGGTGAAATACTTGCCCGCGAAGGTCGAGAAATAGACTTCCTTGATGCGCTTGTTCTCCGGGTCTCCGTAGGTGCCCCGGAGCATGCCCGGCCAGGGTTTCTCGATCACGAGCTTGCCGCCCTCGTTGGCCGCCGCCGGCGTCCCGTCGTCCTTCAGCACCTTCGGCACAACGCCGAAGAACGGCCGGGTCGCGGAGCCGGGTTTTGTCGTGATGGCGCCCGGAAGCGGCGTGATCAGGATGCCGCCCGTCTCGGTCTGCCACCAGGTGTCCACGATCGGCAGCTTTTCGCGGCCCACGTTCTTGTGGTACCACATCCAGGCCTCGGGGTTGATCGGTTCGCCCACGGAACCCAGCACCTTGAGCGAGGAAAGGTCGTGGTTCGTCACCCACTTTTCCCCTTCCTTCATCAGGGCGCGGATGGCCGTGGGAGCGGTGTAGAAAATGTTGACGCGATGCTTGTCCACGATGTCCCAGAACCGCCCCGGGTTGGGATAGCTCGGGATGCCTTCGAACATGAGCGACGTGGCCCCGACGGACAGCGGACCGTAGACGATGTAGCTGTGTCCCGTCACCCAGCCGATGTCGGCGGTGCAGAAGTGGATGTCCTCGTCATGGTAGTCGAAGATGTACTTGAAGGTCAGGTTCGTGTAGAGCATGTACCCCGCAGTTGTGTGCAGCACGCCCTTGGGCTTGCCCGTGGAACCGGAGGTGTAGAGGATGAACAGCGGGTCCTCGGCGTCCATCTGCGCGGGCTCGCAGTGCAGGCCGATGTCCGAGGCGTTCATCTCTTCGTGCCACAGGGAATCCCGGCCCGGTTCCATGTTCACCTTGCCGCCCGACCGCTGCACGACCACGACGCTCTTGACCGAGGGGCACTCGTTCAACGCCTCGTCGGCATTCGACTTGAGCGCCACGAACCGGCCGCCCCGGACGCCTTCGTCCGCAGTGATCAGCAGGCTCGACTGGCAGTCCTGGATGCGGTCCATCAGGGCTTTCGCGGAGAACCCGCCGAACACGATGGAGTGAATGGCGCCGATCCTGGCGCAGGCCAGCATGGAGATGGCCAGTTCCGGGATCATGGGCAGATAGATGCTCACCCGGTCGCCCTTTTTTACGCCTTTCTTCTTCAGCACGTTGGCGAAGCGGTTCACCTCGTAATAAAGCTGCTGGTAGGTGTAAGTCTTGTATTCGCCTCCGTCGGCCTCCCAGATGATGGCGGCCTTGTTCCTCGTCGCCGAATTCACAAACCGGTCGAGGCACTGGACCGAAGCGTTCAGTTTCCCGCCGGAGAACCACTTGATGTAGGGCTTGTGAAAATCATAGTCCAGGACCTTGTCCCATTTCTTGTACCACGTCAGGGTCTTCTCGGCCTGCTCGCCCCAGAACTTGTCCGGGTTCTCGATGGAGGCCTTGTACATCTTTTCGTATTCGGCAAAGCTCTTGATGTGCGCCCGTTCGCTGACGGCCTTTGACGGCGGAAAGGTCCTTTTTTCCGTCATCAGCACATCGATATTTTTCTTCTCGGACATGATCTCTCCTCCTTAGACACGTTGTTGCTCCCCTGGCGGCAGGAAAGCCCGATGGAAGGCCTCAGGACCTCCCACCGGGCATGCACACCTATCGGTATGTCGCTGATGACTATTCTGCGCCGATGCCGACGTATTCGCGCAGTTTCTCCTCGGCAAACTTCTCGTCCGCTTCCTTTTCCGGGAAGAGGAAGGAGAAGACGATGCCGACGAGGAACGCAATGCCCATGGAGAAGATGCCCGGATTCCGGTACTTGATGGGAGCAACCGGCATCTTGGCGCTTGCATCTTTCTTCTGCGCAACCAGGGCATCCGCTTCAGCCTTCTTGGCGTTGATGGTCGACTGAATGTCCGCGTTCTTCTTCGTCGCGGCCGCCTGTTCCTTCTTCTTGAGCTTGGCGACAGCGTCAGCGGGCACGAGCTGCTTGGTGAGCGTGTCGATCTCGGCGGCATTCGCCTTCACCTTGCCGTCGATCTCAGCCACCTGCTTCGTCACGGCAGCCTTGGTGTCCTTGTGGATGATGTCCACATACACCGTGGGCGAGAGCACGATGAAGAGCACGGCGGAGATCATGCCGAGGTAGATGCTCCACACGGCGCCCTGTGTCGAGAACCGCTTCCACATAAGCGACATGATGAGCGCCGGGAAGTTTGCGCTTGCGGCGATGGCGAAGGCCAGGCCGACCATGAACGCCACGTTCTGTCCCTTGAACAGCATGGCAAGAAGCATCGCCGTGATGCCGAGACCGACCGTCGCGATCTTGGCCACCTTCACCTCTTCCTTCTCGTTCGACTGGCCGCGGCGGATCACGCCGACGTACAGGTCATGGGAGAGCGCCGAGGCGCCCGCCAGCGTCAGGCCGGCGACGACCGCCAGGATCGTAGCGAAGGCTACGGCTGCCAGGAAGCCCAGGAACACGCTGCCGCCCAGGGCTTCGGCCAGGAGCGGACCGGCCATGTTGCCGCCCGCGTCGATCTTCATGATGAGGTCACGTCCCAGCTGGCCCGACTCGGCGCCGATGAGGACCGCTGCGCCGAAGCCGATCGTCACGGTGAGGATGTAGAAGTAACCGATGAACCCGGTCGCATAGAACACCGACTTCCGGGCTGCCTGCACATCCGGCACGGTATAGAACCGCATCAGGATATGCGGGAGGCCTGCCGTACCGAACATGAGGGCGAGGCCCAGTGAGAATGCATCGACAGGGTCGGATACCAAACCGCCCGGCTCAAGGAACTTGTCGCCGTACTTGGACGCCGCCTGATGGAAGAGATTGCCGTAGCTGAAGCCCACCTTGTTCAGCACCAGGAACACGAGCAGCGTGGCGCCGCCCAGGAGCAGGACGGCCTTGATGATCTGCACCCACGTCGTGGCGATCATGCCGCCGAAGAGCACATAGGAGATCATCAGGGCGGCCACGAGCACCAGCGCGCTCTCGTAGGGAAGGCCGAACATCAGTTTGAACAGCGTGCCGGCTCCCACCATCTGGGCGATGAGGTAGAAGATGACCACGGCCAGGGAACCCGCAGCCGCGGCAGCCCGGATGGGACGCTGCGACAGGCGGAAGGCCACCACGTCGGCGAAGGTGTACTTGCCGAGGTTGCGGAGCGGTTCGGAGATCAGGAACATGATGATCGGCCAACCCACGAGCCAGCCGACCGAGTAAATCAGGCCGTCATAGCCCTTGGTGGACACGAGGCCGGCGATGCCCAGGAACGAGGCGGCGCTCATGTAGTCGCCGGCGAGGGCAAGGCCGTTCTGCAGGCCCGTGACGCTCCGGCCCGCGGCGTAGAAGTCCTTCGTTGTGCGGGTGCGCTTCGCCGCCCAGTACGTGATGACCAGCGTCGAAGCAACAAACAACATGAAGAACAGCACTGAGGTGACATTCAAAGTACCGATTGTTGTTGTATGCATCGTTAGCCCCCTATTTTGTCTTTCAGGTCTTTGACCATCTTGTCATACTTCGTGTTCGCCCAGAAGATGTAGATCCCGGTGAACACCCAGGAACCGAGGATCGTCCCGACAGCGATCGGGATCCCGATCGTCGTTGCCTTTCCCTCCGTCAGTTTCTGCGCCAGGAACGGCTTGTTGAACGCGATCAGGGCGATGAAACCGAAATAGAGCACCAGTTCCAGGATCGTCAGGATCCAGGATATGGTGTTCTTTTGGCTGACGAGAGATTTAAACTCTGCGTCATTCAGCAGTTCCTTCTTTGAAATCTTGCTCATACGATTCCTCCTCCTTGTGATAGTGACGGTAATCGTCGGTTTGCCGCTTCAAAAATTACTGAACTCACCGGTTTGTTTGACGCTCTCACCTCCTTCGAAGGGAATTCCTATCCGGAGCAGATCGCCCACCTCCCGGACGCCGGCGTCCTGCAGCAGCGGGATGAACCGCTGGAACAGCTGTGCCGTGGTATAGGCGTCCATGAGCGCGTTGTGAGCGCTGCCGACCGGGATGCCGAAGCATTTTGCGATATCGTAGAGT
>JAKAHZ010000117.1 GCA_021814615.1 Nitrospirota bacterium | reverse complement strand
AGAGGGATCGGCCGTCGCCGGAGCGCGTCATCACGTAAGGCGCTGCGGTCTCGGTCTCGAACACAACGCGCGTGAAGGTGGCGTAGGTGAAGTATCGGATCGCCTTGACCGTGAGAGGCTTCTCCGGAGCTCCTTCCGCGATACCGAGCGGTGCGAACAACAGACACAACGTGAGAACAATGACGGCGCTGCGCATATCAGCGGCCATAGTAACATACCCCGTTTCTTTGCGCAAGAAAAAGGCCGGAAGCCGCGCCCTTCTTGACATTGGAGGAGAGAGATGGTACGTTCAGGGGTCGCCGCAAGATGGAACGACGGAGGGATGCCATGCGGTATGGATGGATGATCGCTCTCGCAGGTTTATGCTTGTTCCTTTTCCCGGGCGCCGTGTTCGCAGGGGAACAGCGCCGGGAAGACGGTCCGATGCCGGCAAGCAAGAGGGAATGCTCCTCGTGCCACCGTATCGTTACGGGGAACCAGCCAGGGCCCCTGAAGCAACCGCTGCCCGCCCTCTGCCTCTCCTGCCATACCGCTCACCAATCGCTGGCAAACCACCCGACCGGCGTAATTCCGCAGAATCCGGCGCCGGGGCTCCCGCTGGACCAGGGCAGGCTCACCTGCACGACCTGTCATGATCCTCACCGGAACCGGTTCGGCGCGCTTCTCAGATTGCCGCAAACCGAGCTTTGCGTCGTCTGCCACCGTTTGTAGAAAACCGCCGGCCCTTTACGATTCCTCGACGCGGTATCCGAGCCTCTCTATGCTTTCTTTCGCCACGCGGGGCACGTCTACACCCCGCGTCCCTTTTTCATCGTATTCCACCGCGACCATGCCGTTCTCGACCCGGACTTCGCTCACCCCGTCCATGCCGCCGATGAACCGCTTCAGCGCGTTCGAACAGTCGCCACAAAATTCTTTCCGGACCTTAAAGAGCGCCGTACTCATCACGTCCTCCTAACACTTCGATATATTTTATGTTAATCCTCTCCCGCATGAGCGTCAAGCCGATCCTGCATGCTCCCCGGAATTTGACAGTCTGTCAGTTTTCTGCTACTTATTAATTAAGAGACGAGAGAAGAAAAATGCGAGCAAGAAGGAGAGACAGCATGAAAATCAACCCTCAGATCACCCTCAAGAATGTACCGCACTCCTCCGCAGTTGAAGCAAAGATCCGGGAAAAAATCGTGAAGCTTGACCAGTTCTCCAGCCGGCTCATGGGTTGCCGGGTCACGGTGGAAGAATGCCAGCGTAAACAGCACCAGGGGAAGATATTCTCCGTGCATATTGATATGACCGTGCCGGGGAAGGAGCTTGTCGTAAACCGGGTCGAGAATGAGGATCTTTATGTGGCGGTCCGCGACGCCTTCGATGCGGCAAAACGGCAGCTTGAGGAGCACAGCCGGAAACGGCGCGGCGATGTCAAGTCACACACCGAAGCGCCGCTCGGCAAGGTGGCCAAGATCTTTCCCTTCGACGGATACGGCTTCATCACGACGAGCGACGGGAGGGAGATCTATTTTCATCGGAACAGCGTGATTGACCCGTCCTTCGACCGCCTGGAGGAGGGAGCGGAGGTCGCTTTCCTGGAAGAACAGGGCAAGGAGGGACCGCAGGCGGTTCGGGTCGCTGCCCGGTAGGAGTGCCTGAAATCACCCGCCGCGACCGGCGGGCGCCTCCGCAAGCCTGCGAAGGACAAAATCAGCGATGTCGTGATCGATCTCCCGGCTTTGTTCGGCAAAGAGCCGGGAGATGTTGTTTGTATCGAACGTGCCGTCGGGAACGAGTATGGGCGTGCCCTTGAATCTGCCGGGCCGCCCTTCCCCGTCATCCACCCCTTCATGCAGGAATCCCAGCCCGTTCCTCCACCGGAGCGCGTGTTCTTTCGTTCCCTTATCGTA
The DNA here is from genome assembly GCA_021814615.1 of Nitrospirota bacterium. Taxonomy (GTDB): domain Bacteria; phylum Nitrospirota; class UBA9217; order UBA9217; family UBA9217; genus JAKAHZ01. Next base: position 8,019 of record JAKAHZ010000117.1, on the reverse strand, counting down.
ACAGAGCTCGAATCCCGTGATCACGCCCTGATCATCGAACCAGACCGTGAGGTCCATCTGATCGTCGGAAAACCACCGCCGCCGGTTTTCCTTCGCGATCTGCCTTACCTGACGCACTTCCCGAAGCATGGCATCCTCCCTCGTCCGCGCAGCACCTCCTGCAGCGGTCAGAATAGAGGAATACCGGTTAAAAAACAAGGGAGGATTCACCTCGCGAGGCGGGGCCGGACCAGTTCGATCACCGTCACCTCGGGAGAGGCAAGGAACCGGATCGGCGGCCCCCAGGTGCCGGTGCCGCGGTTCGTATGGACGGACGAGCCCTTGCCGAGGTCATAGGTGCCGGCAAGCAGCGGATGGACCCGCTGTACCACATACGTGAATGGCCAGATCTGACCTTTGTGCGTGTGGCCCGAAAGCATGAGGTCGTACATCCCGATAGCGTCCGCGTCGGGGTGGGGCTGGTGCTTCAAAAAGAGAACGAATTTCTTTTTGCGGTCTGTCGCGGCAAGGGCTTCGCGGTCCGGAGCGGGCTTGCCGAGCCCCAGCTGAACGGCGGTCCGGTCATCGACGCCGGCGATCTGGATGACGCCGAGATCCTTCGATTCGCCGCGAAGCAGGGTAAACCCGGAGCGCCGGATGAACTCAAGCGACTGCTCGATGCCCGCATAGTATTCGTGATTGCCCGTGACGGCGAATTTCCCGAACTTCGGTTCGATCTCCTGCAGCAGTTCGCGCATGCCCGGCAGGTTGTTGATCTGGGCATCCACGAGATCGCCGGTAACGACAAACAGATCGGGCTTCGCAGCCTTGACTGTCTCGAGGATCGCCACGAGCCGGTCGCAGCGGATGATCAGGCCCAGGTGGACGTCGGAGATCTGGACGATCCGGAAGCTGTCCGTTCCGGCGGGCAGCCGGTCGGTCTCGATCGTCAGCACCTCGGTCCGAAAATGCTGCGCATCGAAGTAGCCATAGATACAGATGCAGCAGGAAACGATAACGCTCGCGAAGAAGGAAGCCGCAGGCGAAACAGCCGGGGCGGCTATGGCGCCCGACCACTTGGAAATTCTGCTCAACAGGGTATAGGCATCGAACAGCAGGGAGGAACAGATAAAGAGAAAGAGGAAGGCAATCCAGAGGTAACCGATCCAGGAGCATACACGGGCCGTCAGATCGTAGTTGCCGCGTTCGAGTGCCCTGACGAGCAGCGGAACCGCCGTCATGACGACCATGAAGAGTGCCAAGCCGGCCCCCACAGGCCAGCCGAAGCCAAGGGCGGTCCGTGCGCGGAGGAAGGCATAAGCATGCATCCCTCCATAGACGCCGAAGAAAATGAAGATGAAGAGGCTCATCTGCCGAAAGACACGCCGATGCCCTCGGCCATTTTGACAAGGTCGCCGTCGGGATCCACGAGCCGGAGTTTGTCAATCGCCTGTTCGATCGGCACGGAGGTGATGTCCGGCGGCTGGTACGACACCATCTCGCCGAACCGTTTCTTCGCGATCAGTTCTACCGCGGCGGCGCCGTACCGGCTTGCCAGGAGCCGGTCAAAGGGATCGGGGCTGCCGCCGCGCTGCAGGTGGCCCAGCACGGTGACGCGCACGTCGAATCCCGTCCGCTTCCCGATCTCGCTTCCGACACGTTCGCCCATGCCTCCCAGCCGGAGCACATATCCGTCCGCCGCCTTTTCCCGGACCGCCATTTCGCCGCCCACGGGCTTGGCGCCCTCGGCAACGACGACGATGCTCGATTTGCTTCCCGCTTTCTTGCGCTCCAGCAGCTTCTCGGCGACCTTTTCCCATTTGAAGGGGATTTCGGGGATCAGGATCACGTCGGCGCTGCCGGCGATGCCTGCCTCGAGAGCGATCCAGCCCGCATAGCGCCCCATGAGCTCCAGAACGATCACCCGTTGATGGCTCTCCGCAGTGGTATGAAGCTTGTCGAGCGCCTCGGTGGCCGTATCCACGGCGGTCTGGAAGCCGAAGGTCACATGTGTCGCCGAAAGATCGTTATCGATCGTTTTGGGGACGCCGATGACCGGCACGCCGAGTTTGTACAGGCCGTGGCCGATCTTGAGCGATCCGTCGCCTCCGATCACCACGAGACAGTCCAGACCCAGCTCCTGAATATTGTTCAGCACGAGCGGCGACATGTCCTCGGTTATCTCCCGGCCGTTCACCACGGTTTTCTGCGCGAAGGGATTGCCCCGGTTCGTGGTGCCCAGGATCGTGCCGCCGACAAAGAGGATGCCGCGGGTGTTCCAGGACGTGAGCTGGCGCGTCTTGGTCGGAGAGAGCAATCCTTCGAACCCGTCCAGGACGCCCGTCACTTCCCATCCGTACTTGAAGATCGCCGTCTTGGTAACCGCCCGGATAACGGCATTCAGGCCCGGGGCGTCGCCGCCGCCGGAAAGCACGCCGATGCGCATGAGAACCTCCTGGATTTCGAGAAGGGAAGAACGAAGGAGCGCAGGAAGGTAAGCTCGACACTTCGACTCTTGTTGCCTTCCTGCCTTCTTTCCCTCTTACCTTCCTTCATTCACCTGATTCAGCCCCAGCAGCTCCCTGCCGCCTTTTGTTGCGATGCGATCCACCGCATCGGCGGGAATGCCGGCCTTGCGAAAATATGCCAGTTCGTCCTGGTACCAACCGGAGTAGCGCTCATCGGGAAGAACGACATCGGTGCCGACAGCCAGCGGTACGCCGAGGGAGAAAGCCTTTCGGATCATCTCGAGATGCTCTTCGATGGTGCGGTCGATGGATTTCCGCATCTCATCGTTGAGCGCTATTGCATCGGCGGCGCGTTTGAGCGCTCCCACCGTCGGCACCCAGAAAATCCGCCGTTCAGCCAGCAGGTCAAGGATCCCCTCGCTCATGAAGAACCCGTGTTCGACGGACCGGACACCTGCGAGCGCAGCAGCGCGAATAGCCTCCGCGCCGTTCGCATGAGCCATCACGGAAAGCCCGGCAGCGGCGGCCTCAGCCACCATGAAACGGAGTTCGTCTGCGCCGAATCCCCCTGCTGTCACCGTTTTGGGCTGTCGGAGGCTCACCACGCCGGAAGCGATGACCTTTATTATACCAGCTCCCGCTGCGCGGAGACGCCGTATTTCCTCGCGCATCTCCTGTCGCGTGGCGACAGCGGCGCCGAGAAACGCGCCGTATCCCTGCGCTGGAACGATGGCATGCACTGCAGAGAGAATGCGAATTCCCGTTGCAGGTGCAATCCGTGCGGTACCTGCGGTTTCCCGCATGCCGGCATCGCGGGCCGCGACGATTCCTGCCCGCACAAGATCGGAGACAGCGCCGGCGTCCTTCAAGTGTACGTGAGCGTCCACATACCCAGGGAATGATGTGTGAAAGGAATGCATGCGAACCGGCTAGAGGGCGGCGGGAAGCAGGCCGCTGTCGCGGAAGCTGAAGTGCCCGCTGTCTCCCACGATGATATGATCAAGGACCCGGATGCCGAGCAGATCCCCGGCCTGCACGAGCCGTTTGGTCAGCTGGATGTCCTCCTGGCTCGGCCGCACATCGCCGCTCGGATGGTTATGCACGAAGATCACGGCTGCCGCCGATTCGCGGATGGCCGCCTTGAAGGTGTCCCGGGGATGGACGAGCGACGCCGTCAGCGTGCCGACGGATACGACCTCGTTCCTCACCACCCGGTTCTTGGAATCGAGCAAGGCGCAGTGAAACATCTCCTTCTTGATATCCCTGAGCCGCGGCAAATAGTAATCGGCAACCTCCTGGCTCGAACAAAACGATGCGCCCGCCATCGTCGGTTTCTGGTGCCGGCGGCCGATCTCGAAGGCCGCCTTGATTTCCGCGGCCTTGGCAGGGCCGATTCCGCGCACCGTGCAAATCTCCGCAATCCCTGCCTGGGCGATCCCGGAAAGCCCGCCGAAACGATCAAGCAGCTCCCTGCCGAGGTCCACCGCCGTGCGACCGCCCGCGCCATTTCGCAGGATGATCGCAAGCAGCTGAGCATCGGTCAACTCTCCGGCTCCCTGCTGAAGCAGGCGCTCCCGCGGCCGCTCTCCCTCCGGCCAGTCTTTCAGATGTCTCTGGTGTTCCGTCATGGCGTTTCTCTGCAGAATGCAGCGATTATAAAGACTTTTTCTCTGTCTGTCAAACAGTGCCCGCTAGTTCTCAGAACAATGTAAAAACCATAAAAATGAGTTTCCAATATTAAAAACCTGTTGACTTCATTTCTACGATCAGTGGTATAATAGAACACTTTTCTACTACCGCCATCAAGGAGGAAACAAAGGATGCATATACGTTCTCGTTCGGTTCTGGCTGTCCTGTCCCTGCTCCTCTGCTCAGTCCTCGTCGCACCCGCTGCATTCGCTACAGACGGTATGAATCTCGAAGGGTATGGCCCCATTGCCACCGGCATGGGCGGCGCCTCCATGGCCTATGACAACGGCACGGCGGCGATGATGAACAACCCCGCTACCCTGTCCCTCATGCAGTCGAACAACCGCCTCGACGCGGCGCTCGGCTACCTCGGCCCCCATATCACTGCATCCGCTCCCGGCGCACCCGATGCTGATTCATCGTCAACGGCATTCTTCATGCCGGCAATCGGCTGGGTGCAGAAGAACAAGGAACTCTCGTACGGTGTCGGCGTCTTTGCCCAGGGCGGCATGGGTGCGGAATATAGCGCGGACTCGTTCCTGGCCAATCCCGCAGGGCCGGGATATCCGACGGGCGACAAGGTCCGGTCGGAGCTGGGCGTCGGCCGGTTCCTGATTCCGGTTTCCTATGAAATCAACAAGGACCTGGCTGTCGGCGGCAGCCTCGATTTCGTCTGGGCGACCTTGGACCTCCAGATGGCCCTGCCGGGCATGGAATTCCTGAACATGGCAGGATTTACTCCAACCCCCTCGCAGTTCGGCACGGTAACCGGTGACATGTTGACCTCCTTCGGCACGCTGGTTGCCAACGGCGTGGTTAACCCCACGAATCCGGTCAACTGGGGCCGCTTCGATTTCACCGACGGCAGCGATTTCACCGGCAAAGCCAAGGGAACCGGGTTCGCCGGCAAGATCGGCACGGTCTACAAGGTGAACAAGCAGCTGTCCCTCGGCGCAACCTATCACAGCAAGACCGCCCTGGGCGACCTCGAGGCCAACGGCGCCACGGTGAGCTTCAACGCCAACGTGGACAACAATGTCCTCGCCGGCGGTGCGCCGACCGGCGCAGGCTACACCCCCGTGACCATCCCCGTGATGGGCAAGATCAAGGTAAAGGATTTCCAGTGGCCACAGATGATCGGTTTCGGCGCAGCCTACCAGGCCACCGACAAACTGTTGCTCGCCGCTGATTACAAGTGGATCAACTGGGCAGGCGTGATGAAGAGCTTCAAGATGTCCTTCACCGCTGACGGGTATCAGTACGATCCCATGGCAGCCGCCTTCGCCAATACGACAATCGACGCGACGCTCTTCCAGAAGTGGAAGGACCAGCATGTGTTCATGCTTGGCGCGGCATACAAGTTCACCGACCAGTTCACCGGCCGGATCGGCGCCAACATCGCTAACAACCCGATCCCCGACCAGTTCCTGAACTACCTCTTCCCGGCGACGATCAAGAGCCACTACACGCTCGGCGCAGGCTACGACATCAACAAGACGAATACCGTGAACGCTTCCTTCACCTATGCTCCCGAAGTGAAGTCCGACGCAGGCTCCGGCGTTACGATCAAGCATTACCAGACCAACGCGCAGGTCATGTACAGCTACCTGTTCTAACCCCCTGCTCAACAAAAAGGCCGGAAGAGCGTCCGCTCCTCCGGCCTTTTTTCGTTTGAAGGACATGCTACATTTTCACAAACGCCTCCTTGGGCGCGTTGCACACCGGGCAGGCCCAATCGTCGGGAAGTTCCTCAAACTTCTTGCCTTCCTTTGCATCGTCATAGATGTAGCCGCACACCGTACACCGCCACATAGGGAACCTCCTCGCGAGATAAAGAATATCTGCTCACGCGCGGACAACCCGGCATTTCCGCCGGACGCGCCGGACTAGAACCTGGGGCTGCAGGAGCCGGCAAGCTCTCCGTCGAATTTCTTGTGGAATTCGATCGTTTTCTGGCCGAACAGTCTGCCGAACTCGAAACAGCGCTTGTCGTCCTCCGCGCTCGGCCGGTACAGAACCTCGACACCCGGCTCCACGGTCTCAAGCCCCATTTGCTTGAAGACGCCGTATGCCTCCTTGACCGCTCCCCCGCCCCAGCCGAAGCTTCCGAAAGCTCCGGCAAGGCGGTTCTTCGGCCGCAGACCCTTCAAGTGCTGCAGGAACTCGGCGACGGAGGGAAACATGATGTTGTTCAGGGTCGGCGTACCCACGAGAAATGCGCGCGATTCCCAGACCCGTTTGATTGCGCGGCTCATGGGTGTCGCCCGCAGCTTCATGACCTCAACATCGATGCCCGTGGACCGGATTCCATCGGCGAGCGGAATACTCATGTGTTCAGTGCTGTGCCACATAGTATCATAAACGATTAGTACGCGCAGATCCGCCTTGTCATTCGCCATGTCCAGGTACATCTGGAGAATCTTGCCGGCGCTCTTGCGCCAGATAATCCCGTGGTCCGGCGCGATCATATCGATTTCGAGCCCCAGTTTCTGAATCTCCGCGATCTTATTCTTGACCAGCGTGCCGAAGGGCATCAGGATGTTCGCATAGTAATCCCGTACCGCATGCTCCAACTCCGTAACTGAATACTGGTCGCAATATTCGTCGTCGAACCGGGAGGTGGAGGCCAGATGCTGGCCGAAGGCGTCCTGACTGATCAGCAGCCGGTCTTCCTTCACATAGCTCATCATGGAATCGGGCCAGTGGAGCATCGGCGTCTCCAGAAACGTGATCGTCTTCGATCCCGTGGAAAGTGTGTGGCCGGTCTTGACGATCTGAAACTTCCATTTCGAGGTATCGAAGAACCGGTCCAGCCCTTTTTTACCCCGCTCGGTGATGTAGATCGTGGCATTCGGCGTCAGTTCCATGAACCGGTCGATGCTCGACATGTGGTCGTTCTCGATGTGGTTAATGACGATGTTCTCGATCTTTGCGGGGTCCACCAGCGCCCGAACCTTGTCGATCGTATACTCGAAGAAATCGTGTTTTACCGTATCCACCAGCGTAACATGCTTGTCGAGGATCAGGTAGTTGTTGTAGGAGGTCCCGTTGGGAGTTACATAACCGTGAAAATCACGGACTGCCCAGTCGATCGCTCCAACCCAGAAAATGTTCGGTTTTATCTCTACGGATCCCATCGGCGTTGCTCCTTCATGAGATTGTGAGGGGGTGTATTCGTCCGGCTGCAGGGACGGTGGCTATCGGAGGGGCCGACCTATCCCCGCTGTTTTTTCCTGCAATGAATGCACTCCCCGTAGAACTGAATATGACTGCCGGTAACGCTGAAGTCCTTCGCGTCGGCTTCGGGAAGTGCAACAGGGATGTGGGCAAACACGTCGACGACCTTTCCGCAGTCGGTGCACATCATGTGATGATGGTCGCTCGTGTTGGGATCGTATCGTTTCCGGTCCGGATCGATGGTCAATTCGCGAAGCGCTCCGCTTTTAACGAGCACGTGCAGCGTATTATAGACCGTGGCAAAGGACATTGAAGGGTTTTTCTTGACCACGACCCGGTAGATCTCCTCTGCAGACGGATGCGAAGTATTGCCCTGCAGATGATCAAGGATCGCCAATCGCTGGGGCGTGCGTTTGAATCCCGGCACAGGCCCTTTCTGTCTTAATTTATTCAACATTATTTGCAATATAGCGTCATTCGATCGGATTTGTCAAGGATAAGAATGATCCTTACCTAGGAATGTATTGTGGCAAAGCGATTGGCCAGCTTTTCGCTTGGAGAACGCCAGGAGCCTGACGGGAAATCATCCCGTTTATAAAATAAACAGGGCGGACTCTGAATGAGTCCGCCCTGCGATTCTATTCCGCCGCATTAACACTGCCGAGGACCGTTACTTCTGGCCGTGCTTTTCCGCCACCTGGATCCT
>JAKAHZ010000016.1 GCA_021814615.1 Nitrospirota bacterium | reverse complement strand
TACAGCAAGAAGGAGTATGGAAAGGCGATCGACGCCTTCGAGAAAGTGCTGAAGAACCATCCGAAGAGCGAGAAAGCGCCGGGCGCCCGGCTCAAGATCGGCTATTCGTACCTGAATGAAAAGAACGCTTTCCGCGCAAAGGAAGTTCTGAACAGGGTGATCAAGGAGCATCCCGGCACGCGCGAGGCGGAGCTGGCAAAGGAAAAACTGGCAAAGATGCCGAAATGATCGCAGTGATCAGCAGACTTCACCCACGACCGCCTGTCGGATGATCCGGCAGGCGTTTTTTTTCCTCCCCTCGGGAAGAACCGGCGCCCAACAAAAAGTTGAATTCTGCAGGAAAATTGCGTTAACATGACATCTCACCGACCGAAGGGCCGCAGGGCCGCCGGGACGGCGGAGGGCGGGAGATGCAGAAGATCAAAGTCTTGATCGTCGAGGACGAACAGAACGTGCGCGAGGTGCTGGCGTCGGAACTATCCGCCGACGGCTTCGATGTGGCTGCGGCGGACAGCGGCGATGCGGCCTTGCAGCATCTCGACCGGCGCGATGCCGACGTGGTGCTGCTCGACCTGAACATGCCGGGCATGAACGGCATCGACGTTCTGAAGAGGATCGGAACCCTCGAAGCAGCGCCGGAAGTGATCGTTCTGACGGCCAATGCGGACCTGTCGACGGCGGTGGCGGCCATGAAGCTCGGGGCCTATGACTACCAGCTGAAACCCGCGGACCTCGAAGACCTCACCGTGCTGATCGGCAAGGCCCACGAGAAGCGGCAGCTCAGGAGCGAAAACGTCCGACTCAAGACGCAGATCAGGCGGGAATCGGAGAACCGTTCCCTTGTTGCCGCTTCTCCGGCGATGGCCGCCTGCATGGACGCAGCGCGGAAGGCCGCGCAGTCCGACTTCGCCGTACTGATCGGCGGCGAGAGCGGAGCGGGGAAGGAAGTGGTCGCCCGGTTCATCCACCGCGAGTCCCCGCGCGCCGAGCATCCCTTCGTGACGATCAACTGCGGGGCCATACCCGAGACCATGATCGAGAGCGAACTGTTCGGCCACGAGAAGGGAGCATTTACCGGCGCGGTGGCGCGGAAGCAGGGGCTCCTGGAGCTGGCGAACGACGGAACGCTCTTCCTGGACGAAATCGGCGACATGCCGCTTGCGCTCCAGGTCCGGCTGCTCCGGGTCCTGGAGACGGGGCGATTCTTCCGCCTCGGCGGCACGCGGGAAAACCAGGTCGATATCCGGATCCTGTCGGCGACGAACAAGAATCTTGCCGGCGAGATCGAGGGCGGCCGGTTTCGGAGCGATCTCTATTACCGCATCAGCGCCCTGACCCTCAGGGTCCCGCCCTTGCGCGACCGGCGCGAAGACATCCCGCTCTTTATCGATCAGATCCGGGGAGAATCGCCCGCCTATCGGCACAAAGAGTTCTCTCCCGAAGTTGTCGCGGCCCTCGTTGCCTACGGATGGCCGGGCAACGTACGGGAACTGCGGAACGTGGTCCAGCGCATGCTGGTGCTGTCCCGCGGGAATGTGGTGCTTCCGGCAGATCTTCCCGAGGACCTCGCGCAACGGCCCGGGGAAGCTGCTGCGCGCCTCGAGGACGTGGAGCGGGAGCACATCCTGCGGACCCTGTCGCAGACGGGCGGTCATCGGGAGCGCGCCGCTGCGGCCCTGGGGATCAATCCGAGGACCCTCCGGAGAAAGCTCCAGGAATACGGAGTGGACGAATGACGGTGGATGAATCGCCGGCAATGATCGGATGCAGGAGACGGTTGGCATAATGAAAACCAGGCTGCATCTGCAACGCTCGCGGGCCCTGGTCTGGTTCATGGCCACCCTGGCTGTTTTGCTTGGCCTGGGAGCCGTGATGCTCATGACGCACCAGCGCGATCTGATGCGCGCCGAGCTGCTGCAGCATCTGGAACGGGAAACCCGGCTGTTCGCCGATGCTATCGAGCGGGATCTTTCGCAACACCGGTACGCAGCCATCAGCAGCTATGCCGCGATCTTTGCAAAGGATCACGATGAGATCGCCGGCATCCGGATCGTTGCTCCCGGCGGCGGTGTGCTTGCGTCCTATGAGAAAAAACCGGTTGGGGCCGCCTATACGGAACGGCAGGTGCGGCAGCTCGATGCGGGCGGCAGAAGCGTTTCCCTCGAATTCCTCTTCGACTTTTCCCCCCTCCATGAACATCTGGTGAAATTCCTGTGGCGGCTGGTCTGGGCATCGCTCGCCTTCGTCGTCGTGATGGGCGCCGTTCTCTGGAAGGTGCTGCGCAAGACTGCCTTCGATCCCCTCGAGCGGACGCTGGCGGAACTTCACGAATCCCGGGCGCAGCTCGAACTGCGCGTCGCTGAACGCACCGCCGACTGGATGCTCTCGAACAAGGAGCTGAAGGAGGAGATCGCCGAGCGGCTCGACGTGGAGCGGCAGATGCTGATCAAGGACCGGGCCATTGCCTCATCGATCAACGGCATTGCGCTGGCGGATTTCGACGGGCGACTGAACTATGTGAACGAGGCGTTCCTCCGGCTCTGGGGGTACGGCGACGTGCGGGAGGTGCTCGGCCGGCCGGCAACCGAGTTCTGGCAGGAACCCGCGGCGGCTGCGGAAATCATGCAGTCCATCACGATCACCGGCTCGCGCGTGGGCGAACTGACGGCATTGCGCGGAGACGGGACCGCCTTCGAGGCCCGGCTTGCCGCAGATGTGGTTCGGGACAGCGCGGGAACGCCGCTCTGCCTGATGGCTTCGTTCATCGATGTAACGGAGCGGAAACGCGCAGAAACCGCGCTCCGGAAACAGAAGGATTTCACCACCGCCGTGCTGGACATCATCGGCGCGATCACGGTGGTCTTGGACCGGGACGGGAAGATCATCCGCTTCAACCGCGAATGCGAGCGCATCAGCCAGTATACGGCGGCCGAAGCCGTCGGCAATTGCCTCTGGGACCTGGTGGTCCCCGTGGAGCAGCGAGAAGCCGTACAGGGCGTCTTCCGCAACCTGGCTGCCGGCCAGTTCCCGAGCCATTATGAGAACGACTGGGTGGCCAAGGACGGCACGCGGAGACTCATCGCCTGGTCCAACACCTGCCTGACCGATGACGCGGGGAAGGTGGAGTTCGTGATCGCCACGGGGATCGACATCGCCCAGAGCAGGGCCGCCGAAGTGTCGCTCCGGAACAGCGAGGAACGCCTCCGGTCCGTCACCGACGCCGTCACCGACGTCATCTATCGGAGAAAACCTGACGGAACGATCACCTATGCGTCGCCTTCGGTGCAGGCCGTCCTGGGGTATGCTCCGGAAGAGGTGATCGGAAGGAATTTCCGGGATTTCGCCCATCCCGATTCCCTGGACACGGCGGTATCGACGAATCGCATGCTGCTCGACGGAGTGACGGTGCGCGACCAGAAGCTCCGGGTGTTCAGAAAATCGGGAGAGGTCGTCGACGTCGAGGTGACGCTCGTCCCGCTCAGGAACGACGCGGGAGTATTCGAGATCCAGGCCGTGCTTCGGGACGTCACGGAGCGGAAGGCCACGGAGGAGGCGCTCCGCGCGAGCGAGACCCGCTACCGCCGCGTGGTGGAGAACATCAACGAGATCATCTATCAGGTTGCCATCGAGGACAACGCGGATCCCTTCCGGGCGAAAGTGGAGTTCGTGAGCGGTCAGGTCGAGAACATCGTGGGATATTCTGTCGAGGAGTTTCTCCGGGACCCCCGCTTCTGGCTCAGCATCATCCACCGGGACGATCTGCCTGTCGTCGCTGAGTCCGCCCGCCGGCTGGTTGCTGAGCGAAAAGGCGGGACGCGGATCTACCGGGTACGGAACGGCACGTCCGGATCCTACCTCTGGATGGAGGACAAGGTGGTTCCCCGGGTCGATGACGCAGGCAGGATCACGGGCTATTTCGGCGTTGCCCGGGACATCACCAAACGCAAGAACGCCGAGGACGCTCTTATGGACGCCCTTGCCCGCGCCGAGGAGGAGAAGAACAAGTCTGCCGCGGTCATTGCGGCGATCGGAGACGCGATCAGCATCCAGGATCGAGACTTCAAGGTGCTGTATCAGAACGAGAAGCACAAGCAGCTGATCGGCAGCCATGTGGGGGAGTTCTGCTTCGAGGCCTACGAGAAGCGGCAGGAAATCTGCGGCGGCTGCCCGGTCGCTCTCTCCTTTGCCGACGGCAAGGTGCATACCGTGGAACGCGCGGGGAAAACCGACGACGGCCAGCCGGTCTCCGTCGAGATTACTACCTCGCCGCTGCGCGATGCTTCCGGCCGCATCATCGCCGGCATCGAGGTCGCCCGCGATATCAGCGGCAGAAAACGGATGGAGCAGGAACTGCGGATCGCGCTCGAGACCCAGTCCGTGGTCAGCTCGATCCTCGGGATCCCTGCGGCAGAGGTGCCGCTTGCTGCGGTCATGCAGGAGGCGCTCAAACTGATCCTGGCGAGCTCCCTGTACTCCTTCCACTCCATCGGCGGGATCTTCCTGCGCAACGAAGGAACGAACAAACTGGACATGATCGCGCAACAGGGCTTCGGCGCCTACATTCTCGAATCCTGCCGAGAGGTGCCGCTCGGCATGTGCCTGTGCGGCAGGGCGGCGAAGAGCGGCCGGATCGAGTTCGCATCGGATCTGGACGACCGGCACGAGATACGATTCCCCGGCATTCAGCCGCACGGACACTACTGCGTACCGATCCGCTTCTCGGAACAAACCACCGGGCTACTGACGCTCTATCTGGAGCAGGGCCACAAGAGGGATGCTCGCGAGGAGGAGTTCCTGCGCTCCGTGGCATCCGCCCTTGCCGTGATCATTCATCGCAAGCGCATGGAGCAGGACCGGGAGGCGCTGATCGGCGACTTGCGCCGTCTTGTCGATGTGGTCTCCCTGTCGCAGAAGGAATGGCGGGAGACCTTCGACGGCATCAACGACCCCATCATCGTGATCGGCACGGACCGAAACGTGCGCAAGGCGAATCGCGCCTTCTCTGCGCTCTTCGGAATGCGGCCGCAGGACGTCATCAACCGGGACTGCCTGGAGCTGCTCTACCGGGGCCAGACGCCGCCGGAGGGAGATCCGATCCTCACGGGCCTGCGCGAGGCGCGGGCAGTGGAGGGCGAGATCACCGATCCTGCGTCGCAGAAGACGTTCCGCGTCTCCGTCTTTCCGTCGACCATGTCGGAAAAGGAGCCGCCGGGGGCGATCGCGGTGCTCAAGGACATAACCGCCGAGCGGGAGCGGGAAATGCGGCTGATCATGAGCGAGCGGCTCGCGTCGCTGGGCCAGATGGCATCGGGCATCGCGCACGAGATCAACAATCCCCTGGCCGCCATCGCAGGCTGCGTCGACGGCATGACCAGGAGGATCGTCCGGGAGCAGTATGATCCCGAGCTGTTCACGCGCTACCTGAAGATCATCAAGGAAGAGATCACGCGGAGCAAGAACATCACCACCAGCATGCTCTCCTTCGTCCGGAAGAGCTCCTACGAGAAGAAGCAGGTCAACCTGCACGAAGCGATCGAGAAGACCATCGAGATCATCGGCTACCAGGGCCGTCTCAAGCAGGCGGCGGTGGAGCGGAAGTTCGCCCCCTCCGTTCCCACGCTCTTCGGGAGCGAAGGCGAACTGCGGCAGGTGTTCCTGATCGTGATGTCCAACGCCCTCGATGCCATGCACGACGCCGGCACGCTCACGGTCGCGACGGACAGCGACGATCAGACGGTCACGGTTGATATCGGCGACGCCGGGCAGGGAATCGCTCCCGAGAACATGCAGCGCATCTTCGATCCCTTTTTCACCACCAAGTCGGAAAAGGGCGGCACGGGGCTCGGGCTCTCGATCGCCCAGAGGATCATCGAGGCCCATTCCGGAACCATCCGCGTTCTGTCGACGTCTCCATCGGGCACCACGATCCGCATTACCCTCCCCGTCAGTGCATCGTCAAGATAATTCATGATATTTGAATGACAAGTGTGTAGCCAGGCGCGAAGCTCGCGATGACGTTGCGAATTTCTTCGCGTCCCGTGCGTCTGAGCGGTCCCTGGGTGTTTGGGTGAACACGGATAAGGTCAATTTCTCACGAAGTCGCAAAGAACGCAATGAAAGGCAAATCAAATGCCTTATACAATCTACGGCTTATGGGACGCGGATCGAGGCGGATGAACGCGGATAAAAGCCACTTCTAAAAACCTCCTCGCCCCCTTGGGGGAGAGAACCGAGGTGAGGGGAGTCGGCGGGTCGAGGTCCAATTAAATCAAGAAGGAACATCAGGTTTGCTGCCCCGGCCTTGAATCATCTTGACCTATTATATTTAATAAGTTATTATAAATGGCAATGTGGCGGATACAGGAGCACCACGATATTGATAAAACATGCCGCAAGCTGCCTCCTGCAGTCGTGAAAAAATACGAACTCTGGAAGAGTCTCGTATTCAGGCACGGTCCGGACAAGTTGCGCGAGTTCCCCGGATTTCACGACGAAAAGCTTAAGGGTGGCCGCACAGGTCAGCGATCATCGCGATTGAGCTTGCAGCATCGGGTTGTTTGTGCCGTGGAAAAGGAAATCGTAACCGTACTGGTTCTTGAGATAACCCCGCACAATTATTAGGAGGACATTCCCTATGAAAGTAAAAAAACGCGGTGAATTCGCTCCGGCAAAACCTCATGCAAAATTGACTTCCGGTGAGGTTATCCGAATGCTGCGTGATCTGAAAGGCTGGACCCAGGCGGAACTTGCCAAGCACTCGGGCATTAACGCCACCAACCTCAGCCTTCTGGAAAACGATCGTGTTGAGATCGGCAAAAAGCGCGCGGAACAACTTGCGAAAGCGTTCAACGTCCATCCAGCCATCATCATGTTCCCGGAGTACGAAGCAAAGGAAATCCAAAAAGCAGCCTAGCGAGAGAGACGGTCACAGGCGGAACCAACAGAGGCCCGGCAGGAAACTGCCGGGCTTTTTTTGTACAACGCAGACTAATGGGACACGGATCAAATCGGATAACGCGGATAGGCCACTTCTTTGATGCAGAATGAAAAGTATTTACCGCGAAGGCGCGAAGCTCGCGAAGAAGTCAAGACGAAGGCTTCAAATCACCAGTAAATCGAGTAGAACGTAGTGAAGCCCGACAAAACACTGCAACACAATCTACGGCCTTATGGGACGCGGATCAAGGCGGATGAATGCGGATAACGTCAATATTCTCACGAAGCCACAAAGATCACAAAGAAAAGAAAAGGACGGACACCATCAAGCGTTCCTTCAAATTCATTGACCGAGTTTTCAATCTATGATACGGTAGTCCGAACAGATGCTGTCATGTTGAACATACGTGAGGAAAATAGAAACGCATAGAAGAAACAACGTCGCCACACATTCCCGAAATGAAAGGTGATGAATAATGTCGATACGCGCATTCGTGCTCTTGATGACAGTGGTAATAAGCTTTGCCGGCTGCAGCGGCAACAGCTCTTCACAATCAAACGGCCCCACCGAGATCGTCTTCAGCATCGACTGGCATGGCGTGCAGCTGCCGCTCGATTGCGCAACATCCGGTCTTGCGACCATTGAAGCGGAGGTCGTTGCCAGCTCGACGAATCCGATATCCTTGGGAAAAGGAGGCCCCTGGTCCTGTCCGACGCAGACCGGTACGGTGACGGCAAGCATGGAGGGCGCCGGCCGGACCCTGATCATCCGGGGCAAGGATGCCGGCGGAGCCCTGCTCTTTTACGGCGAACGAGGCGATGTCAACATCACAGGCGGCACGAACGCTATCGGGTCGGTGCCCGCGTCGCTCCTGACCACGCTGGCATCGGGGCTCAGCAAACCCTTCGCGCTGACCGTGGACGCAACCAGCGTCTACTGGACCGAACCGAGCGGTCACACGGTCAAAAAGATCGGCATCAACGGCGGGACGATAACGACCCTGGCGACGGGCCAGGCCTATCCCTACGGCATCGCTGTCGATGCCTCGACGGTGTATTGGACGAACGCCAACGGTTCAGACGTTATGGAAGCGCCGATCGCCGGTGGAGCGGCAACGAGCATCGCATCCATTCCCGTGCCCTATGCTCTTGCCCTGGATACTGCCGATGTCTATTTCACGACCCAGACCGGAACGCTGGCCAAGGTGCCGCTTGCGGGTGGTGCGGTGACCACGCTTGCAACAGGGCTGATCAACGGCACGATCTCCGGCATTCTCGCCCTTGATGCAACGCATGCCTATCTCACGGAGTATATCGGGAACAACGGCGGCACCATCAAGAAGGTCGGGAAAGGCGACGGCGTCGTCACGACCCTTGCCATGGGATTGAACAATCCGAGTTCTATCGCTGTTGATGCAACCGGCGTTTACTGGACGCAGGGAGGTCCGAGCAACGGCATGGGCGACGGCTCAATCATGAAGGTCGCTTTGAACGGCGGGCCGGTGACGGTCCTCGCTTCGGGGTTGAGCGGACCGACTGCCATCGCTCTTGATTCCAGTTTCGCCTACTGGACAGAGAACGGCGGCGGAACGACGAACGCGGGCTCGGTCCGGAAGGTGCCCAAGACGGGTGGAACGATCCTTACGCTGGCTCCGGGATTGTCCAATCCGAACGGCATCGCGCTTGATGCGGCGAATATCTACTGGGCAGAGCATTTCGGTGGGCTGGTCCGGAAGGTGGCGAAGTAGGAAGGGAGCTGGGAGGCAGCTCAATATAATGACCAAATACGGAAAGTACCTCTTAGTCGGCGCTGGAATGATCGTCGGGAATTTTCTCGTATCTTTAGTGCTCGGTTACATTGCCGGGAGCCTGTTTGATAGTTTAGAAGCGTCTCGAGACATCTTAAAATGGAATGAAACGGGGATATATCCCTTCCCACATTGGCTGATCTATATTATTCCGCGGCTTGCGATTTGGCCGATAAAATCAGAAATCGCATTCGAAATACTTCAAATGATCTTTTGGGGTTGTAACGGCTATCTTGTAAGGCGATACATGCCATCGATGAAGCCTGAACGGTGGTTTTTGATTCCATTGATTATGAATTTGTTTTTGTTAGATCCAATTCAAAGCCTGCTAGGCGCGAGCAGTTATTATGTTATGGCAAAAGAGAGCCGGTCGAATAATACCGAGATGCGCGGCTAGGTCGTCGGAACGCAGTGAACCCCGACAAATGCCGTTGGGCAGCGCTGAGCTTAACCCAACCTACGGGATGACAGCCAGAATTCGTTACTCTGGTCTGGCCGTGTTTGAAATGAGCATAAAGGACATTATCTCGTGGCTATTAAAATCATGTTCGATTCAAATATCTATGATAAAGTCATTGCCAATGAAGCGCTGTTCGTTCAGCTCAGAAGTTTAATTGACAGTAATCAGTTAGAGATCGTCAGTACTCATATCCAACTCGATGAACTCGGACGGATCGAAAATAACGCTAAGCGCGAATCTGCATTAGCTGTCCCTTCAACAATAGTTCCGACAATGGGGTTTGTGCTGGACGTTTCTAGGCTTGATATGGCCTGTTTAGATGGGGGGAATCCTGAGATTATTGAATATGAGCAAATTCAAAAGGGCAATCTGAAGCATGTCGAGGATGCCTTAATAGCTCTCACCGCTCACCATGAGGCCGATGTCTTAGTTACTGAAGACAATAAGCTGATAAATAAAATAAAAGCAACGAAGACCAAACTTACGCTTTGGAAGTTTGAGGAATTCAAAAGCTTTCTTGACAGCGTCAAAAATAATGGCAGTCGGTAGGTCGGGTAGAGCGCAGTGAAAACCCGACAAATGCCGTTATCTAGCGTGCCCACCAAAACGAAAAGGCCCGGCAAAATTCTGCCGGGCCTTTGTGCTTTCATAAAAGACAGGGGATCGTCGATTACTTCTGCGCAACCTGTTCCGTGCATCCGATCTGCGTCTTCAGCGTGCCGATATACTCCACATAATTCGTCATCTCTTCGGACCGCAGCTCCTTCGCCTCGGGGTTCGCCTTGGTGAAGGCCGCATGGGTATCGAGTCCTTCTTTCAGTTCGTCGCAGGCTGCCTTGTTCCGGTTCAGCATCACCAGCGTCTTCGCGATGCTCACATGCATGTTCGACAGGTCCTCAAACCGGTTCTGTTCCTTGAAGATGTCTTTGGCCTTCGTAAAATACTCCAGCGCCTTCTGGTACCGCGTGTTGATATTCGCCGATGTGTCCAGGAATCCCTTTTCCTTGTAATACTTCTCCGACCTGGTGACCGCGTAGGAACGGAAGAAGATGCCGTATTCACGATAGGACTCTGCCAGGCCCAGTTGATTGTTCGACTTCTGGTACAGGTCGATGGCTTCCCGGATCAGCTTCTCCGCGGGGATCGGGTCTTCCTTGGAGCTGATCAACTCATCGGCCCACTGGATCTTCTGGGCCGGGTTTTCCGTGGAGCGGCCGAAGCCGGCGCATCCGCCAAGGATCATCATCATTCCGATCACGAGAATTCCTGTCAGTCTCTGCATCGAATCCCTCCTCATCATGAACGATTTTCTTCCGCTCTTTCGAGAACGGCCGCGCTGATAGTTCACATCAGAGCTCTAGTACTAAAATTTGCCTTTTTAGTACTACTATAATCGGATTTATTATGCAAGCTTTTTTCTTTTTCATCAAGAAAAGTGCCGTTAAATTAGACAGATGCACAAAAGTGCGGCATGAACATGCTTTCATTCGGATGCATATGAGTTCGGCACGATACTGCAAGGGACAATGAAATCAATGCCTTGGCTTGCACTGTCTTCTCGCGCCTGCCTATGGCACGTGCTTTGCTTATTTTTTCACAGGTTGTTCAAGCTCTGTGCAAAGGGGTGCTCCTTATGAGAAGTCGTTTCGCGTTCTTGATGGTGTTTGTCATCGCTTCATCGCTGCTCGTGCCTGCCCTTGCTCCGGCTGCGGAAACCGCGGCCCCGCACAAGATCGATTCGGGCGACACCGCCTGGATCCTGGTCTCCGCAGCGCTCGTCATGCTCATGACTCCCGGGCTGGCCATGTTCTACGGCGGCATGGTGCGGAGGAAGAACGTGCTCGGCACGATCATGCACAGCTTCATCGCCATCGCGCTGGTGAGCGTCCAGTGGATCCTCTTCGGCTACTCGCTTGCCTTCGGCCCCGACGTGCGGGGATGGATCGGCAGCCTCGACTGGGCCGGGCTCGCGGGCGTGGGGCTCACGCCGAACGCGGACTACGCGCCCACGGTGCCGCACATGGCCTTCATGGCCTATCAAATGATGTTCGCGGTGATCACCCCTGCACTCATCTCCGGCGCTTTCGCGGAGCGCATGAAGTTCTCGGCCTACCTGGTCTTCGCCTTCATCTGGACCACCGTCGTCTACGATCCGGTCTGCCACTGGGTCTGGGGCATGGGCGGCTGGCTCAGGAACCTGGGCGCCCTGGATTTTGCCGGCGGCATCGTGGTGCATGCCACCTCGGGCTTCTCCGCACTGGCTGCGGCGCTCTACATCGGCAACCGGAAGAACTTCCTTCGCGAGTCCATGCCTCCCCACGATCTGCCGCTCACGGTGCTGGGCGCGGGGCTCCTCTGGTTCGGCTGGTTCGGGTTCAACGCAGGCAGCGCTTTGTCTTCCGGCGAACTCGCGACCATGGCCTTCGTGACGACCCATACCGCGGCGGTCTCGGCCACGCTTACCTGGGTGGCGGTGGAATGGGTGCACCGCGGGAAGCCGACCATGTTCGGCGCGGCAACCGGTGCTATCGCCGGACTGGCCACGATCACGCCGGCAGCCGGGTTCGTGGGCCCCATGTCCGCGCTCTTCATCGGCATGGCGGCGGGCGTGCTCTGCTACACGGCGCTCAATGCCAAGACCAAATTCCGCTATGACGATTCCCTCGACGCTTTCGGCGTTCACGGCGTGGGCGGCACGATCGGCACGATCATGGCCGGCCTCTTCGCCACCGTGGCGGTGAATCCGGCGGGCGCGAACGGCCTCTTCTTCGGCAACGCGAAGCAACTTGCCGTGCAGGCGGGAGCGGTGCTTCTCGTTGCGGCCTATTCCTTCATCGTGAGCCTGGTGCTCTTCAAGA
This sequence comes from Nitrospirota bacterium, assembly GCA_021814615.1. Lineage (GTDB taxonomy): Bacteria > Nitrospirota > UBA9217 > UBA9217 > UBA9217 > JAKAHZ01. The sequence goes on along the minus strand of JAKAHZ010000016.1, from coordinate 30,294 downwards.
TCATCGATGCCACGCTGGGCCTGCGCGTGTCGAACGACGACGAGACCGAGGGTCTGGATATCAGCCAGCACGGCGAGGCGGGATACACGCACTGATCTTTTTTCAGACACCTGATCAGGAATGCGGCAGACCGGCATGACATCGGCAGCCGCGAAGAACAGGAAGGTCGCGAAGAAATAAAGAGGAATGGGAGATTCTTTGCTTGGCACGGCCCTTGCTATCTATATAAATAAAAAGAGCGCCGGGAGTCCGGTCAGGCCATTCATTAGGATGATTTCTTCCTCTGGACCACGGCAACGCCTGCCAGGACGAGGATGCCGCCCATGACCTGGAGCAGGGTGATCTTTTCGCGCAGAAAGAAGGCGGCGAAGAGCACGGCAGCAAAGGGCATGAGATAGTGATACACGATGGTGCGGTTCACGCCCAGCCGTTTCACTCCCTCGTACCAGAGCGAATAAGCGACACCGGCAGCGATGAAAGCGGCAAAGGCCAGGGAGAGCCAGGAAAAAACAGGCAGTGCAGACCAGTCCTGTCTGATTAAATCGGGGATGCCGGCAGGGATCAGCAGGATGCCTCCTGCGGCAACAGTGTAGGCCGTGACCGTGATCGGCGGATAGTTCGCCAGGAGTGGCCGCGAGGCGAGCGTGTACCAGGCCCAGGCGACCGTGGCGGAGAGGGTCAGCAGATCTCCCCAGATCTGCCCGGGTGAAAAGCCGAATGCGCCGTGCCTGCTCCGGATGATCATGATCACACCGGACGTGGCCAGGCCGATGCCCAGGAGGATCGGTCCGGTGAGCCGCTCCTTGCCGCGAACAGCCTGCTGGAGCACGGCCGCAAGCGGCGAGAGCGAGATAAGCAGGGCAGAGTGGGACGCTGACGTGTATTTCAACCCCACCATGAACAGGATGTTATAGACCGTGATGCCCACGAAGCCGAGGCGGACCAGCGGCCAGCGGTCTTTCCGCTCCACGGCCAGGGTCTCGCCGGTTGCCGCCATGACGGCGAAAAGGAAGAGCGCCGCCAGGAGAAACCGGATCACGGTGAATCCGAGGGGATGAAAGTCCGTGAGGGCGTGCTTGATCACGGAGAAGTTGACGCCCCAGACCACGGCGACGAAGAGCAGACGAAGATCGAGCATGATAAGAGTTCCGGGTTCGGAGCGACGAGTTCGGAGTATTGCCGTGCGGCTTCCGATTCTTCCGCACGCCGCAATGCTCTGTCTTATACCATGAATGCGCTTGAATACTCAATGCTGATGTGCTATCTATAGGTCATGCAGGGCGCCAATCAGCAGATCAGGGACCTCACCGCCGAGATCCTCGCGGGCATCGTCGACGGCGTGGTGGTCACGGATGAACAGGCGAAGATCATTATCTGGAACCGCGCAGCCGAGGAAATGACGGGCATTGCCGCCTCCGACGCAACGGGCAGGGACGCGGCGGAGTCCTTCGCCGAGAATCCCGCCATCGTCACCATGATCGAGAAGACCCTGGCGACGGGCATGTCCTACTCGGACAACGACGCGCAGCTCCAGGCGCGCCAGCAGCCACCGCTGCCCGTGGCGCTGGTGACCGCGGTGCTCCCCGACGGCGAGGGCAATCCGCTCGGCGCGATCCTGACCATCAGGAACCAGACCGGTATGCGGGACCTGAAAGAGCGGATGCGCCGCGCCGACCGGCTGGCTTCCATCGGCCTGATCGCGGCGGGCATCGCCCACGAGATCAAGAACCCCCTGGTCGGGATCAGGGGCGCCGCCCAGCTCATGAAGGCGGACCTCAAGCCGGGCGGCAGGCAGAACCAGGGGGAATATCTCGACGTGATCCTGAAGGAGGCCGACCGTCTGAACCGGGTGCTCGAGGGGATCCTCGACTTCACCCGCGTGAAGGCCCAGGAATCGGCGCCCTTCAACGTGCATTCGGTCCTCGACCGGGCGCTTCTGCTGCAGGAGGAGACGGCGCGCCAGAACGGCGTGGTGCTCGCCCGGGAGTACGATCCCAGCCTTCCCGAGGTGCTGGGCAACCAGGACCAGCTGATGCAGGTGTTCCTGAACCTGGTGAAGAACGCCGTGGAGGCCATGCCCTCGGGCGGCAAACTGACGGTGGTGACGCGCATGTCCGATCTCTTCACGAGCGTACAGGCCGACGGCAAGAAGCACCGCCTCATGGTCGCCAAGGTTCACGACACCGGGGCAGGCATCAAACCGGAGCACCTTCAGGACATCTTCGCGCCCTTTTTCACCACCAAGGACCGCGGCGTGGGCCTGGGGCTGGCCTTGTCCTACCAGATCGTGCAGGAGCACCTGGGCACGATTCGCGTGGAGAGCGAAGCGGGAGCAGGGACGACCTTCAGCGTCTATTTGCCTTTGGCGGGGTAAGTTCGGAGTAAGGAGTCAAGAGTTCGGAACATCGAGCCAGGAACACAAGAGGGACGCGGATGAACGCGGATTTGCGCGGATGGAGATACAAGTAAGCTCTGGAAGTATCCGCCCTGATCATAGCAGTCATCGGCCTTTATCCGTGTCAAGGGTTGAAATTTTAGTTCTATGCCAAATGAACGAGTTCTCATAGTCGACGACGACGAAAGCGTCCGCTGGGTGCTGAAGAAGTCCCTGGAAAAGGACGGCATCGAGGCGGTCCTGGCCAAGGACGCGCAGGAATGCTTCCGCGTCCTGGAAGAGGAGCCGATCGCGCTCGTGCTCATGGACATCCGCATGCCGGGCATGAGCGGCCTCGACGCGCTCGAGAAGATCAAGCGCGACGGCCGGAGCGTCGCCGTGATCATCATGACCGCCCAGGCCACGATGCAGAACGCCATCGAGGCGATGCGCCGCGGCGCCTACGACTACATCACCAAGCCCTTCGATCTCGACGAAGTGAACATCCTCGTGAAAAAGGCCCTGGACGTTCGGCGCCTCTCCCAGGAGGTGGACACGCTCAAGGCCGAGGTCCGGGAAAAATACGAGGGCGGCCTGATCGGCAACACGCCGTCGATGCAGGAGATCTACAAGACCATCGGACGCGTTGCCGAGAGCGACGCCACGGTCCTGATCCACGGGGAGAGCGGGACCGGCAAGGAGCTCGTCGCCCGGGCCATCCATTACCACAGCAGGCGCGCCGGCCGCCCCTTCGTGGCGGTGAACTCGGCGGCCATCCCGTCGGAGCTCCTGGAAAGCGAGCTCTTCGGCCACGAGAAGGGTTCCTTCACCGGCGCGGTGGCGCGCAAGATCGGCAAGTTCGAGGCCGCGTCGGGCGGCACGCTCTTCCTGGACGAGATCGGCGACATGAGCCTGCCGCTCCAGGGCAAATTGCTCCGGGTGCTGCAGGAGAAGGAGTTCGAGCGCGTGGGCGGGACCGAGGCGATCCGGACCGACGTGCGGGTCATCGCGGCGACGCACCACAACCTCGAGAAGATGGTGCGCGAGAACCGGTTCCGCGAGGACCTTTTCTACCGCCTGAATGTGATCCAGATGAACATCCCGCCGCTCCGGAAGCGGAAGGACGACATCATCCCGCTGACCGAGCATTTTCTCCGCAAGCACCAGGAGGGGACGGGCGCCGGGCGCAAGGTCCTGACGCCGGAGACCGCGAAGATCCTGCAGGCCTACGACTGGCCGGGAAACGTGCGCGAACTGGAGAACGCCATCCAGCGCGCCGTGACCCTTTCGCAGGGAGACAAGATCTTCCCCGACGCATTGCCGCCCCAGATCTTCAAGCCGGGCCTGGGCGTCACGATCTCCTTCGAGAACTTCCTCGAAGAGAAACTGGCCGATCTCGTGGAGCGGCTGGGGGGGCTCGAGCAGGGCGATATCTACGACATGGTGATCCAGCGCGTGGAGAAGCCGCTGCTCACGCTGGTCCTGCGCAAGACCGAAGGGAACCAGGTGCGGGCGGCAAGCCTTCTGGGCATCAACCGCAATACGCTCCGCAAGAAAATCCGCGAACTGGGCATCAAGGGGCCCTTCAACGGCGGCGATGAACACGATGACGAGGAACGGTAGGATACTATTCCGTACGGCGCCTACGGCAGCGGGATCTCGTTCAGCCCCGCATAGACGTAGAGGGTGAAGTCGTTGGGGATCCGGTCGTGGCGGAGGGAGAGGTAGGGAGAAAGGTTCTCGAGCGAAAACTGGATCAGATCTTCGGGAGACGTATAATGGAGCTCATGGTCCTTGATCGGCGTATGGGAGGAGAGGGCTGACAGCGCGAGCCCCTTGTTGCAGTGCCGGAAGAGCTTCACCAATGCGTTCCTGAGGTCGTTGTCCACGCCCGGCACGTTCAGATTGAAGACCCCGCAGATCACGATGTAGTCGTAGTATCCTTCCAGCTCATCCTCCGAAATGTCCATGACGCGAAACGTGCATTCCGGGTATTTCTGCTTTGCCAGCTCGATGAAGTTCGGATTGATGTCCACGCCGGTGTACTTCACCGTGATGCCGCGGCGTTTCAGGAACCGGTAGAAATCCCCGGTGCCGCACCCGTAATCGAGGATCGAGGCGTTCCGGAGCTCATCCGGCGGGGCGATGTCGGCCAGCATGTGATAGCGGCGGATCTGGCCCTGCGGCGTCCAGCGCAGCGCTTCCGGCCGGTCGCCGAACTGCTTCAGGTGAAAATTGTAGAAGGACAGCAGCTGGTCTTTCGAATAGGGGTCCATGGCATCAAACTCCTTTTCGCACGAGCGCATTGTACGGCTTTTCCTCGGGGACCGCAAGGTCGGACGAAATTTCACTTGCTATTTAGAAGTTGATAAGTTATTTTAATGAAGTGATAAGAAAGACTCACCGCTATTGGTAACTCTTCGTAACGTTCCCCTTGACAAACCGGTTCCGGTGTTCTATGATTAGCCCGTTTTACAACTTGTGCTAATCAAAAATTTAATATCGCGAGGGAATGGAGTATGAATCCGGGGTCCTACCTTCCGTATCATTTTCTGCCCGTCGTAATTTTCCTGCTCCTCGGAACCGCTGTCGGCGTCGGCATGCTGGTCTTCAGCTGGCTCGTCAGCCCGCGGCGGCCCTATCCGGAAAAGCTCATCACCTACGAATCCGGCATCACCCCCTTCATGGATGCCAATCAGAAGTTCTCCATCCGTTATTATCTTATCGCCATGCTGTTTCTCATCTTCGATATCGAAGCAGTCTTCCTGTATCCCTGGGCAGTTGCCTACAACAAGATCGGCCTCTATGGCCTGATCGAGATGATCATCTTCATCGTGATCCTCCTGGTGGGATACATTTACGCGTGGCGGAAGGGGGCACTGGAGTGGGAATAATCAACAATGTCTTTGAGGAAGGGTACGTCACGACGACGGTCGACTCCTTCCTGAACTATATGCGGTCCTGTTCCGTCTGGCCCATGACCTTCGGCCTCGCCTGCTGCGCCATCGAGATGATCCAGTATTATTCCGCGCCGCAGCACGATTTCGACCGCTTCGGCACCGTGCCGCGGCCGTCGCCGCGCCAGGCGGATCTGCTACTCGTCGCGGGGACCCTCTCGAAGAAGATGGCGCCCATCGTGCGCCGCGTCTACGATCAGATGCCCGAACCGCGCTATGTCATCGCCATGGGCAGCTGTGCAAGCTCCGGCGGCATTTTCAACACCTATTCGGTGGTGCAGGGGGTGGACAACATCGTTCCCGTGGATGTCTACATCCCCGGCTGCCCGCCCCGGCCCGAGGCGCTCATGTTCGGCATTATGAAACTGCAGGAGAAGATCAGGAAGGAACGCTACATCCGGAAAGAGCAGTAACAACGGGGGCATCGCCCCGGAAGCAGTGAATCCAGATCGGCGATCCGAAAAGAGACCACAATGGAAGCAGAGCAGATAGCGAAGATGATCGAGGAAAAGTTCCCCGGCGAAGTGACCGGGACGGTCAGCCACGCAGGCCAGATCGGCGTTATGGTGAAACCGGAGCGGATCCGGGACATCTGCCGGTTCCTGCACGACGATCCGGCGCTCCGCATGGACCATCTGGCGGACGTGACGGCGGTCGACTATTCGTCCTACCCCGCCGACAAGGGGCCCCGCTTCGAGGTCGTGTACAACATGATCTCGACCTCCTTCCGTCACCGCATCCGCCTGAAGGCGCGCGTATCCGGCGATAATCCGCGGATCGACACCGTCACGCCGGTCTGGGCTACGGCGAACTGGCATGAACGCGAGACCTATGATCTCATGGGGATCGTGTTCAACGGCCACCCCGACCTGCGACGTATCCTTTTGCCCGAGGACTGGGTTGGGCACCCGCTCAGGAAGGAGTACCCGCTGAAAGGATACTGATCCCTGCTGGAATCACGAAATCCGAAGGAATTTCCGCATTGGTTCGGATTTGGGATTCGATATTCGAATTTTGACACAATGGTGAAAACATGTCTCCTACCGACACTGTCCAGAAGGAAACCGTTCAAAAGGAAATAACCCTGAACATGGGTCCCCAGCACCCCGCCACGCACGGTGTGCTGCGGCTGGTCCTGGACCTGCAGGGGGAAACCGTCGTCAACTGCGATCCCCGGCCCGGCTATCTCCATCGCGGCATCGAAAAATGGATGGAGAACCGCACCTACCACCAGATCATCCCCATTACCGACCGTCTCGAATACATCACCTGCATGAACAACAACCTGGGCTACGTGGTCGCAGTGGAGAAGCTGGCCGGCATCACGGTGCCCGAGCGCGCGCAGTTCATCCGGACGCTCATGGCGGAGCTCACGAGGCTCTCGGGCCACCTGGTGTGGCTGGGTACCCATGCCCTCGACATCGGCGCCATGACGGTCTGCATGTACACGCTCCGCGAGCGCGAATTGATCCTCGATCTGACCGAGATAGTCACCGGTGCGCGCCAGACCGTGAGCTACGTCCGGATCGGTGGCGTGCGGAACGACCTTCCCCGCGATTTCTTCGACAAGTGCCGGGAGTTCACCGAGCTCTTCCCGAAACGGCTCGAGGACTACGATACGCTGATCAAGCAGAACCGCATCTGGCTCAAACGCACAAAGGGCATCGGTGTCTTCACCGCCGAGGAAGCGGTCAACTACGGTCTGACGGGCGGCACGCTCCGCGGTTCCGGCGTCAACTACGACCTCCGGAAGGTGGAACCCTACGCGGCCTACGACAAGGTGGAGTTCGACGTGCCCCTCGGTTCCGAGGGCGACGTGTACGACCGGTACCTCGTCCGTATCGAGGAGATGCGCCAGAGCAACCGCATCATCCGGCAGTGCCTGGACATGATGCAGCCGGGCCCGATCACCACCGACGATCCGCGGTATGCGATCCCCGAGAAGGTCCAGGTCATGCAGAACATGCAGAACCTCGCCCATCAGTTCGTGCTGATGAGCAAATGGGTTCCCATGCCGAAAGGCGAGGTCTATGTCGCCACCGAGGCGCCGAAGGGCGAACTGGGTTTCTACATCGTGAGCGACGGCAGCGGCCGGCCCTACCGGATCAAGATCCGCGCTCCATCGTACGTGCATATCGGCGCGCTGCCGAAGATGGTGACGGGCCACATGGTTGCCGACGTGATCGCCTGCATCGGGACCATCGATATCGTGCTGGGTGAGTGCGACCGGTGACCGGAAATGGGTACGCTAGACATGAACGTTCGTGAGATCGTTACCCTGCTTGATGCCGAGGTGATCACCGGCGGCGAGCGCATGGACAAGATCGATGTGCAGCGCTGCTTCAGCGCCGACCTCATGAGTGATGTGCTTGCGCGGTCCCACAACAACGGAATCCTGTTGACGGGGCTGGCTAATATTCAGGCGGTGAGGACGGCGGACATCGCCGATATCAAGGCGGTCTGTATCGTTCGGGGAAAAACGCCCGATCCCTCGGCCGTGGAACTGGCCAGGCAGAAGTCGATTCCGCTCTTTGTCACGAAAAAGACGATGTTCGAGGCCTGCGGCATTCTGTACGGAAAGGGGCTTCAGCCCGTCGGCGATTAACGCGGGCTCGCATTACGAGAGAATGGCGCAGCAGGGCAAACAGCAGTCGGTCATGGACCGGATCAGCCGGACGCAGGAAATGGTCTATGAGATGACCGTCGGCGAGGTAATGGCCTCGAAGATGGTCACCGTCCGGCCCGATCACACGATGGCGGAGTTCCGGGTCCTGCTAAGGGACAACAAGATTTCCGGAACGCCGGTCGTTCAGGACGGCAGGCTGGTCGGCATGATCAGCATCGAGGACCTGATCAGCGCCCTGACGGACAATGCCCTGCATGCACTCGTCGGCGACCGGATGAAAAAGAAGGTCGAGTGCCTCTATACCGACGAGCTGCTGGTGCACTGTATCGCCAAGTTCTCCAAGCTCGGCTATCGAAGGTATCCCGTCCTGAACCGGGACAACGAACTGGTCGGGATCGTGACCAAGAGCAGCATCGTCGAAGGCCTGCTCCGGAAGCTCGAGATCGAGTATGAACGGTCGGAAACGAAGGAAAACAGCGCTCCGCCCCGGCCGACGATGCGGAAATTCTTCGAGGACGTCTTCGCCGACGAGATCAGCTTTACCTTTAAGTACAATGTCGTCGGCCAGAGCCTGAAGCATGCCGGCAAGGCTGCCAGCGAACTTAAGAACGTTCTGAAGAACCTGGGCATCTGCCCGCCGCTGCTCCGGAGGATCGGGGTGGCGACCTACGAGGCGGAGATCAATCTGGCCTCCTATACGCAGGGCGGAGAAATCCGGGCGCAGGTGGAGAAGTGGGGAGTGACCGTTGAGGCGGTGGACAACGGCCCCGGCATTCCCGATGTGGAGAAGGCGCTGCAGCCGGGATATTCCACGGCGCCCGACTGGGTCCGCGAACTGGGATTCGGCGCAGGCATGGGGCTGGTGAATATCCAGAAATGCTCGGACGAGATGGTGCTTAAGTCCACGGTCCCCGACGGGACGCACCTGACGATGCGGTTCTACTACACGACCTGATACTCTAGCTTATGAACCTGAACGCGATGGTTGAGGAATTTGGACTGAAGGTGAAAGCCGGATCCGGCAGCCTCAACCGCGAGGTAAGCGGGGGGTATGCGAGCGATCTTCTCTCCGACGTACTGGCCCATGCCGCCGAAGGAAGCGTCTGGGTAACGCTCCATATTCATCAGAACATCGTTGCTGTGGCCTCCCACAAGGACCTGGCCGGCATCATCCTGGTCCAGGGTAGAATTCCGGATGCCGAAACGGTGGCCAAGGCCGAGGAAGAAAAAATCCCGCTGCTTGTGACCGAGCTTCCGGCCTTCGAGCTCATCGGCAAGTTGTACAAGGCTGGGATCCGTGGCACTCAGGGAGCTTAAGGCCGATCTGCATATCCACACCTGCCTCTCTCCCTGCGCCGGACTGGATATGTCGCCCCTTGCGGTGGTCCAGACAGCGGCGCGGAAGGGGCTGGACCTGATCGGTATCTGCGATCATAATTCCGCCGAAAACGTCCTGGCGGCAAAACGCGCAGGGCAGGCCGCTGGGCTCACGGTGTTGGGCGGGATGGAAGTCGCATCGGAAGAAGAAGCCCACATCCTGGTGTTCTTTGAACGGGATGATGATTTGCTCAGGTTCCAGGGTGTGGTGTACAGCCACCTGAGCGGGACAAACGACGAGAAACGGTTCGGCCAGCAGGTCATCGCCGACGAAGAGGACGGGGTGACGGGATTCTGCGACCGCCTCCTGATCGCGGCGACTTCCCTGCCCGTCGAAAAGATCGTTGCCACGGCCCGCGCCGCAGCGGGGGACAGCCTGGTCATCGCGGCACATGTGGACCGTGATGTGTTCAGCCTGATCGGCCAGCTGGGATTCATCCCTCCCCATCTCGGCCTGGACGCGGTGGAGGTTTCGCGCCACCTGGCGGTTTCCGAGGCGGGAAAGCGGTTTCCGGACTGTACGATGTACCCGGTGATCACCGCGTCGGACGCTCACCGTCCCGAGGACATTGGAAGCCGGATCGTTCGATTCACGGTGGGGGAAGGATCGATCGCCGAAATCAGGAAAGCCCTGACGTCCCGGGACGGCAGGAAGGTGGCCTGCTGAACGGTGGAGGACCTTTCCCTCCATATCCTCGATATCGCGGAAAACGCCATCAGGGCGGAGGCAACGCGGATCGAGATCATCCTTACCAAGGATGACGGACACGACCTGCTGACGCTGGAGATCCGGGACAACGGGAAGGGGATGGACAGCGAAACGCTTGCGCGGATCCGGGACCCGTTCTTCACAACGAAACAGAAAAAGACCGGTCTGGGCATCCCGCTTCTGGCCCAGACCGCGGAGCAGACCGGCGGACGGGTCGAGATCGAATCTGCGCCGGGCAAAGGGACCGTGGTGACGGCGACCTTCGGCTGGTGCCATGTGGACCGGCCGCAGCTGGGCGATGTTGCCAGCACGGTCGTCACCCTGATCGCCGGCCACGGCGCCGACGTCGACATTCTGTACGAGGAGCAAACCGGCAGCGGCCTGCACCGGATCGATACGGCGGACCTGAAACGCGAACTCGAATCCGTGCCGATCACCGATCCCGCCGTGCTGGATGCGGTCCGCGAGACCCTGAAAACGGAATTTACACTCATGAACGAGGTACCATCCAATGTCATGCGCTAGCCCCTGCACCACGCCCAAACAGGTTGCGATCCCCGCCGACGACGGCATCACTCCCGAGATGTACCGGAAGATCGACGTGATCGTCGCGGCCCACAAGGACAAACCGGGCTCGCTGATCCCCGTCCTCCAGAAGTCCCAGGAGGTCTGCGGGTATCTTCCGCACTCGGTCCAGCGGCACATCGCCAAGGGAATGAAGATCTCCCCCAGTGTCGTGTTCGGCGTGGCGACCTTCTACTCCTTCTTCACCCTCGTGCCCCGCGGCAAGCATGTGATACGCGTCTGCCTCGGCACGGCCTGCTATGTGAAACGGAGCGAGGAAATCATCGATAAACTGAAAGGCGAACTGGGCATCAAGGTGGGTGAGATCACGCAGGATGGCAAATATTCTCTTGAAGCGGTCCGTTGCCTCGGCGCCTGCGGCCTTGCGCCGGTGGTCGTGGTCGGGCAGGACACCTACGGCGACGTGGCGGCCACGAAGGTTATGGAGATTGTGAAGAAATACGAGTAGCAGATGAGAATGCGAAGTAGAGGTGGAGACCTATGGCAAAACTGACGATAGCAGACCTGAAGAAGATCAAGGAAGAATATCACGCGAATCAGCAGCTTCGCGAGGGCGGTTTCACTGCAAAGATAACCGTCCATATGGGCACCTGCGGCATTGCGGCAGGTGCTCGGGGGATCATGGATGCGATCCTCGATGAGCTGAACAAGTCGGGCCGGAAGGACGTGGCGATCACGACATCGGGCTGCGCCGGCCTCTGCAGCAAGGAACCGATGCTGACTATTGAGCGCACCGGCGAGGCCCCGGTCAAGTATATCGCTCTCACGCCTGACAAGGCGCGGAAGATATTCACGGAGCATGTGATGGGCGGGAACGCGGTGAAGGAATATGCGCTCGTCGTCGGTCACGAGACGACGTATTAGGCGGGCAGCAGTGGCCCGGGATATGAGTAAATTTTCCTAACGGGGTATTCTCTGTGGAAACAACCTACCGCTCAAATGTGATGATCTGCGCAGGCACCGGCTGCGTGGCAAACGGGTCGCTGAAGGTCAAGGACGCCTTCGACAAGGAGTTGGTGGCCCGCAACCTTCAGAACGAGATCAAGGTCGTCCTGACGGGCTGCAACGGCTTCTGCGCCAAGGGCCCGGTGATCGTCGTCTACCCTGAGGACATCTTCTATCAGCAGGTGAGGCCCGAGGATGTCTCCCACCTGGTGGAGGAGCATTTCATCAAGGGACGTCCGGTCCAGAAGTTCCTCTATACGCCTCCGGCGAAGAAGGATGCCATTCCGGTGATGAATGAGATTCCCTTCTTCAAGCACCAGGTGTTGCGGGCGCTTCGAAACCGAAGCCTCATCGATGCCGAGAAGATCGAAGAATATATCGCCCGGGACGGGTATATGGCGGCGGTCAAGGCGCTTACCGAAATGACGCCGGAACAGATCGTCGCCGAGATGAAGCGGTCCGGCCTCCGGGGACGCGGCGGCGCCGGTTTTCTCACCGGCCTCAAGTGGGAACTGTGCCTGAAGGTCAAGGGTGATATCAAGTACATCCTCTGCAACGGCGACGAGGGCGACCCGGGCGCGTTCATGGACCGCAGCGTCATGGAGGCGGACCCTCATTCGGTTCTCGAAGGCATGATCATCGCCGCCAAGGCCATCGACGCCCATTACGGCTATATCTATGTGCGCGCCGAGTATCCCCTGGCGGTGCACCGCCTGCAGCTTGCCATCGACCAGGCCAAGGAGCGGGGGCTTCTGGGCAAGGACATTCTGGGCACGGGATTCGATCTCGACATAGAGATCTATCAGGGCGCGGGCGCCTTCGTGTGCGGCGAGGAAACTGCGCTCATGGCTTCCATCGAAGGCTTGCGCGGCATGCCGCGGCCGAAGCCGCCGTTCCCGGTGTACAAAGGCCTGTTCCAGCGGCCGTCGGTGCTGAACAACGTGGAGACCTTTGCCAACGTTCCGCCGATCATCCTGCATGGAGCGGACTGGCATGCCAGCCTCGGAACGGAGAAGAGCAAGGGCACCAAGGTGTTCGCGCTTTCCGGGGCGCTGAACAACATCGGCCTTGTCGAAGTGCCCATGGGCATCCCGCTCAAGACCATCATCTACGACATCGGCGGCGGCATCAAGGGCAACCGCAAGTTCAAAGCCGTGCAGATGGGCGGGCCGTCGGGCGGCTGCATCCCCGAGTCGCTGATCGACACGCCGGTGGACTACGAAAATATCACCAAGACCGGAGCGATCATGGGATCCGGCGGTATGGTGGTGATGGACGAGACCACCTGCATGCCCGCCATGGCGAAGTTCTTCCTCGAGTTCACCGAGGACGAATCCTGCGGCAAATGCGTGCCCTGCCGCATCGGGAACAAGACGCTGCTCACCATCCTGGAGCGGATCACGAACGGCGAAGGCCGGGAAGGCGACATCGATCTCCTTCTGCAGCTGTCCCAGCAGGTGAAGGACGCGTCGCTCTGCGGCCTGGGGCAGACCTCGCCGAACCCCATCCTGACCACGATCAAGTATTTCCGTGATGAATACGAGGCGCACATCCACGAGAAGCGGTGTCCCGCACGGGTCTGCACGCCGCTCGTCAAGTTCAAGGTGAACGAGGAAAAGTGCAAGAAGTGCGGTCTCTGCTATAAGAACTGCCCGGTGGGGGCCATCACCTGGGAAAAGGGCAAGGTCGCTTCCATCGATCTGGAAAAATGCACCAAGTGCAAGACCTGCATCAAGAACTGCCGGTTCTGGGCCATCGATTAACGGGAATTTTACACGAAGGAACAAGGTAGATATCCTATGCCAATGATCAAATTGACGGTTGACGGAAAGGTCGTGGAAGTGCCCGCAGGGGCCACGATCCTGGATGCGGCGAATGCCGTGGGATCGCGGGTCCCCACTCTCTGCCACGACAACAAACTGCATCCTTTCGGCGCCTGCCGCATCTGCCTCGTTGAGGTGCAGGGCACGCCCCGGAAGTTCACACCCTCCTGCACGACGCCGGCCGCCGACAATATGGTCGTCACAACGACCTCGCCGGCGATCATCGACATCCGCCGGACCGTTCTGGAACTGCTGCTGATCAAGCATCCGCTTGATTGTCCGGTCTGCGACAAGGCGGGTGAGTGCACGCTGCAGGACCTGGTGCACGAATACGGCCTCGGCAAGCCGCGGTTCGACGCGGAGAAAGGCTATCTGCCGCCGGACTACGAGAGCCCGGTGATCGAACGGAACATCAGCCGCTGCGTGCTTTGCGGCAAATGCGTGCGCATCTGCGACGAGCAGAACGGCGTGGCCGAGTGGGCGTTCACCCGCCGCGGCACCAAGGCGCGCATCAGCACGGACTTCGACCGGCCGCTGGACTGCGAGTTCTGCGGCGAGTGCGTGGAGATCTGCCCGGTCGGCGCCCTGACAACGCGCCAGTTCAAGTACAAGGCACGTTCCTGGAACCTGGACAAGAGCCCCTCGGTCTGCAACTACTGCGGCTGCGGCTGTCCCGTGAATTACGAGACCCGCGACGGCAGGATCATGCGCGTGAGCCCGCTCCGGGAGAACTACCTCTGCAGCAAGGGGCGGTTCGGCTGGGACGCCGTGCACAGCGAGGAGCGGCTCGCGACCCCGAAAGTCCGCCAGGGCGACCAGCTCGTGGATTGCACGTGGGACGAGGCTCTCAACGTCATCGCGACGAACCTGAATGTGATCAAGAACAAGCGCGGCGCCGATGCGATCGGCGGGCTGGGTTCGACGAGGACCACCAACGAGGAATCCTACCTGTTCCAGAAATTCATGCGCACCGTGGTGGGTACGAACAATGTGGACATGCTTGCGCGCATCAAGGTTCCCAAGGGCCTGAACAGCGCCTTCTTCTCAGGCGAGCTCGCGAAGGTCGGGGAGCACGACGCGGTTCTGGTCCTCGACAAGAACGTAGGCGAACTCAATCCCTCCCTGGGCATCGAGATCGTACGCGCCGTCAATAAATTCGCCAAGCCGCTGGTGCTCGTGAACGACGGGTTCAACAAGTTCAACAAGATCGCCTCTGCCGTGATCGAGAAGGGAACGGGCGAGGGGATGGACGACCTCGCAGCCGCCCTGTCTTCGGGAAAAGCGGAAGGCGCCCTTGCCAAGGCGGTTGCGATTCTCAAGGGGGCCAAGAGCGTCGCCCTGATCGTTCCTGCCATGCTTTCCGCCAAGGAGTTTACGCGGGTAAAGGAAATCGCCGGGATGCTTGGCGGCGTGACCTACTATCCCATCGTCCGGCGAAGCAATTTCCAAGGAAGCCTCGACATGGGCGTCCATCCGGGATTCGCCCCCGGATATGTGGCCACGAAGGATGCGGCCGGGGCGCCGCAGTTGGCCGGCCTGAACGGCGTGGAAATGCTGCAGGGCCTGGCATCCGGCAAAATGGCGGCGCTCTTCATCATGGGTGATGACCCGGCTGGCAGCGACGCCAAGACCGCCGACCTGCTCCGCAAGGCCGAATTCCTTGTCGTCCAGGACATCTACCTGACTGAAACGGCAAAGCTGGCCCATGTGGTTCTTCCGGCCGCGTCGAACGTCGAAAAATCGGGAACGTTCACGAATATCGAGCGCCGGCTACAGCGTTTGAGCCAGGCGGAGAAGCCTTTCGCCGAATCCAAGCCGGACTGGGAGATCCTTCAGCAGCTTGCCCGCAAGATGGGCAGCCAGATGCAGTATGCGACCAGCGAGGAGATTCTGGCCGAGATCCGGTCCGCCGTGGCACTGTACAAGGACCTTGCGCCGGGCGCGGTCTGGGAACGTTCGGCGTCGCCCCTGGCAGGGAAGGATGTGGACCTGTCCCTCCCGTCGGACGGCATGCTGCAGAACGATGTCATCACTGCCGAGCGCCTGCTTTTCTCGTCCGGGACGAGCATCAGCCGCTCGAAGGAAATGGCCACGATCCGTCACATCAAGTCTTTCGCGTAGGAGCGGAATATGTCTGAATCGCATCAGCTCTTGAACATTGCCTGGCGTGTTCTGCTGTTCCTCGTGCCGGCGCTGGCCCTCGTGGCCTTCATCCTGGCCAATGCCATGTACCTCCAGCTCATGGAGCGCAAGGTGCTGGCCCACATGCAGTCCCGACTGGGTCCCATGCGGACCGGCTGGCACGGCGTCCTGCAGCCCATCGCCGATGCCGTGAAGTTCCTCTTCAAGGAAGACGTCATACCGGCGAAGGCGGACAAGTGGGTCTTCAGCATCGCGCCGCTCATGCTGCTCATCATGGCCTTCGGCTCCATGGTCATCATTCCCTTCGGCCCGCCCACCGATTTCTTCGGCATCCTGTCCCACAAGGTCCCGATGCTGGTCTCGAACCTGAACATCGGCGTGCTGTACATTCTGGCCTTCGCCAGCGTCGGCACCTACGGCGTCATCATGGCGGGCTGGGCGTCGAACAATAAGTACGCTTTCATGGGCGGGTTCCGCTCCGCCGCCCAGATGATCAGCTACGAGATCCCCATGGCCTTTGCCATCGTCACGGTGGTGCTCATGGCGGGCTCGCTCAACCTCACGGACATCGTGAACGCCCAGCAGGGGCGGTGGTTCCTCTTCACGCCCCTGGGGCCGGTCGTTTTCTTCCTGTACCTCTTGGCAGGCATCGCCGAGACGAACCGCGTGCCCTTCGACCTGCCCGAGGCCGAGTCTGAACTCGTGGCCGGTTACTTCACCGAATACAGCGGCATCCGCTTCGGCATCTTCTACATGGCCGAGTACATGAACATGATGGTCGTGTCGCTCCTGGTCAGCATCATGTTCCTGGGCGGCTGGCTCCCGGTGCAGATCTTCCCGCACGCCTTGGCCGGCGTTGCCCCGATCGTCTGGCTCAATAAGGCGCTGGCGGCCATTCCGCCTACCCTGTGGCTTCTTGCCAAGCTCTATTTCTTCATCTTCTTCTATATGTGGCTCCGCGCCACGCTGCCACGGTACCGCTACGATCAGCTCATGGCCATTTCCTGGAAAACGCTGCTGCCCCTGTCACTTTGCGTGCTGGTTGCCTCGGCGTTCATGAAACAACTGGGCTGGATCTAAGAGAGAGGTCGCAATGAACGGATTGAAAAAACTGCTCAAGACGGTGTTCATGGTCGAGATCGCGCAGGGCATGGCGCTCACGCTCAAGACCATGCTCCGGCCCGCGGTCACGCGGCAGTATCCCACGGAGAAGCGGAAACCCTTTGCGGGTTCGCGCGGCCTGCATGCCATGCGGCGCAACGAGAAGGGCGAGGGGGCCTGCATCGGCTGCGGCCTCTGCGAGGCGGTCTGCCCGGCCCAGGCGATCAAGGTTGTGACCACCGAGGGGCCGAACCACGAGAAGATCGTCACCTCCTACGAGCTCGATCTGCTGCGATGCGTGTTCTGCGGATTCTGCATCGACGCCTGCCCGGTGTCGGCCATCCTCCAGACGCCGGAGTTCGAACTGGCCTGCTACAACCGCCGCGACGCCTTCTATACCCGGGAGCGTCTGGTCGAGGTCGGCGACCGGTTCATGGGCCATCCCAAGACGGAGAAGAAGCATGATTAACCAGCTCGTATTCGCTTATTTTGCCGTTGTCATCCTGTTCTCGGCGATCATGACGATTTCGCGCCGGAATCCGATCCACAGCGTTCTGTTCATGCTGCTGCTGTTCTTCCATATCGCAGGAGTCTTCGTCCTCCTGAACGCGGAATTCCTGGCGGCGGTGCAGCTGATCGTCTATGCGGGCGCCATCCTGATCCTTTACCTCTTCGTGGTCATGCTTCTGCAGGTTGACCGGGAGACGAAGAGCAGCCGGGCGAACCGGTTCTGGCCCTGGCTCACGGCCTTCGGCGTGATCATCGCCACCGAGATCGCGCTCCTGGTCCTGCGCGGGAGCTTTCCGGGAGAGAACGGAGTCATGATGCGGACCATGCCCGGAACGGGGGTAAAGGAGCTCGGCATCGAGCTTTACTCCAAGTACCTGGTGCCCTTTGAGATCGCGTCGGTCCTTCTGCTCGTGGGTCTCATCGGCGCGGTACTGCTGGCGAAGAAGGACGCTAAAGAATAGGAGGCGGGAGCCGGAATGCCGGCGCCTGCGACTTTCGGAGGTTCTATGATTCCCTTGTCCTGGTATGTCATCCTGAGCGCCCTGTTGTTCACCATCGGCGTTGTGGGCGTTCTGACGCGACGCAATGTGTTCATCATCCTCATGTCCATCGAGCTGATGCTGAATGCGGCGAACATCAACATGATCGCATTCTCCCATTATCTCCAGAACCTGACCGGGCAGATCTTCGTGGTCTTCGTGATCACCGTTGCCGCCGCCGAGGCGGCTGTGGCGCTGGCGCTCATCATCCTGCTCGTCCGGAACCGCGGTGTGGTGTATGTCGACGAGTTCAATATCCTGAAGGGGTAACGAAGAGCAATCTTCGAACTCCTGACATGAAGAGTTGCAGGATCCTGAGCGCTTCTTAGATTCGGCGTGTATGTAGGATTTCGATCCAGGATTTCTGATTATTCCTTGAGGTGTAAACCATGCTCAAATACGCACTGATCCCCCTGCTTCCCTTTGCCGGATTCCTGATCTCCGGGCTCTTCGGGAAATATCTCAAGGAGCGCGCGGCCTCCGTCGCCATCGGCGGCGTGTTCGGCGCCTTCGTGTTCGCGGTCTGGGCCTTCATCGACGTGGTGAACGGCACGATCATCGACGAGAACCTGTACTCCTGGATCTCCATAGGCAACTTGTCGGTGAACGTGGGTTTCCAGATCGACCAGCTCACGGCCGTCATGCTCATGGTGGTCACGACGCTGAGCACGCTCATCCACATCTATTCCGTGGGCTACATGCACGGAGACAAAGGATTCGCCCGGTTCTTCGCCTATCTCGAACTCTTCACCTTCTTCATGCTCGTGCTGGTCATGGCGAACAACTTTCTGCTCATGTTCGTGGGCTGGGAAGGCGTGGGCCTCTGCTCCTATCTCCTGATCGGGTTCTGGTATGAGAAGAAGTCCGCGTCGGACGCGGGTATCAAAGCCTTCGTGGTGAACCGTGTCGGCGACTTCGGGTTCGTCCTGGGCATGCTGCTTATTTTTGTCACCTTCGGCACCCTGGACTTCACCGACCTGTTCGCGGCGCTGTCCGGGCCCGCCGCGTCCGGCCAGATCGATCTCATGGGCATCCAGGTTGGCGTGGTGACCCTCATCTGTCTCTTGCTCTTCGTGGGCGCCACGGGCAAATCGGCGCAGATTCCCCTGTACGTCTGGCTTCCCGACGCCATGGAGGGCCCGACGCCGGTCAGCGCCCTCATCCATGCCGCCACCATGGTCACCGCCGGCGTGTTCATGGTCGCCCGCTGCGCGCCGCTTTTTGTGCTCTCCGAAACGGCCATGACCGTGGTGGCCGTGATCGGCGGCGTCACTGCCTTCTATGCGGCAACGATCGGTCTGGTCCAGAACGATATCAAGCGCGTGATCGCCTATTCGACCATCAGCCAGCTCGGGTACATGTTCCTGGGCCTCGGGGTAGGGGCGTTCTCGGCGGGCATCTTCCATCTCACCACGCACGCCTTCTTCAAGGGCCTCCTGTTCCTCGCCTCGGGCAGCGTGATCCACGCGCTGTCCGGCGAGCAGGACATGCGCAAGATGGGTTCGTTGAAGAGCAAAATCAAGATCACCTACCTGGTCTTCCTGATCGGCTCGCTTGCCCTGGCAGGCATCTTCCCCTTTGCAGGGTTCTTCAGCAAGGACGAGATCCTCTGGAGCGCGTACAATTCGAGCTCCCTGGGCAGGGTGCTCTGGATCATCGGCGTTGTCGGCGCTTTCATGACGGCATTCTATTCCTTCCGGCTCATCTACCTCACCTTCTTCGGCAAGTCGCGGATGGACCATGAGGTGGAGCATCATGTGCACGAGTCGCCGAAGGTCATGACGGTGCCGCTCATGATCCTCGCCTTCTTTTCGATCACCATCGGCTGGATCGGCATGCCGGGCGCCATTATTCCCCATGCCAACCTGTTCGCCGATTTCCTGGCCCCGGTCTTCCCCCATGCGGAACACGGGCTGGGCGAGCACCATCTGCTCGAGATCCTGCTCATGGTCTTCTCCGTAGGCGTGGCGCTTGCCGGTATCCGGCTTGCCTACGGCCTGTACGTCAAGAATCCGGCCGCACCGGCCAAATTCTCGGAGAAATTCCCCGGGCTCTATCAGCTTCTCCTGAACAAGTACAAGATCGACGAGATCTACAACGCCATCTTCGTGGAAGGCCTGGTCCACAAGACCGCCAAGTTCCTGCACACCGTCGGAGATGTCACGATCATCGACGGCTTCATCAACGGCCTCGCATCTTCCATCGGGAAGACGAGCGAGAAGGGGCGCAAGCTCCAGACCGGCTTCGTGCAGGAATATGCTTTCACCATGGGTTTGGGCCTCGTGGTGCTGATCGGGTTGTATTACGTGCTGAACTAAGAGAAGGCGGGCAGGGGATGGCGGTATCGCCGACCATCGTCATTTAGATCCGGCCGCGCCGGAACCATAAAGGAGCTTCTCCATGCTCGAACTCATGCCGAACACGCTGGGCTATCCGCTCTTGAGCCTGCTCATCTTCATTCCCATCGCCGGCGCTATCGTTTTGTTGGCCGTGCGGAATGCCGCTGCGGCGCGCTGGATCGCCCTGGTCGTTTCGCTCGTCGAGATCGGCCTCTGCATTCCGCTTCTCGCGAATTTCAACAGCGGGACCGCGAACATGCAGTTCGGCGAATCCATGAGCTGGATCAGCGACTGGAACATCAATTACCGGATCGGCGTTGACGGCATCAGCATCCTCTTCGTCGCGCTCACCACGCTCCTGACCACGATCTCGATCATGGTCTCCTGGACCGCGGTGCAGGACCGGGTGCGGGAGTTCATGGTCGCCATGCTCTTCCTCGAATCGGCCATGATCGGCGTCTTCGCCGCGCTGGACCTCTTCCTGTTCTACATCTTCTGGGAAGCCATGTTGATCCCCATGTATCTCCTGATCGGCGTCTGGGGCGGCCCGAACCGGCTCTACGCAGCCGTCAAGTTCTTCCTCTACACCCTGGTCGGCAGCGTGCTGATGCTGGTCGCGATCCTGGCGGTCTATTTCACCGCCGGCGGGACCTTCGACGTTCTTGCGCTCATGAACTATAAATTCGGGCACGACTTCCAGCTCTGGGCGTTCGCCGCCTTCTTCGCCGCCTTTGCCGTGAAGGTGCCGATGTTCCCCTTCCACACCTGGCTGCCTGACGCCCACGTGGAAGCGCCCACTGCCGGATCGATCATCCTGGCCGGCATCCTGATCAAGATGGGCGCCTACGGATTCCTGCGGTTCTCGCTGCCTTTCTTCCCCGACGCGACGATATTCTTCACGCCGGCCATCATGATCCTCTCTGTCGTGGCGATCATCTACGGCGCATACATGGCCTTTGCCCAGACGGATTTCAAGAAGCTGATCGCCTATTCCAGCGTGAGCCACATGGGATTCGTGACCCTGGGCATCTTCGCCCTGAACAGCCAGGGCCTGGAAGGCGGGCTCCTGCAGATGATCAACCACGGCGTCTCGACGGGGGCGCTCTTCCTTGCCGTGGGCGTGATCTACGAACGGACCCATACGCGCCTGCTGGCGGACTACGGCGGGATCGCCGCGAAAGTGCCGGTCTATGCCACGTTCCTGATGATCATCACCCTGTCGTCCATCGGCCTTCCCGGGACGAACGGATTCATCGGCGAATTCACGATCATCCTGGGCGCGTTCAAGCACAAGGTCATCTATGCCGTCATCGCGTCCCTGGGCATCATCCTGGGCGCGGGGTACATGCTCTGGCTCTACCAGCGCGTGGCCTTCGGCAAGGTGACAAATCCGCACAACGAGCATCTTTCCGACATGAACCTGCGCGAGGTGGTGGCGGCGCTGCCCCTGGTGATCCTGGTGTTCGCCATCGGGCTCTATCCCAACGCAGCGTTCCAGGTGATGCACGCATCGACGGAGCACCTGATCCAGCACATGCAGGCAAAGGCGCAGACGCTGCCCGCAGTCGCACAGGCGGTCGGCGCCCTGACAGGACATTAATTCCGGAGAGGTATCATGCCGAACTCACTACACGATTTCTTTCAGCAGCTTGGACCGATGTATCCCGAATTCCTCGTGATCGCCGTCGCACTGATCGCGCTCGTCGCCGATCTCGTCGTTCCCCGGGGGCAGAAACATTTGCTCGGCTGGCTCGGCCTGATCGGGCTTGCCGCAGCGGCGGCCCTGACGCTGAGCCTGGCAGCGGATCATGCCGGCAATACGCAAACGGCCTTCTTCAACGGGACCTTCTTGTTCGATCCTTTTTCGGTATTCTTCAAGATGGTCTTCTATCTCTCCTGCAGCCTGGGCATCCTGCTCTCCATGAAATATCTGTCCGTCGAGGACATCCACCGCGGCGAGTATTACTCACTCATGCTTTTCGCGACGAGCGGCATGATGCTCATGGCGTCGGCAGGTGATCTGATCACCCTGTACCTGGGCCTGGAGCTGATGGCCCTGTCCATTTACATCCTGGCGGGCTTCATGCGCGGCGACGGCCGGTCCAACGAGGCGGGCATCAAGTACCTGCTCCTGGGTGCGTTCTCGTCGGGCATCATGCTCTACGGCATGTCGCTGCTCTATGGACTTTCGGGGACCACGAACCTGAACGGGATCATGACGTTCCTGCAGAGCGCCGACCTCACGAACCCCGTGATTTTCCTCGCCATGGTCATGCTGATCGTGAGCTTCGGATTCAAGGTCGCCGCGGTGCCGTTCCATATGTGGGTGCCCGACGTTTATGAGGGAGCGCCCACATCGGTGACCGCCTTCATGTCCGCCGGTCCCAAGGTCGCAGGATTCGCCGTGCTGCTCCGCGTCTTCGTCCATGCCCTGGCCCCGCTCCAGGGCCACGTGTCCGCGATCCTCGCCGTCATCGCGGTCCTGACCATGGCCGTGGGCAACATCATGGCGATCAGCCAGACGAATATCAAACGCATGCTGGCCTATTCGTCGATCGCTCATGCCGGGTATGCGCTGGTCGGACTTGCCGCCGCGACTGCAAACAAGGCAATGATGGTTGACGGGTCCGCGAGCGTCATGCTCTATGTCCTCATTTATACGGTCATGAACATGGGCGCCTTCGGTGTCGTGATCATGCTGAGGAAATCTGGCAGCCGCGGCGAGGAGATCGCCGACTTCGCCGGCCTGGGCAAGACGAACAAGGCTGCCGCCTTCCTGATGCTCATCTTCATGTTCTCGCTCACCGGCATCCCGCCGCTCGCGGGATTCATGGGCAAATTCTACATCTTCAAGTCAGCGGTCCAGGCGGGCATGATCTGGCTGGCGATCCTGGGCGTCCTCTTCTCGGCGATCAGCGCCTACTTCTATCTCCGCGTGATCATGGTCATGTGGATGTACGACCCGAAGCAGGAATTCTCGCTGCTCCGGTCCCCGGCCCTTGCCTTAGCCCTTGCAATTGCCGTGACCGCGGTCATCGTGATCGGCGTCGCCCCGTCGTCGGTGCTTGAGATCGCCCGGGCGTCGGTGCTGGGACTGATGTAAAACGCGACCGGGAAATATGACGTCCCTTCGTGCAACCATACGTGCCCATCTGGTTTTTCTCCTGATGGGCACGTTTTTATTTGGCACCCCCTGCGTACGGGCGGAGGACGCTCCGGTAGCGGCAGCACAGCAGGCCGGCGCTTTCGCGCCGGAAGGACCGCCTGCTGCAACGCCTGACTCCCGCATCCGTATCTTTCTCCCTACCGGCGATGTGTTCAAACCGCTCGTTGCGGACCCGAAACAGCCGCGGTTCTTCGTCAGTTACCGGCGCTACGAGTATCAGCACGATATCATCAATGTCGCCGCGGTCGGATACGGCGAACTTTTCGGCATCACCCGTTCCGTCGATCCGGCGACGGGCGACGGCTGGCAGATCGGCTTCGGCGGCGGGCTCTTCGCCCAGTTCAATCTCGACGCTCCTTCCCATGACCTCGTGAACGCCGATTATACCGTGGGCATGCCGGTGACCTTCCGTCAGGGAAGGGGATCGGCCCGCATAAGCCTCTATCATCAGAGCTCGCATCTGGGCGACGAGTTCCTGCTGCATGCCAAACCGGAACGCCTGGAACTTTCCTATGAAGCGCTGAACGCGCTCGGATCCTATGAATGGGCGTCCTGGCGGCTCTACGGCGGGGGAGAAACGCTCGTACACAAGGAACCTCACGACCTGAAGCCGCTTTCGCTCCAGGCGGGCGCGGAATACTACGGGCGGTCGCCGATCGTCGGGAAAGGGTATCCCGTCGCCGGCATGGACTTCAAGAGCTCCCAGGAACATGATTGGGCGGTGAGCGGAAGCGTGGTTGCAGGAATGGAATTTCACGGAACTGAAGGGAACCGCCTGATCCGGTTTCTGCTCGAAGGATACCGGGGGTTCACGCCTCACGGCCAGTTCTATACCACGCGCATTTCCTATTATGGTGTCGCTGTCCAGCTGCCCTATTGATGCGGCCTGTCCGTCCCCTCCCGGCCCTATGATCTCCCTCATACCGGTACGACCGGTCAGGGTGCTATACTGAAGACATGAAACCGGAAGGAAGAGACTACTTCCTGAAGGAGTATGGTTCGTGGAGTGTTCTGACCGTGGCGTTTCTCGCCGGGCTGGGCGTTTCCCGAGCTTTTCCCTGGCAGGCCCTGCCGCTCTATGCGTCCCTTGCGCTCCTGATCAACTCCAAGCAGGCCTTTGTCCGCTGGACGCGCCAATCGACGGTCAATGTCCACCTCGGGGTCTTCCTCGCACAGATCGCCGCGGCAACGGTCATCCTTCTTTTGGTCTTCGGCCGCGGGATCCCGCAGCTGCTGCCGTTACTCCTCTTTCCCCTTGCCTATCTGCTGGCGAACCGCTTTGCCGGGGAACATGCGCTTGTCACTGAATTGCTCGGATTTGCCCTTCTCAGCCTTGCAGCGGTGCTGTCAAAGTTCCTGGTTGTCGAGGGCGTCGATGTCCGTCTCTTTGTCGCCGCGGGGTTCTATTTCACCGCCGGCGTATTCAAGGTCAAGGCAGTGCTGTTCAAAGGGATGCGGGACCGCATCCTGGCGGTCCTTTATATTGTGCTTGCCGCCTATGTCTATCGACGGTTTCAAATCTCGCTCCTGATCCTCCTTCCGCTCGCAGAGAATATCGTCATGGCGCTTTTCCTGTACAAGGTCCGGCTCCAGACAACGGGATGGATCGAGGTGGCGAAAAGCATTGCCTTCCTCTGTCTCGCCTTCGCATTGTTCTGATGCGCCTTCGCCCTTCTCCCCGGACGTCGCAGTATCTGCCGGTGGTACAATAAAAGTGAGGATTCCTATGTCGGTCCTGGAAGAACGCAAGCAGCTTAGCGCCAATGCACTGACCGTCCTTCGCAGGCGCTATCTCAAGAAGGACGAGGAAGGGAAACCGGTCGAGACGCCGGAAGAACTGTTCCGCAGGGTGGCGTCGAATATCGCTGAAGGCGACCGGCTGTACGGATGCGACGATATCGGCCCGATCACCGAGGAGTTCTTCGGCATCCTGCATCGTCTCGAATTCCTTCCCAACTCGCCGACACTCATGAACGCCGGCAGGTCGCTGCAGCAGCTTGCCGCCTGCTTTGTCCTTCCCGTGGAGGACTCACTCGAGTCCATTTTCGAGGCGGTGAAAGAGACGGCCCTGATCCACCAGAGCGGCGGGGGAACGGGATTTTCTTTCAGCAGGCTCCGCCCGAAGGACGACGCCGTGCGCACCACCGGCGGAGCGGCAAGCGGTCCCGTTTCCTTCATGCGCGTGTTCAATATGGCGACGGAGGTGATCAAACAGGGCGGCACGCGCCGCGGCGCCAACATGGGCATCCTGCGCGTCGACCATCCGGACATTCTGGCGTTCATTTCCGCCAAGGCGGACAACCGCGAACTGGCGAATTTCAACATATCCGTCGCCCTTACCGAGGACTTCATGAAACGGGTCGAGAAGGATCTTGACCTGCCGCTCGTGAATCCCCATACCAGCCAGATCGTTCGGACCGTGAAGGCACGCGAGGTGTTCCAGCGCATAGCGGAGATGGCCTGGCGGACGGGGGATCCGGGCATCCTGTTCCTGGACCGCATCAACCGCGACAATCCCACGCCGCACCTGGGAGAAATGGAGAGCACCAACCCCTGCGGCGAGCAGCCGCTCCTGCCTTACGAACCGTGCAACCTGGGGTCGATCAACCTCGGCAGGATGCTGACGAAAAACGATGGGACGACGGCGATTGACTGGGACAAACTGGACCGCACCGTACGGCTGGCCGTGCATTTCCTCGATAACGTCATCGATATGAGCAGGTACCCGTTGGATGAGATCGACCGTCTCGCCAAGGGGAACCGGAAAATCGGGTTGGGCGTCATGGGATTCGCGGATCTCCTGATCAGGCTCGGCATTCCCTATGATTCCACGGAGGCGGTCCGGACCGGTGAAGAAGTGATGCGCTTCATCCGGGAGCGGGGATGGTCCGCGTCGGAGGACCTGGCGCGGGAACGGGGAGTGTTTCCGAACTATACCGGCAGCAGGTACGATGTGGCTGGCGGGCCTCGTCTCCGGAACGCCACCGTGACGACCGTGGCGCCGACCGGCACGCTGTCGATTATTGCGGGCTGCTCCAGCGGCATCGAACCGCTTTTCGCCCTGTCCTTTACACGCCACGTGCTCGGAGACACGGATCTGCCGGAGGTCTACGACTACTTCCTCGAAACGGCCAGGAAACGGGGGTTCTTTTCCGAGGCCCTGCTGATGCAGGTAACGGCGGGCATGTCCATCCAGGCCATGCATCAGGTCCCCGGCGACGTGAAGCGGCTCTTTGTGACATCCCACGAGATTGCCACGGAGTGGCATGTGCGCATGCAGGCTGCTTTCCAACGCCACACCGACAATGCCGTGTCCAAGACCATAAATCTTCCTCCTGAGGCGACCGTGGAGGATGTCAGGAACGCATATCTGCTCGCGTACCGCGAAGGGGTGAAGGGGATCACCATCTATCGAAGCGGCAGCAAGACACGGCAGGTGCTTACCTGCGCCGATTCGCTCTATTGCTGAAAACCGAAGTTCGTTGACAAGAGGATGCGTCCGCCCTAAGATGCTTTCCATGACCAAGAACGAATTCGTCAAGATCTTTCCTGCCTTTTCCCGCAGCGATCAATCCCTTGTCACCGCTCTTCTCGAATCGGGCCAGGCAAAGACCATCCCCGGGAGCGCACAGGTCTACCGCGAAGGCGATGCCTGCGGTTCAATTGCTTTTATCCTTTCCGGGGCGATCAGGGTCTACAAGATCGGCCAGACGGGGAAGGAGATAACGCTCTACGAGATCGGTCCGGGGGAAACCTGCATTCTGAACGCTTCCTGCATACTCTCCGGCAAGACCTACCCGGCGCATGCCGCGACGCTTGCCGAGACAACGGTGCATCTTGTACCGTCCGATCTCTTTCGCCGTCTCGTGAACGAACACGTCCCGATGCGCGATTTCGTCTTCACGCTCCTGTCCCAGCGGCTTGCCGGAGTGATGGAACTCGTAGAGGAAGTCGCCTTCGGCAGGATGGACGAGCGGCTCATGGATTATCTCGTGGAAAAGGCCGAAGACAATCGCCTCGAGTCCACCCATCAGACCGTTGCGAACGATCTGGGCACGTCGCGCGAGGTGGTGAGCCGGCTCCTCAAGGACTTTGAACGCAAAGGACAGGTCCGTTTGTCGCGAAATTCCATTACGCTGCTGAAATGATCCGCTCGGTGTATTCTTGCCGACCAGCGATTGCCGGTGAAATTTCCCTTCCCGCCGCCAGAAAAGTATGCTACAAAGATATCCGCCCCCCGCTTGAAGACGATGAAGAAGAAAGACCATTCCGACATAGTGAAGATCACCCGGCCCCGAGTTTCTGGGGTTGCGCCGCGGGAACGGCTCTTCCGCGAGCTCGACCGGGGCCGCACCATGCCCGTGACCTGGGTGGCCTCCCTGGCCGGATCGGGGAAGACCACGCTTATAGCCAGTTGGCTCGACAGCCGGAAATTGCCTTGCCTCTGGTACCAGGTGGACGCCGGGGACGGGGATCTCGCATCGTTCTTCTATTATCTGGGCATGGCCGCCCAGAAAGCGGCCCCGCGGTATAAATCTCCGCTGCCGCTGCTCACGCCCGAGTACCTGCCGGGGGCGCTGTTGTTCGCCCGCCGCTATTTCGAGGAGCTCTTCCGCCGTCTCAAGGCTCCCTTCGTTGTCATATTCGACAACTATCAGGACATACAGCGGGACGCGCCGTTCCAGGAGATGTTTCTTCATGCGCTCGAAACGGTCCCGGAAGGCATCCGCGTCATCGTGCTGAGCCGGAACGATCCTCCTCAGCAGCTCGCCAAGCTCCAGGCGAACAACCGGCTGCAGTTTATCGGATGGGATGCGGTGCGGTTCACGCTGGCAGAGTCGGAAGAACTGCTGCGGTCGCAGAGTGCGGTGCAGCCTGACCGGAAACACGCCGCCCTGTTGCATGAAAAGACCGATGGATGGGCCGCCGGCCTGGTGTTGCTCATGAGCGGACCGAAATCGGAAGAGGGCGAGCCGAGGAAGGGACTGGAACTTTCCGCGGAACGCGTCTTCGATTACTTCGCCTGGGAAGTGTTCGAGAAGCTGGACAACGAGCAGCGCGATTTCCTGCTCACGGCGTCGTTTCTGCCCCGCATGACCGCGGAGGCTGCCGAGAGGTTCACCGGATACCGTGAAGCGGGCAGGATCCTGGCCCGCCTGAACCGGCAGCACTTTTTCATTCAAAAGCATGGCGCAGCAGCAGCGGTATTTCAGTTCCATCCGCTCTTCCGGAATTTCCTGCAGGTCCGGATGCGGCATTCCCAGGACAACGACAGCATCCTGCGCCTGCAAAGACGCGCCGCCGTCCTGCTGGCGCAGGAAGGGCAGACGGAAGATGCGATCGCGTTCTTTCTCGGGGCAGCGGATTGGGAAGGGGCGCTCGAACTGATCCTGAAGACGGCGAAGGTCTTGGTATCCCAATGCAGGTACCGCGCCCTTTCCGCGTGGCTGGAGAGCCTTCCAGCTGTCCTGCGGGACCAGTCCGGCTGGGCCCTCTACTGGCTCGGCGTGTGCAGGATGTACCGGGATCCCTACGAGGGCCGCGCTCAGCTGGTTCTGGCATTCGAGCGCTTCAAGGCAACGGGCGAGCGCACGGGATGCTTTCTCGCCTGGATCAGGATTCAGGAGACCATTTTTTTCGCCTGGGGCGAGAACCGGAAACCCTGGATCGGCGAACTCCAGGCCCTGCGAGCCGGTGATGCGACCTTTCCGTCGCCCGAGATCGAGGCGCAGGTCTCGCTTCACATGTTCCTCGCAGCCATGACCGGGATCTCCTCCCTGGTCCATGAATGGGAAGCCCGGGTGACGGAGATCGTCTTTCATAGCCCGGTCCCCGCCCTTCGCCTGCAGCTTGGCCACTTTCTGATGATCTTTCATCTTTGGCGCGGGGACTTCGCGAAAGCGGGAGCGATCCTGTCCGCCGTGCCCCCGCCGCAGGGGCGTCCGGAGGACAATACGCCGTCGCACCTGACCTGGGACGCCATGCGGGCGATGTACGCTTGGTGGTCGGCGGACGCGGAAACCTGTTTTGCCGCCGTGGAGGAGGGGCTGGACCTCGCCGATGCAACGGGCGTGCATATTCTGGATGCCTACTTGTACAAGTACGGGGTGAGCGCGGCTGTGTCCCTGGGCCGTCCGGAACGGGCCGTCGCGCTGCTCCAGCGCATGTCCGCCAGGCCGCGCATCAGCACCATGGACCGCTCGTTCTACCATTATCTGACGGCGCTCGTTTCCTGGAGCGAGGGAGAGGCAAAGAAGGCCGTGGTGGATAGCTCCGTTGCGCTCGAGATCGTCGATCCGCTCGAACACCAGATCCCGCGGTTTTGCTGTCACCTGATGCAGACCGTGGCTCTCTACGATGCCGGGGAGCGCGACGAGGCACAGCACTATCTCGTACGGGCCTGGGAGATCGCGGCAGGCGGCACCTTTGTTGAGTACGTCGCCGGGTTGTTCCGTGCCTCCTATGCACTGGAAGAGCACCGCCGGCACGACGGTCTCGCTGCTCTCCGGAACGCAATGGCGCTGGGAGCGGCTCAGGGCTATATGAATTTCGGGTGGTGGCGGCCGACGATGATGTCCCGTCTTTGCGCGATCGCGCTCGAAGAGGGCATCGAGACGGACTATGCGCGCATGCTCGTCCGGCGGCGGCAGTTGACGCCCCCGGGAGATCTTGCCGGCATGCATGCCTGGCCGTATCCCGTCAGGATTTTCACGCTCGGCAGGTTCCAGATCCTGAAGGACGATGAGGCGGTGACGTTTCCCGGCAAGATGCCGAAGAAACCCCTGGAGCTGTTGAAGGCGCTGATCGCTTTCGGGGGAGTGGACGTCCCGGAAGAGCGTTTCCTGGAAGCGCTCTGGCCCGACGCGGACGGCGATACCGGCCACCGGTCCTTCGAGACCACACTGTACCGGCTCAGAAAGCTGGTGGGGGAGAACGTGGTGCGCCTGCAGAACGGGCTCGTGACGCTCGACCGCAGGTATTGTTCCGTGGATGCCTGGGATTTTGCGCGGCTCGCCCAGGAGGGGCTGCGGATCGTCGGGTCAAGCACGGGGGCGCCCGACGCCCCTTCGCCGGTCGAGAAGGCCCTGGCACCGGACGCCC
>JAKAHZ010000116.1 GCA_021814615.1 Nitrospirota bacterium | reverse complement strand
AATGTTAATCGGATGAAACAAGTCCACGTCCTGCCGTATTGCTCTAAATACAATTGGACCAAAACATACTAGCAAGAGAGCCGCTGCAAATAGGTGTTCAAATACCAAAGCTGATTGTATCCCAGATACAGACCATGCGACAGCAACGCTGACGATGATTATCGATAATATCGTCTGATAATGCATCTGGCCTCTACCACAGATAATCGTCATGTTATCATTACTTGTCATGTTTCGATTTTTTGCTTTGCATTATTGAACGGCGCTGCTTGGTTTCGGCAATGAATGCCCTTACCCCATCAACCATAGCGGGTATCACTCTATAATTTCCCCGAATTATACAGCTGATCGTATTTCGCAACAGCCAATTCACCGCAAAAACAGCGAGAAAGACAATAAACTGATACTTCGAGGTATGTTTCCATACGAGATACAAGGCGTTGCGCGTTCCCATGCGCATGACGAAATCGCTTTTAGCTGACTGTACTGAACCTCCGACTTTATGCCAAATTCGCGATGAAGGTACATAGAATCCCTTATAGCCCGCCTTTCTAGTCCGGATTGTCCAATCGGCATCTTCTGAGTAGCAAAAGAAATAATCATCCAACAGGCCAATCGCTTCGACAACCTCCCGCTTAATAAAGAACGCACAACCTGTCACAAAGGTAACTTCTTGCTCTGAATCAAATTGGCCATGATCAATCTGACGAAAGCCGAAATGTTTCGATATTCCGCGGTACAAGGAGAGTTCTCCGCCTGCGTACCAGATCATTTCAGGTGGATCAAAATAATAGATTTTCGGATTTAGAATGCCCACGTCAGGTCTTCTTACAGCCGTTTTGACCAGAGCATCAAGAAAATCATGTGCAACAACAGTATCGTTATTCAGAAGCAGTATGTAATCGACCCCACGTTCCAAGGCATGCCTGATCCCAACGTTATTGCCTCCCGTGAATCCAAGGTTTTGCCCTGTTTCGATCAGCGTCGCCCACGGGTAGTTCTCTCGGAGAAAACGCTGCGAGCCGTCTATGGACCCGTTATCAACCACAATAATCTCAACAGGCTTGTAAGCAACTTTGGCGAGAGATTCCAAACAAGCAGCAGTATCCTCAAGACCGTTCCAGTTCAGGACGATGACAGCAACTTTTGGTGCCGTCCCCTCGGGTGGGGAGCTATCCATCGCGTCTCCTCAGAAAGAACGCGGCCATATCTCCCTCCCCTTTCTGGTTCAATTCCTGCGCCTGATTCCGATATCGGGAAATGTCCCTTGGAGTGAACATTGAATTCTCCAGCGACGCAAGATAAGACCGCGGAGAGGTCAGAGGTATACCCTGAAGATATTGTTCACTTCCGCAGAACTGCAGTTCATTTGAATCGTACAGCGTTTGTTCAACCGACAGCCCCACACGTTCAGCAAGGAGTGCCATGGATCGCGTCGAATGCAAATAAAGATGGCGCGGCGCATCAAGTTGTACCCAGTTCGTTCCGTAATGACGCCAAGCATAAGAGCCGACCGTCGGCACGCGGATGAGGAGCGTTCCTCCTGACCTCAGCAGTGCTGCTGCAGAATGAATGGCGGTATATTGGTCAGGCATATGTTCCAATGAATGATTAAACATGATGAGATCGTACGTGTAGCTTGCAGCTGCCGTTAGACTAGTTAGGGTCTTCTTGTGGATGATGGCACCCGCAGCGGTCTTAATATCAGTGCTGATAAAAGGGTCAATCCCAGCGACATGTTTGCAACCGGCCTCTGCTAGTTTGTTGACAAGCCAGCCACATCCACTGCCAACGTCCAGAATAGTTTTTTCGCGCAAATCGCCAATCGTACTTATAAGACCGAATATCGGTTCTGCCGGCCAAATTGTATACAGCATCTTGCCAATAAAACTGCGGTGGAACAGAGCATATTTATTCCTCTCAATACGCAACACGTTTACCAAACGACTAATCGCGCTTTTTCTTCCTTCTGGAGCGAAGGAATAGTAGGTTGGGGGGTAAAATCGGGCCAGGTCATCGGGAACGGCGGCAATCTGAAGGCACCCGCAGCCGGCGCACTCGACGTAAGGGAACTCTTCGCCGGTGCCGAAATGCATCTCCCGCACCCGGTATTCCCGGTTGTCGCGCTCATTGCCGCAGATCCTGCAGGCGAAGCTCACGCGGACGCTCCCGCGCCGGCGAGCCGCTTCTTCGCCTTCCAGTACCAGTCCCGCACTTTCTTCCGTACGATCATCCTGGCGGTCTGCCGCTCGAGCAGCCGGTATTCGTCGGCGCGACGCTCCAGGAAGGACTTCAACACGTCCTCGGGGATGTCCGTCACCGGGCCGTCGGTCACGACCGAATACACGGCGATGTCCGACAGGCTGCGCTCCGTGAACGCCGCGGACTTCTTCGCCTTCACGAACACTCCCGGCTCGATCGGGTCGGATTCGATCCCCTGCACCTCGCAATCGTCGAAGATCCGCTCCATATCGCCGGTCTCGAACCGCCAGAAATCATAGGGCCACCCGTGGTAGGGATAGCCCTTCGAGCGGGTCGTGATGAGGATGACGCCTCCCGGCGCGCAGAGGTTCTTCATGTTTGAGATGACCGTGCGCCAGTCCCGCACGTGTTCCAACAGCTCGGTCGAGACCACCACATCGAAGCGACCCTTTCCGAACCGCTGCAGGAGATCTTCGGCGGTGCAGACCACGTCGACGCCGTATCCCTGCTCGATATCCACGCCCACATACTCCGCGGGGCCGAAAGACTCGATATATGAGCGCAGGCTGCCGTTGACGTCATAGGCGCCCACCTCGATCACCCGTTTCCCGGCGATCTCCTCGCGGGACAGCAGCTTCTCTCCGAACCGCAGACAGGCGGTATTGCACATGAAAAACCTCTTTCTCGGCCCGTCCGGGGGCCGCGTATCGCGATCAGCGCATCCGGCCCGGCAGGAGCAGGTCCCGGTCCCGGCGGTCGAGAGCAAAGCGCCAGGAACAAGCGGCAAACAGGACGAGGGCAAGGACGGCCAGGGCCGCCTGCACCGGCAACGACGCTCCGGCGGCGGCGATTGCGGCAATGACCGCACCGAGCGCCCCGAGCACGCCGAGCGACTGCAGCAGCCCGTTATCGGCCGCCGAACGCACACCGATGTCGAACATCCGCCGGGAAGCGGCAAGCAGCAAAATCGTATCCAGGAGCGCCCGCAGCGACCAGGCGAGTGCGGCCCCGGCGATCCCCATGCGGCCCACGAGCAGCCATACCACCGGGAGGTAGAGGCACAGCTCCAGGAGGTAGAACTTCGCGGTCACATCCGGCCGGCCGATTGCGTGCAGCAGGCTCACGGAGACCTGGACGGGCGTGAGCAGCATGCCGGCGGCCAGGATCTGGAAAGCGAGCGTGCTCTGGCCGGCGAATTCCGGCCCGAGCCACCAACCCAAAAGGGACCGCGCGAAGAGGATCAGCACCATAACGAGCGGCCCCATCACCAGGAACAGGTATTTCATGGACCGCGTGTACAGCCGGACGACCTTCTCGAGGTCCCCGGCGGCCATGGCGCTGAAGGCCGGGAAGAGGACCATGATGAGGCTGGTCGGGAAGACCATCAGCCGGACGATCACTTCGTAGGGCGCGGTGTAATACGACACCGCGGCCACCGACAGGACCGCGCCGATCACGAAGCGGTCGATATAGAGCAGGAAGGGACCGGCGATGTTCGAGACCGTGATCCAGCCGCCGTAGGAAAAGAGCGGCCGGACGAGGGATCCGTCGAATGCCGCGGGGCCCCGGAGGATGGGAAAGACGCGTCGAGAGAGAACGGCGAATCCCACGGCGATCGCCAGGCGGGCAAGGACCAGGAGCAGCACGATGGCCGGAAGGCCGTAGCCCCCGTAAGCGCCGAGGAGCGGGACCAGAAAGAGGAGCACGTTGCCCGGCACCTGCAGGAGCGCGATGAGGTCGAACCGCTGGCCCGCCTCGAGAACGCCCCGCAGGACCGTGGACGCGAGCATGATCGGCAGGGACAGCGCCATGATGCCGAGCACGTTCCGGGCCTCCTCCGTCATGCCCGGCGGCACGCGGAGGATGCGTTCCGCAAGCACCGGCGCAAGCCCGAGCAGCACGACGCCGGCCAGCGCGCCCAAGGCGACCTGCAGGATCAGCGAGGTCCTGACCAGGGAGGGGATCCGCGCCGTATCGCCCGTTCCGTTCGCCTCGGCGACCTGCCGCGTCATGGCGCGGGACAACCCGAGATCGAAGAGCGAAAAATAGCCGATCACCATCCAGGCCAGCGTCAGCACGCCGAACCGGTCGACGCCCAGCCGCTTCATCAGCAGCGGGATCGCCAGGAAAGCGATGAGGAGCGGGGCTCCCTGCCCTGCAAGGTTGATCAGCGTATTGCGCGCGAGCAGCCGGGCAGAGACCGGCCGCGGCTGCGCCGTTGTTTCCGTGGAAGTCATGTGGTTTGAAACCCGCGGCCAGCCGCCTCCGCGAAAGCCCCTTCGCTACCGCGCCTGCCTGCGAACCGCGATCCGCTCCATCACCCGCCGCAGCAGACCGGCCGTCACCGGATCGAGAGCGCTCAGCTGTTTCAGCCGGTTGAGTTTTTCCCTGCTCTCCGGATCGCCGAGCATCCGCTCCCGGTAGTCCAGGAAGAACGCCGCCAGGACGGAAAAAAAGAAGGCCGTGAACGCGGCAATCACGACCATGACGATGCGGTTCGGCTTTACTTTCTTTTCCGGGACAACTGCCGAGTCCAGCACCTGGATGACGGCTGCGTCGCGAGCCTCGTCCATCTTGGCCATCTCGTACTGTTTACTCAGCAGATCGTACAGCGTCTCGTTATATTTGAGGTCCCGGATCTTCCGGAGATAGCCGGTGCCCGTTTCGGGGATGCGGCCCGCCGAGACCAGCGCGTCGCCGCTGTCCCCTGATTTGGACTCGAGCTTCGACAGCTGCTCGCGGATGCCGCGGTACTCGGCCTCGACCTTCTGCAGATCGGGATTCCGGTCTGTCGCGTAGGTCCGCAGGACCTTCAGCTGCACCTCTTTCGCAGCGAGCTGCGCGCGCAGCTGGGCCACCGACTCGATGACGGCCTTGGTCTGCTCGCGTATCTCGATGGCGCCCGTCCGCTCCTGGAACCCCTTGAGACTTTCCTCTGACCGCAGCAGGGCCTCCTTCGTGCTCTTGAGCTGCTCCTCGAAGAAGAGCCGCCGCTGGGAAGCCTCGGACACGGCGATGTACTGCGTAAGATTCTTGAGCTCTTCGACAAAAGCGTTGGTCATGTCCGCGGAACGCTTCGGATCCCGGTCTTCGACGCCGAGCGAAATGATGCCGCTCTTCTTGTCGTCCTGCACCTTGAACGCATCCAGGAGCTTCTGGCGCGCGTCCTGGCGGTACGTCTTCCCGTAAACCTTCATCAGATCGAACCGCTCGATCACGCGGTCCAGAAGGGTCCGGCTCTTCATAAGGCCGATGTAGAGGTCGTTCGGAGTCTTGACGCCCAGGAAACCCGTGGCGCCGCTCACACTGCCGAGCTGCGACAAGAGCTGCGTCGCCGCGCTTGCCGCCTGCTGTTGGGGCGGCAGGATGCGCGACTCGGCACGGTAGGTCTTCGGCATGATCAGGCTCGCGACGAGCGCAAGGACGGCTGCGCCTCCCGTCGCCCAGAGGATCATCCGTTTCCGTTTGAGCACGACGATCAGATAATCGAGGATGGATACGTTCGAATGTTGCTGTTCTTCCACGGGAACTCCTGAGGATGCAAATAAGCTGACAAGCAGGCAAGCTGCCAAGCTTGCAGGCCGAGCTGGTTGTTCGCTGTTCCTAAAACACCACGATCAGCACGCCAGCGGTTACCGCGATCTGATAGAGGATCTGCGTCAGGTCCTTGATCTGGCGCATCCAGGGATAGCGGTCGAGCTTCTCCGGCACCACGACCGTGTCGCCGGAGAAAAGATCGTTGGAGCCGAAGATCCCGCCGGGCCTGGCAGCAGTGCCGCCGGCCTGCAGGATCCAGACGTTGCCGTCGTCGGCGTTGCGGGAATATCCTCCGGAAAGATCGACATAGTAGCCGTACGCCTTGCCCGACCGATAGATGAACGCGCTGGGGTTGAAGACCGCGCCCAGGACCTGAACGGTCTTGGGATCGGACGGGACCTGGAGGCTGTCCCCCTGTTCCAGCTCGATGTCATAGGCGGAATCCTTGAGCGCCGCGGGATCGGACAGGGTGAGCGCGATCCGGCCTTTTGCGCGCATGCTCTTGAGCTGTTCGACAAAGCGCCTCTTTTGGTCCAGTTCCAGCTGCAGGATCTTCGCTTCCTCCGACGAGCTCGCTTCGCCGATCTGGGCGGTGCCCGTGCTCAAGAGCTCGCTCTCCATACGGCGGGCGATCTCGTCCAGCCGTGCCTGCTGTTCGACGCGCACCCGTTCGCGGGTGAACACGGCGCCGCGCAGATAGGCCCGCTCCGTGAATCCCCCCGCCCGCTCGATCAGGGACGAGAGCCGCTCGTCCTTCCGGACCGTGTAGGTCCCGGGGTACTTCACCTCGCCGGCAATCGAAACGGTGCGGTAGAGCCGCCACTCCGGCACGGTCTTGATGAGAAGATAATCGTTCGTCGCCAGGGTTAGATTGCTCTCCGGATCGCCGTCCAGGGCCTTCCGTATGTCGATGTTCCGGATCTCGGTCTTCGGTCCCTCCGCCGTAACGGTGACCCGCGTCAGCTCACCCTGGTTCGAGGCGTAGTACAGCGTCCCCCCCGCCAGGGAGACCACATCCTTGACGGTCGTCACGCCCGGCGTAACGCCGTAAGCGCCCGGATAGGCCACCGCTCCCGCGACCGTCACGGTGCGGGAGGAATCGACGACCGCATAGACCTTTGCCAGGTCGCCGTCCTGTAAGAGGAAGTTCTTGTCCCTGTTCTTCTCGATGTCCACCAGGTCGCCCTCGAAGAGCGTCAGGTACTGATGGTCCTCGATCCGCTGCATCTGCACCCTGCCCTGGAACGCGATGCCCGTCAGCCCGCCTGCCATGCCGATCAGGTCGAGCAGCCGCGTTTCTCCCTTGAGCTCGTAGATCGCCGGGTTCCTCACGTTGCCCGCGATGCCGGCCAGCGGCCCGACAGGGGGAATGAAGATCACGTCCTCGGGCATGAGCCGGATGTCCTTTGTCTTGTCGCCCGAGAGCAGGAAGTCGTAGAGATCCAGGTGCACGGCCGTCTTGCCGTTCCGCTTGACCTGGATATCCCGCATCGTGCCGATCTTGGACGGCCCGCCGGACTCGAAGAGCGCGTTGATCACCGTGGAGAGGGCCGAGATCGTGTAGGCGCCCGGGCGTTGCGCATTCCCGACCACGTAGACGCGGATCGTCCGGAGCGACCCCATGCTCACGTTCATCTCGAAGCCCGCGTAGTATTTCGCGACCTCGGTGCGCAGAAGGTCCTTCAGTTCCCGGAAGGTCAACCCCGTGACGCCCAGGACCCCCAGTTTCGGTAGGGTGATGTTCCCGTCGTTGTCCACCACCGCATCCCAGTTCGCTTCCACCCGCCCCCAGACGGCGACGCGGATCTCGTCCCCCGGCCCCATGACATAGTCAGGCCCCACGGGCACGTTCTGAACCGGCGCGAAGGTCGACGGCGGATTCTGGAAAAGATCGTAGCCGAACTGCCGGATGTCAGTGGAAAGAGTTGCGGATGCCCCTCCCGAGATGTACTCCTCGAAGCGCGACGCCTTGGCGTTGGGACCCTCCGTCCCGGCCTTGCGTTCTCCTGCGGGCGGCTGTTGCGCCTTCAGCGCCGGTGCTGTCGCTTCCGAAGACGCCTTTCCCGGAGCCGGGGCGCCGGCAGGTTGGCCTGCAGGAGCGGAAAGCGACGGGGAACCCTGCGCGAAAACCGCCGTGGCGAACAAGAGGAAGAGCAGCGAGAGAAGTAAAACGACTGAGGATTTCCCGTTCATGGGCAAGAGGTGGTCTCCGGAAAGTAGAGTTTCCTTCGGAACGTGTGTGTGTGGTGAATTCCTGATCCTTTATGATTGATGAAATCGTAATAACTCAAGATCTGCCACAGAGCACACAGAGAGCACAGAGGTAAGTCTTAAAAAGATCGAAATTATTCCTCTGAGTCCTCTGTGACCTCTGTGGCTAAATAGATTTTTTACGAGTCTATGAGGTCGTCTCCCTGTGTTCGCCTTCGAAATGCCTGTGGTGAATTCCTGATCCTTTATGATTGATGAAATCGTAATAACTCAAGATCTGCCACAGAGCGCACAGAGCGCACAGAGGTAAGTCTTAAAAAGATCGAAATTATTCCTCTGAGTCCTCTGTGGCTAAATAGATTTTTTACGAGTCTATCATGAGTCATCCAGTGTAACTATCGAAAGATTTTACATTTTTTGGCATTAAAAGTAAAGGGTGCGCAGTCGATTCTGCGCACCCTTTAGACGTCATCTGCAGAAAGAGCATGTGCCTTTCAAGCCTACCACATCCCGACGACCGGCGAAACCCCGGTGAGGCCGACGCCGAAGACGTTCATCACATCGGTCGGCGTGCCGTCCCAAGCCCTGTTTCCGTTCAGGTCGAGGTACCAGGTGCCGTCGACATAAACGCCGATCTTCGTCGTCCCGGACATGGTCCAGTCTCCCGCAACCGGCATGGATCCGACAAGCCCGACGCCGAATGTGTCCATGGAATCCGTCGGCGTGCCGTCCCAGGCGCCGTTGCCGTTCAGGTCGATGTACCAGGTGCCGTCGACGTAGATGCCGATCTTGGACTTGCCCGTGCCGTCCCAGTCGCCCGCCACAGGGAGGGCATTCACCAGGCCGATGCCGAAGATATTCATCGCATCGGTCGGCGTGCCGTCCCAGGCGCCGTTGCCGTTCAGGTCGAGGTACCACACGCCGTTATCATAAACGCCGATCTTCGTCGTTCCCGTACCGGTCCAGTCGCCCACTACAGGAAGGGCGTTCGTGAGCCCGGTGCCGAAACTGAACAATCCGTCGGTGGGCGCCCCGTCCCAGAGGCCGTTGCCGTTCAGGTCGATGTACCAGACGCCGTCCTTGTACATGCCGAGGGTCACCATGCCCGTACCCATCCAGTCGCCGGCCACGACGGTTCCGCCCGCAACAGGGTTGAAGGTCGTGTTCATGCTGTCAACCGGCACGCCTTCCCAGGCCCCGGAGCCGTTCTTGTCCAAGTACGAGGTCCCGCCGGAGAATACGCCGATCTTGTCCAGCTTGCGGCTGGCCAGCGCGCAGGCTGCAGGCAGGCTGCCGTCCGCGTTCGCCACGCAGTAGGGCCGCATCATCTCGTTGTCCTCATGCTCCACGATGTGGCAGTGCCATACGTAGAGCCCCGCGATGTCGAACTTGGCCTTGAGCCGCGTCACCTGGCCGGGCAGGGCGACCACCGTGTCCTTGAAGCCGGACTCGTTGGCGTTCGGCGTGATCGTCGGTCCCGTTACGACCAGGTTGCCCGCCAGAAGCGCGACAGAATCAAGCGCCTGCCGGTTCACCACCTGGAACGCGACCAGGTGCACATGGATCGGATGAGCATCGACTGTGGTATTGAAGATCTCCCAAGTCTCGATGCTGTTCAGGGCCGGTACCTCGGTCATATGGTCGGACCACCGTTTCGGCACGGATACGAGATTCGGGCCGCTGGTCGCGACGATTCCCAACCGCGCCTGGCGCGGTCCCATGGGCGCCGCCATGTTGCCTGCGCCCACCACCTGCGGCGGCGATGCGCAGTTTGCCAGGAAGTTCGGATCGCCGGCAAAGGTGCTGAAGAGCGTCTGCACATAGGCGCCGGTGATGGCATTGAACTCCGCGCATACCTGGTCGGAGGACATCTCGTTCAGGGACACCTGGCGCGTATTCGTCGAAGCGCCGAGGCTGGGCTCCGCGGGAAGCACAAGGCTCTCCGGCGCGGTGGTATTGGAATCGTCCAGCGTCTCCAATGCGGTATTCACGACGAAATCCATCACCTGGCCCGTGGTCAGCGGGTCCGGCGCATCTGCGGGAGCGATCGGGAACCCGCCGAAGGGAAC
>JAKAHZ010000015.1:33295-42766 GCA_021814615.1 Nitrospirota bacterium | reverse complement strand
TGGGGCGGCAACGGGACGGTCACCTGCGGCAGCTGCCATCTGAACACCACGGGCGGCGACGTGAACGACTATACGTACAACAACGGCTCCCTGGCCCTGATAAGCCAGGCGGAATGGACCACGTCGGGCCACGGCCGCTCGGCAGCCTCGGGCAGCTATCCCTCAACGAACAATGCT
The DNA here is from genome assembly GCA_021814615.1 of Nitrospirota bacterium. GTDB lineage: Bacteria > Nitrospirota > UBA9217 > UBA9217 > UBA9217 > JAKAHZ01. Next base: position 42,589 of record JAKAHZ010000015.1, on the reverse strand, counting down.
GCGGCCAACTTCCCGACCATGGCGGGCACGGGCGACCCCTGCCAGTACTGCCATACGACCGGCGTGACCCACGGCGATTCGACCAACGTCTTCCGTTTGCGGAGCTTCACCAGCGGCTCCGTGAACGGTATGAACCAGGTTTGCTGGAACTGTCATGAGACCGGTTCTGCCGGCGTGAATCCCTTCAGCGGCACGAGCCAGACGGTGAATGGCACAAACAAGGTGGACAAGTACCATTATGGATCTCAGCATTCGACGGGCCTGAACGGCGGCCAGTTCTGCTGGGATTGCCATGAACCGCACGGCGACAAGGGCATCGGCGCCCTGGGCCCGATTGCGATGATCCAGTCGAGACCTGCCATGTCGTCCGACGTGGTGACCGGCAAGCCGATGACCATCGTGTCCACGACGGTCACCTTCACGAGCCAGAGCGCTGGCTCCAGCTACGGCACGGCGACGGCGCCCTATGACAGGATCTGCAACGTCTGCCATACCTACAACCCGACGAACCCGAGCAAGATGGTCCACTACACGACCACGACTTCGGATTACCACAACTCGGGTACGGTCTGCACGAGCTGCCATAAGCACAGCGGAGACACGACGAATGACGGCAACGCCTTCAAGGGCGGTGGCTGCACTGGTTGTCATTCTGCGGCAGGCGGACCGACGCCGGGATCGACGCCCGATACGTACCATGCGATGCACGGTACGATCGCGGTTCCGGACAACGCGACTTACGGCACCTACTCATGGTTCGTCTTCAACCACAACGGCGGCACGCCGCAGATGGGTTGCGGCATGTGCCATCCGTCGTCGAACACGAACCATACGGCCGGAACGATCACGCCGGTGAGCGGCGTAGCACTCTACTTTGCGCCGACCGACACGGGCGCTGGATTCCCGAAGACCTATAATGCGGCGACGCAGAGCTATATTCAGACGCCGGGCGTATCAGTCACCTGCTCCAGCGTGTACTGCCATAGCAACGGCTACAGCCCGTCGGGCAATGCGGCCAATCGCGACGTCACCTACGTGACGACGCCAAACTGGTATGGCGGACAGGTGGCTCCTGACAACTGCGCGGTCTGCCATCAGAACTCGCCGACGGGATCAAGTTCGCACGGCGTGCATGTGGTCGGCATCCACTATGACGACCTGTACAACGGCAACACTGCCCTGATGTCCGCGGGGAATACGGGTACGGCCAGCCACGGCAACGCGACAACGTCGACGACGATCAACTGCAATATGTGCCACAGCCTGACGGTGTCAACGTACAGCAACGATAAGAACACGGTCTGCGTGACCTGCCATACTGGGGGAATTGCCAAAGGCAATATGGTGCTGGCTCCGACGACGACGTACCATATCAACGGCCAGCCGGACATCTCGTTCGGCGCTATCCAGGTCAAGTCGAGGGCGCAGATCCGCAACAACATCACGAATGTGCCCGATGTTACGCGCAACTGGACCCGGTCCGGCGCAACGGGCACCGATTACAAGATCAGCGGCAGCTACGATCAGGCGAGAAGTACACTGAGCGCAACCGCCTTCTATAATTCAGCAAATCACACCTGCAGCAACGTGGCGTGCCATAACGCCAGCAGCCTGACTGACAGCGTGTGGTGGTATCAGCCGGCGACGGTAACGTGCAACTCGTGCCATTCGACATTGCCGTAAGTAGAGAGCGTGTGTTATGAAGCTGATGTTCTGTGCTAATAAAACAATGGGTGAGGTCGGTATGAGAACGAAAAGCAAAGCTGCGTACTGTGGACATCGTGAAATTGCGAGGATCGGTATTGCAATGATCCTGGTTGTTATCGCAATCGCGACATTGCCGGTCGGACGTGCGGAAGCCCAGAACATGCTTCATAACAGCGTGACGACCAGCTCGACGGCGTGGGGAGCTTCCGGGTGGGGTATAGCAGGCGGCAAGTACGGGGCATTTGTATGCGAGACCTGCCACAGCCGTACCACGACGAACATCAAGCGCATCAAGACGAGCATCACATCGGGCACGACGGACACCTGGCCGAACGGGACGGTTACGACCAATACCATTGTGTTCACCCAGGCCGACGGTTCCGCCTCTGATATGGGCTCAACGGCCGCGCCGTGGGACGGCGTATGCAACGTTTGCCACAATCCGACGAAGCACACCTATTATTCGTACAATTCCTACAGCAATCACAACCCGAACAAGGATTGCACGATCTGCCACAAGCACAAAAACGGGTTCAAGGGTCCCGGATGCCTGGATTGCCATGCTTCCTATCAGGGCGGCAGGATCGACACCGCCAATCAGTTCAATGCAAATTCCCACCACGTTCAGGGCAGGGCGGTTACTACTACCGACTGCTACAAGTGCCATTGGGAAGCAAATTCCAACGGGACGATGAACGCAACCTATCATCCGACGGCGCCCGGCGGCGTGGTGGACCTCGTGATCTGGGGTACGAGCACTGTGCGTCCAGCTGTTGCCAATGCTTCCACCTGGACCACCTATAATTCAGCGAATCTGCAGCGTGCGGAAGTCGCAAAGGTCACGAATCACTGCCTCGGGTGCCACAACAATACGCTTGCTTCCAGTTCCTGGAATGTGCAGCCTTTCGGCGACGGCAAGGCCCCGAACTACTATGCTTGGGACGGCTCCAGCATTGCTTCCCGGTACTCTCAGACCGGCACGACCATGTGGGGCAAGTATTCCTATGCGAACGGAGCGGCAAAACAGATCACCAAGGCCTACTCGGCCCACGGGAATGCTGCCGCCAATCAGCACGGATGGACCACGACCAACGGGTATGAAGGGACGATTCCGAACCAGACCGGCAGCATTGACGTGGAGTGTTTCGATTGTCACAACTCTCACGGTTCGAACGCCGCCGGCGTGACGAGCAGCTATACGGACTCGCTGACAAACGGCGCAATCCTGAAGTACACGGTTGCAAGCTATGGTGGATACACGGCGAACTATGTACCGACGTCAGGAGGAACTGCCACGCTTGCTTCCTATAACGCGGGAGCCGCTCTCTGCTTCGATTGCCATCAGAATTCCGTAGCGTCGTCCACCCGTCCGTGGGGTTACCTGAGCACCTACCAGGCGACAACCCAGATCATGGGGTATCTTGAGAAGCCCTACTGGTACGGAGCTTCCTATTCGAATTCGTCGGGTCCGCAGATGCGCTATACCTATAAAAATGCGAAGGGTACGGCGGGCAGCCATTTCGGCGCATCGTCTGCGCTGAATTCATCGCCGACAAAATCGATCAGTGGCCTCTGCACGCCCTGCCACGATCCGCATGGCGTCAGTCAGACGAATGTCGGATATTGCAATAACTGGATTCCGTCGACCAAGGCGACTTGCACCGGAACTTGGGTGTCGGATCAGCAGTATGGCGTACCGCTGCTCAAGGGCACGTGGATCACCTCTCCTTACCAGGAAGATGCTGCGTACTATTCGGCTGTAACCATGACGAAGGGGGGCGGCAGGTGTTTTGCTGGATTTAACGAGACGCCGAGCCAGCCAGGATATCATATTGATCAGAACACCTTCGTAAACGGCGATACGAATACGTATAAACCGTCGCTTGCAACGAGCGCTCTCTATAACCTGACGACCGCTGCGGTGACGTCGAAAGTGAGCCATACGGATGTCCAGTTCGCAGGTTTGTGCCTCAGTTGCCACACGAAGAGCGCTTTGTACTCGACGGCGGCAACGACTTGGGGCAAGTATCAGCGGGTTCATAACAGTGTCAGGGGCTGGGGCCGCACAACGGGCAACAATGCGAACAACTCCGTGCATGCCTACACCTGTTCGAAGTGTCACGGACCGCACAGTTCCTGTCTGCCTCGCTTGAATATTACGAACTGCACCGACTGGAACCACCGCGGCAGGCTCGTGTCCGGCGGCAAGACTGCACCGCAGCATTCGACTTCGTCTTCGTCGGGCGGAGGTCGCGGCCGGTTCCCGTGGGGCGGTGGCGGTTTCGGCCGGTCCAACTCGGTAAAATCCTGGCCAAAAACCGCATCATCGGCGGCGTTCTATTGGGGGACGGCGGGAACGACCAAAACGCCGATTCCCTTCCCGGCATATACTTGCCACAGCGCGGCAACGGGGACCTATTCCAACAACCGTTGGAACAGCGTCACGCCGTGGTAAGGAGCGGTTTCAATCAAATCTTTATTGAAAGCATTAAGACGACTGGTGAAAGGAGGTGCACGATGAAGAAAATGATCTATGTGAAGCCGAAGGTGGTCGGCACGGCGAATGTGCATCCGTGCTAGTTTGCTGAATCGATGATTGATCCGAAACGTGAGGTGAGGCCAGGGATCGGCCTCACCTCAATTCTTTTTGAGGGATGCTTTGGTAATACGATGAACAGAACCCAAGTCCGACGCGTGATTCCGGGATTCCGTTGCACGATGATTTCCTTTATAATGGAGGAAGCTCAGACGAGAAAGGGACGTCACGCATGACCATGGAAAGCTATGAGCCGGCAAAGATCGGCATCGCGGAGATCGATGAACAGCATGAGGAGTTCTTCATGCAGCTCAGTCTTCTCCGGGTGGCGCTGATCGACGGAATCCAGGGACAAACGAAAGTAAACGATACGCTCCATTATCTGGAAACCTTCGTCCAGGAACACTTCGAAACGGAGGAACGATTGATGGCCCTCCACCAGTATCCGTACCTGCAGCATCACCGGCAGGAACACGCGAACTTCGTGCAAACCATCGCGGCGATCCGGCAGCGCGCGCTTGAAGCGGGCAGCGACAGCAGCGCGGTCATTGCCGTGGAGATCGAGCAGAGGCTCGGCCAGTGGCTCCTCGGCCACATTGCTACCGTTGACCGGATGATGGGGGAGTTCCTGGAAGGGAAAATCTGAGGTTGCGCCGTTTTCTCCCGAAGGTCTTCTTCCCTTCGAATCCCGAAGGCTGAACTGCCCTCCGCTACGCTTCCAGCAGCCTGATCAGCTCCTTCACCGTCACAAAGAGATCGCCGGGGATGGGATGCACGCGCGGCGCCGGACGTGCGGCGCCGAGTTTCATGAGCGGCGCCTCGGGATCCTTATTGAAGCAGAGCACGTCGGCCCGCGTGCCGATCCAGTCGATATGCTGGGGCGCGCCGGAGATGCCCAGGGCAATGATCAGCTTCGGATTCACCGCCAAGCCTGTCTGGCCGATCTGCGCTTCCAGCGGCTGGAGCTTCAAATCCTGCGTCACCTTGCGCGTCGCGCCGAAAAGCGCCTCGATCCCCATTTGTCGCAGTTTTCTCCGAAGATCTTCGGCGAGCGCCAGGCCTGCACGGTCCCGAATGCCGTACCCCAGGTCGATGATCACCTCCGCGGCGGCCAGCGAGGGCGCTGCGGCAGGAGGAAGATCCGCAATCCCGTCCCCGGGGAGCGTCAGTTCCGCTTGCACTGCGGAGAAGGAAGGGGCGGGCGCCGCTTCTCCGTCCTCGCCCCCGGCAAGGAACGAAAGGAATGCGGCGGTATCCCCGATCACGTCGTTCCTGAGCAGTTTGCCTTCGTACGCGGGAAGGTCAAGCTGAAGGACTCCCCCCGTCCCTCTTCGCGCTGACCAGGCATTCAACAGGCACTGCGTGCGTTCTCCTCTTCCCGCCAGAAGGCCGGCAGTCCTGCTGAGCACAGCATTCCAGGCCGTCGGAGCCACGATCATCGGACTCTCCGCTGACAGCCTTTCCAGGAGCAACTGCCTGCCGGTTGCGGAGAGCATGCCTGTTCCCGTATCAATGCAGCACGCCAGAGAGGCGCCGTTCTGGCGGCAGAGGCCGAGCAGTTGCGGCCAAAGCTCACGAGGGGCGGATACCAGGGCGGTCACGGGCATGCCGAAAAGGGAACCAGCCGTTGCCGCAGCCTGGAGGACCGCTTTGTTCTCTTTTCCTCCTGTTGGATCGACGATCGCCCAGATGCGGGGGCCTGCGGGCAGCGCGCCCTGTATGACGGCTTCCCCATAAGGTTCGGCAACAGTTGCCCGGATTGTTGCCGCATACTCCCGCAGGAACCGGGCAGCTCCGGGAACGGTCGTGACGATCGGCATGTGCACGGAGATCGCACGCCGGCTGCTGAAGACCGGAAGCGGAGGCCGCGGCTCCGACACGGGGATGACGGTCACGTCTTTGCGCAGTGCTTCCACGAGAGACGAGGCCGGTGCAATCCTCGCTGCAGGGGGAACAGCGACGGCACGCACCTCCGGCGCTCCCTGTAATTCCACGAGATAACCCGCAAGATAGGGCGCGAGTCCTTCGAAGCCGTCAAGCGTGCGGTTTCCGCAGAGTACGAGGTCGTAGGACTGCTCCCTGCACAGTTCCCCTATCGACGCTGCAATCGTTGCCGGGTCGGCAGATTCGGCATCGAGGCGGAAGAGCCGGTTCGCCGGCGCTCCCTCCGTCCGGAGCAGCTCTTCACGATCCGGTCCGCCGACGACAAGCGCATGAACGACGAGGGCCTCGTTCCGATCGCGCAATGCCAGCGCCTCCGAAAGTCCCGCTCTGTCCAAAGGATCGATCTTCCAGAGGATCTCGCGCAGATGTCCGCGGTCGAGCAGCGGAGCGGGAGAAAGGTCGGCAACGGGCCGCAGGATCACGAGGATCTTCGATGCTGTTCCGGCATCGGTGCGGTGAACACGTCCGGCAGGAGCAATGGCCGCCTTGTCCAGGAGAGCATCGGCGGCCTGGACTTCCGCAAGGTCCCTGCCGGAGGCGATCGCTTCCCAGGCAGCGGTGAAGGTGCGCTCCAGATGTTCGAGGGCGGTGACGCTTCTGCCTGCCGCACGATTCCCCGCGGACAGCAGCGGATCGGCGTACTCCTCTCCCAGCTTCTCCCGATTCTTCGCAAGCCATTCCATGCGGTACCAGACGCATTCAAGGCGCAGCACCTGTCCTGCCATCTCGGCGAGCGGAAAGAGGCCGGGCTGCAGCATGGCGTCGGACCAGGCGGCGTCGCCCAGGAGCGATGCTGCGGCCTGCGCGTGATGCCGGACCCGGTTCTTCCACCGGGCGAGCGTCCGGCCATGTTCATCGTCGGGACGCTCCGTGAGCTTCTCCGGGAGTTCCGGCCATTCGGATGCCATGCCGATCAGGTCCTTCAGGATCAGGAACCGCTGCACCTCGTTCGTTCCCTCGTAGATGTTCAGGATGCGCGCGTCGCGCCGCGCTTTCTCGACCAGGTGGCGTTCCGTCTGGCCCAGGGGGCCGAGGGCACGTTCCGCGAGCGACAGGACCTCGTGCACGTCCTCGGAACAGGCGAACTTGGCGATGGCCGATTCCATGCGCACCGATTCGTGCGGCCGGTCGAAGAGGCCGATGAGATAATAGGCCAGGGACTCGCTGCCGAAGAGGACCGCGGCCGCCTCGCCGAGCAGCGCGTCGCGCGTTTCCGACGGCGGCAGCGTCTCCCGCGCCTCGTTCAGCACCTTGCGCCCCAGGGCTCCCGCCACCACAGCGAGACCGCACCTGCCCGCGTTCAGCGTTTCCAGGGCGTTCACCTGGCCGTGTCCTTCGTATCCGATCACCGCTTCCCGCGGCACGCGCACGCTGTCCAGGGCGATCTCGTTCGTGGGCGATCCGCGCTGGCCCGTCTTCCGCTCGTCCGCGCCGACCTTGAGCCCCTCGGCATGGCGGTCGACCATGAAGCCGGTGACGCCCTCGGGGGTCTGGGCAAAGAGGCTGAACTGCGTGGCGATGCTGGCGTTGGTGATCCACATCTTGGCGCCGGTGAGCTCGTAGTATTCGTATACCGGTCCGGCATCCGACAAGCGCGCCTGGCCGATGTCATGGAATTCGCAGGCGGTGCCGGCATGCTCGAAATACCGCACCCCCTCGTCGGTCGCGTAATCGTAACGGTCGTACCGGATGGCCGAATCCCTCCCGTCGGGCGTGCGGCAACACATCCCGGCATCGGTGAACACGATGCGGTCCGCGTCGATGAGATAGCGCGTCGTTCCCGGCGCAGCCGCGGGCGTGAAGGCATACCTGCCGTCGGGAAGGGCGGTTAGCGGGACGGAGCGGAGCGCGGCCGTGGTCTTGACGCCGCCCGAGTCAGAGCCTGCCGTGGGCTCCGTGAGCGCGAAGGCGGAAATGGCCTTGTGGCCGAGCATGCGGAGGAAGAGCTTGTGGCACCGTTCGCGGCGCGGCAGCTCATCGAGACTTGCCCGCACATCGGGCATGACGTTCGTGAAAAGATCGGCGGCCTTTTCGAGGTTTGTGCGGAAGCCGCCGAAATCGCCGCGCCTGCCTGCGAGGCCCGCTCCGTAGAAGGCGCGGAGGAAGTTCGCGGCAAGATACTTGACCACGCGGGTGCGGCGGATGCGGCTGTCCACGAGCCGCATCACGGCTTCGTATTCCTTCCGGATCCGGGCGGGGTTGGGGTTCCGGAAGGACGCAACGATGCGGCTGATCCGTGAACCGATCTCGCCCAGCCGCTTCTCGTCCTTGGCGAGCGGCTCCAGCTCCTCGCGCACCCGCGGCAGCTCCTCTTCCAGGCCGAGCAGGACTGGCGTGGTGCCGATGCTCGTGCTGGCCATGATCAGGAGGCAGACCGACGCGTCGCCGAAGCTTCCCGCCGTGGAATTGAGCACGTAGTAATCTGCCTTGCGCCAGCCGAGCCCGTCGAGGTCCTGCGGGATGTAGGTCGCCAGCCACTTCTTTTCCCGCGCAGCTTCGATGATCTCCGGCGGGAGGTTGTGGATCGCTTCGATGTGGCGCTCGAAGCTTTTCCCGTCGAAGGAGCGGTCGCGGCAGTTCCGGCGGAACCAGGTCGTGAGCTCTGTCCAACGCTTCCGCAGGCCAGGATCGTGCAGCTGCATCTCGGGAAGATAGCGCGGCCTGCGGTCGAAAACCGTCATCAGGAACTGGCCGGAACGGTGGGCAGGCGCCGGAAGGCTGCAGAAGGCCGGATAGTCGATGTCGAGAACCGCCGGTTCGACGGCGGGCTCCAGAGGAAAGACCGCCCAGGGAGAGACGCCGCCCCATCCCGCGGAAAGCGACGCGCGCATGACCGCGTTCTCGGCAAGGCCCAGGAGCACGGCAACGGACGCTGTTTCCGCTTCCGCGCTTTTGCCCCCTTCGAGCAGCCCTTCCGTCCGCGCCAGAAGCGCCTTTGTCCCGAGCAGGATCGCCTGCGCCTCGCCGCACACCTGCGGGTTCGCTGCGAAGGAATGGGACTGCAGACGGCGCTTGCAGGCGGCCCACCGTTGCGCGAGCGGTCCCAGCGGCAGGGATTGTTCCGACGGGAGCGCGCCCAGTTCTGCCGTCAAGACGCCTGAAAGATC
>JAKAHZ010000015.1:0-33285 GCA_021814615.1 Nitrospirota bacterium | reverse complement strand
TGCCGAGCGCCGCATGCAGGAGCGCAGCTGCGTTGTGCCCGGGCGCGAGGAAGCGGAAGAGCGAGCTGTCGCGGTAGAAGCGCGAAAGCAGGTCGTCCTCGGAGTAGGCAAAGCCGCCGAAGACCTGGCCGGCATCGTAGGCCAGGGAGCCGTTTTCCGGGCCGAAGGCCCGCGCGGCAGCAGCGGCGGCGAGCAGGGCAAGCTCGGGTGGAGACGAGGGGATCGCGGCATGCGGCCGGGGCATGGTCGCATCGTACAGCGCTTCGAGGAGCAGGCGCCACGCTTCCACGCGGCTCACCATGGCCTTGACAGCTCCGAACTTGGCGATGCCGTCCCGTCCTTCCGTGTCGAGCAGCTGGCCGGCGAACTGGACACGACCTGCTGCATGTTCGCGGCAGCGGCGCGACAGGTAGTCGCCTGCGCCGAGGGCAACGGTCAGATAGGAGGCAGAGTTGAAGGCGCCGGCGCCGGACAGGGTGATCGCGTCGTTTGCTTCGATGCTGCAGGACAAGGCGACATCGGATAACCCGGCTGCGCGGAAGCCGATGGCCGGGGTCGGAGTGAGCGTGATGCCGGGCAATGTGAAGGGGACGATATAGCCGCGCCCGCCCGCCTTCAGCAGCATTCCCGTCATCGCGGCGGTGGGAACGAGGTGTGCTGTGCCGGAAAGAAGGAAGCGGCCGTCCTTCTCTGCCAGGGAGACCTGATCTGATGTGACGGCGCAGAGGCCCGGAATAGGCTCCCTGCCTGCGCGGGCGAGGATCCGGGAGGCTTCGGCCTGGCAGGCGGCGATCCAGCCCAGAGCAGGGCTGATGGACGAGAGCAGCCGGATCAGCGGACGGGCGGGATGGCGATGGGCTTCGATCAGGTTCCTGAGCTGCTCCTGCCGCTCCGCGGGCATGGGCTCTTCTTCCCACTGCTTCACGACGCGGTCGGGAAAGACCTTCGCAATCTCCGCGCTCCCGAGCTCCGGCTGCGAGAGGGCCGGTTTGCCTTTTCCTTCAGCAGGCGCCGGGAGCCAGGCCTGCAGGCGCTGTTCGATGCGCGTCACCGTCGCGAGCGCATGGAACAGCCGTCCTTCGCGAAGCCGCAGGGTCAGGGACGCTCGCTCTTCCTCTATATCCAGCGCAGCGTCGTGGTGTCCGTCGCCATGGAGTTGCGCTTCGAGGATCATCATGCGTCCGGCGAGCCGCTCTCCCAGCCTCACTGCCCAATCCCGCCGGGTCATATCTGCCGACAGGGGAATGCCAGCAACGGCATCGCGGAACGCTGCCGATGCCGAGCGGACAAGGTTCGCTGCAACGGGGATGCCTGCCGCCGTGTACCAGAGCGTCTTGTCGATCTCCCGCGGCAGTGTCGCGCCGGCAGTCGTTGCTGCAAGCTCCCGGGTGCGCAGGAGGAGGTCGGTGATTGCCGCCGACTGCGGCCGGTAGATCAGGCGGTGATCGGTGAAACGCCCCCAGAGCACGGCAGCAGGCTCGGCGCGCCAGCAGGATTCGCACTTGATGCAGTTCTCCCAATTCACCGCCACCTTGCCCCGCCCGGCAAGCGGCGCTTCGTATCCGTAGACGCGTGCAGGACAGACCCACCAGATGCCCGCCTGGGCCAGGTCTGCATGATGGGCAATCTGTTCCGGCCAGAGCGTCCGGATATGGGACCTGCCGCCCACGCGGTAAGTGTTCGTGGCGAGCTTAACTTCCAGGCTCGCCGCGGGCCGGACGGCATCGATGTCCCGCGCTTTCCGCTGTGCTTCTGCATAGGCGCGCACCGGCTGGGCGAGGAATTGTTCCACGGGCATTTTGAGCACATAGTACCGGAAGGCGTCCCGCAGTGCGGTGCCGGCGGCGAGCATGCCGAGCGCAATCCCGAAGAGCGGCAGGGAGAAGAGGTCGGCGATGCTGAGCGATCGCGCCACTATTCGCAGGGAGGTCCTGAATTTCCGCTCAGCGGGAACGTCGTCATTGGCATAGACCGTCGCAAGGGCCTTTGCCAGAGCCGGCTCGATCCTGCGAAGAAGCCCGCCCAGGGGCCAGGGCAGGGAGAAGGGATCTGCCGTGCCGCTCCCGATATTCATGATGATCCGGAGACGCGGATCGGGTTCCGGCCGGGAGATCACCAGGTTCTTGAACCAGCTTCCGATCGTTGCGGGATGGAGAATCGTTTTCGCAAGCGGTTTCCCGAGCCGGAGGCTTCCGAGCAGCGCGGCAGTATCCATGGCGATCTCACGGATGCCCCGCAGGGAAAGCATGTGGCTCTGGAGGAACCTTCCGGTTTCGGTCATGCCGCCCGAGGAAAGGAAGTGCGCTGTTCCGCAGAAGACGTCCGTGGTCCTGCCGAAAAGCGACGAAGAGCGGCTGAAGTAGCCGGGCCAGCGGGAAAGGTAGCGGCTGTTTTTTCCGTAGACGCTCGCTTCGAGCGGCCGGAGATAAGCTTCCGTGAGGTTCTTCTCGTCCAGTGACCGCCCTTCCCTGAGCAACCGCTTCACCGCCCGTCCGAAGTAGAGGCCGCTGGCAGCCGCGGGGCCGGTGAAGTTGGGGAAGGGGATGTCGATCCCCAGGCCCGTTGCAGCGCCTCCCACGGCGAGGCCGTTCTCGACCAGCACCGGCCGTTCGCGCCAGCCTCCGCTGCGGATGATCTTGGCGCCGTAGGCCGAGAGACCGGCGTCCTTCACGAAAGCGGCAAGATGGGGCAAGCCGCGCATCCATTCGAGCAGACGGCTGTGGTCGCCGCGGAAATTCTTCTTCAGATTATCCAGGGGAACCACGTAGCCGAGCGATAGACTGTCCCGGTTCGTGTAGAGGAACCCGCCCGCATTGAGCTTCGCCGTCCTCCCCGCGATCGCGCCGTTCCTGACCAGGATCTCGAAGGCGGCGCCCTCTCCCTGCCGGAGGTTGAAGCGCTTCTCGATCTCCGCAGCCGGCAACGACAGGACCGCCTTGACGCCCTGAAGGTAATGGGGAGATGCGACGCGCTCCATGCCCTCGGCGCGCACGAGATGGGAAGCGTCGCCTTCGGCCAGGAACACGACGCCGGCATAGAGCGGGCCGCGGTCCGTGCTGACGCCGATGACCGTCCCTGCCTTGCGGATCAGGGAAAGGACCGTGGTTTCGGCGAGGAAGACCGCGCCTTTCGCGCGGCAGAGCGCTGCGAAGTAGGGGTCGTAGACCGGGCGGAGCACGGTGTAGCAGTGGCGGAAGACGGCGGGATCGGTGAGGCTCACGCCGATCTCGTCCAGACCGTTGTGCAGGAGCGTGCCGCGCCGGATCACAGGCCGTTCGAAGGGGGCCTGCTGGACCGCCGCGGGGCCGAAGCAGTCGGGTTCCGCCAGGCTTTCGGCGAAGTAGACGCATCCCGACCAGTTCTCCGCGCCCGCGTAAGCCCCCGCCTCGATGACCGCCACGGAGATGCCGCTTCCGGCCAGGGTCCCCGCTGCGGCAATGCCGGCAGGACCGGCGCCGATGATGATGACGTCGAACTGGTAGGTTTTCATGCGGCTCCCCTGAGAAGGAATGGCTCTGATGTGCACGACAGGAAGGCGATCTGAAGCTCGCTGAATAAATTATAACAGAACAGGAACGGTCAAACCAGAGCGCTGCTGTCCAGGGAGGCTGTAAACGGCGGGAGGATCTTGTTGCACAGGAGTATCGCCGGAATCCGTCCCCGCAGCGAACGGGGACCTGCAAAGACAAACTAAGGACGTGTTCAGGAAATCCGCTAGAACGATTCGGTGATGATCGGAATGCTCTTCACGCCCTGCAGATACCGCCGGGATTCCTCGGTGTCGAAAATCGTGAAACCGAAGTCCGACTTATCCAGGGACTTGACGGCGCCGATGAGCTGCTGGGACATGAGCGTCATGAGCGCCTTCTCGGCGTTGTCCGCGGTGACGCCCACGCAGGAGAGCCGACCGTCGGCATAGAGCGTGGTGAAGCCGTGCACCACCGACCAGCAGTGGAGCGCACGGTGCATCGGGTCACCTTCGCCCAGGACCTTATGCCGCTGGCAGAACAGGACCATGTCCCGCAAGAGCGCCAGGGTCTGCGAAGCGGCGATCAAAAGCTCCGGATGCCGTTCGTCGGGCCGCACCCCCGCGCTGAACATGAGCTTGAAGTGCTGGGGATGGTTCGATCCCATCCGGAAGTAGGCGATTCCGCACTGATAGAACATTTCCAGGGCGTTCGCCCGGCATTTCAGGATGGTCTCCTTCATCTGTTCCGACATGATCGTGAATCCCTGCCGCGCAACTTGCGCCAGCAGCTCTTCCTTGTCCCGGAAATGACGGTATGGCGCAGCCTGGCTCACCCCGGCGATGCGCGCCAGTTCGCGCAGCGAGATCTCCTCGGGCCCCCGCTTCTTGAGCAGGCGCACGGCTGCGTCCAGGAGGGCGGTTCTGAGGTCGCCGTGGTGGTAACTGTCGGAGGATTTCGATTTCGGCGTTGCTTTTTTGGGCTCGGTCTTCATGTGAACTCCGTTAACATAAATGTTGACAGATATAACATATTATGTTATACATGTTAACATTAAAGGCGCCGCAGGTCGCCGGCCGTTCCGCTCCAAGGGATTATACACTGATTCGGACAGGGATGGAAGCGGTCTTCTCCGGGGCGTGCGGCGGCCGGATAGCCGGACGGGAAAGGAGGCCTATGACAGAGAGGGAACGCAGGTAGGGGAAAAGGCAGGTTGACGGATCGATCATGAGGGAACCAAACTATTCGTTTACACAGAAAGGGAAAAATCATGAAGAACACCAAACTGTTGTCGATCATGCTGGGAATGGCTCTTGTCGCAGGTGTCGGGATGGCGAATACGGCCTATGCCGATGAAACGGCGATCAGCGCGTGGGACGGCTTCGCAAAACAGATCGATCCGAGCTATACGGGTCATATGAAGAAGATGCCGCTCTGTCAGCGAGCGGCGGACGGCAGCGTTTCCTTGAGCGACTGGGACCGGTTCATGGCGTCCCTTGACCCCAGCTCCGTAGCGCTGGCGAAATCCACGCTGGTCTGCACCGGGACGGCAAGCAAGGCCGTGGCATCGGCGGCGGACGCCGACTGGGACGCGTTCATGAAACAGCTTGCGCCCGCTCGGTAGGGGAAGCAGGACAGCGTATCAGGCCGGAACAAGGGCCATGGAGAGCTGCGAAAAAATTCGCAGCTCTTTTTTTGTCTGCTCCCGACAGTTGCCGAGAGGGTTGTTTCTGCGAAGCGGAAATGGTCGCAATGGGACCACATGCAAGTTCAAAAGCCTCAGCCTTTCCCAAGCGCAGGGTGGCTCGTGCACGAAGGCCGTGCGAAGACATGCGCCTGATGCAGCGGGAGCAAGCACAGACCGAAGGCAGACGCGAGCGCTTCTGAAAGCGCTGCCGGGAACGTTATTTTCCGGTATTGAATTACCATGAGTATCTTTCATGTCCGCGCAGCCGAGTGATGAGCCACCCAAAAAGAATACTCAGGAGAGAATTGGCGAGAAGGTTCTTTTCGCGAAGCGGCGATTATCGGGGAAGAAATCTCTTCGAGTGCTGTTGTAATTCTAATAACCTGTGCCACCCTTCTTGTTTGCCCGAAGAAGGGTGGCGCCCAAGAAGGGCACCCCGCGACCATTCGCGTCCGTCATGCTTGGTCGTCCTCAGGGCATTTCGGAAACTCGCCGATATACGTATTCTTGTCCGCCAGCCCCTCTCCCTCAGGGAGAGGGCCCGGGTGAGGGTGGGGATCTCTCCGGCTCAGACATCCGAAATGCTTTTCCTTCGGTCTCGGTCGCATGACGGGAATGGTCGCACGGGGACCAACTTCTTAAGAATAAAAGTAGAAGGTTCCGCCCTTCTCAGGCGCCGAGTGATGAGCCGCTCAAAAAGAAAATCCAGGAGGACACTACCCGGAATTCGCGAAGATAGGCTATAATAAGCCCATTTCCCGGGGAGGCATGCGTGAACGATTACGTACGAACTGCTGTGCTGCTGATCCTTGTCCTCCTTTTCCTGACAGCAGGTTCCGCCGGGGCCCAGGAAGTCATCACCCTGAGCGGCACGGGAACCGGCTTGGGCACCATGAAGCGGATGATCGCCGCCTTCGAAGCTGCGACGCCGGGGATCAAGGTACGGATGCTGCCGAGCGTCGGGAGCACCGGGGCGATCAAGGCCGTGGACAAGGGAGCGCTGGACATCGGGCTGAACGGCAGGCCGCTCAAGCCGGAAGAACGGGCCCTCAATATCCGGGTCATCGACTATGCTCGCACGCCCTTTGTGTTCGCGGTAAACCAGGGGGTCGGCGAAACGAACATAACGCCGGACGAGGCGGTCCGCATCTACCGGGGCGAGTTCACGGCATGGAAGAGCGGAGAGCGGGTGCGTCTGGTCCTGCGGCCGGCCCATGAAGCGGATACGCTGATCGCCCGCGCCATCTCACCGGAGCTGGACGCGGCCATGGCCGTTGCTCTCGGCAGGGAAGGCATGATGATGGCCGCAACGAACCAGGAGTGTCATGATATGGTGGCGCACACGCCGGGCGGCATCGGCCTCTCCTCGCTCACCCAGATCATGACCGAAGAGCACCGCGTGAAACCCCTGTCCTGGAACGGCGTCGCGCCCACGGTAGGGAACCTGAAGAACGGCACCTATCCGCTCGTCAAGATCCTGTCCCTGATTAGTAAACCGGATCCGAAACCGCCGGTCAGGGCGTTCCTTCGCTTCATCGGTTCTCCCTTGGGCCGAAAGATCCTGGAGTCCACGGGGAATCTTCCGATCCCCCTGCCCCGTCTATAACAGGGTATGAAGACGATCAGAAACATATCGCGGCTGATCTCGATTCTCGCGGGCACGGTTCTGGTGATCGTCGCCGTGCTTATCCCGTCTGCGTATTTTCTCATTTCCTACCAACACCTTGCCGGCAGCCTTGAATCCGAGGCTGAGATCAACGGCCAGCTCGTCACGCAGTTCATCTCGGCGAATCCTGACCTCTGGCAGTTCGAGTGGGCGCGCATCCAGGAATACATGGCGCGGCGTCCGCTGACGAAGGAACCGGAGCGGAGGCGCGTGCTCGACGCCCGGGGAGGGGTCGTTGCCGAAAGCATCGACCCGCTGCCTGCGCCGCGCATTTCCCGGTCAATCGCGCTCTATGATTCGGGAACGCCGGTGGGAAAGCTCGAGGTGTCCCGTTCCCTGCGGCCGCTGCTCTACCAGAGCGGCGGTTTGTTCCTGGCGCTGGCGCCCCTGGGGATCGCGATCTTCTTCGTCCTGCGCACCTGGCCGCTGCGGGCGCTCGAACGGGGCGAGATCGCCCTCCGCCGGGAGCGCGACGCAGCTCAGCGGTACCTTGATATCGCCGGCGTGATGTTCGTCGTGCTGGACAGCGGCCGCAGGATCGCGCTGATCAACAGGAAAGGATGCGAGATCCTGGGCGGTGATGAGGCGTTCGCGGTCGGCAAGGACTGGTTCGAAGAGTTCGTACCGCCGCGCCTGCGGGCCGATGCCGTGCGGGAACACGAAGCCATGATCGGCCGCGGCGCGGGATGCCGGTCCACGAGCGAGGAGCCGGTGTTGACCGCCGAGGGGCAGGAGCGGATGATCCGGTGGCACCGCATCGTCTTCGATGAGGAAGGGAGGAAATCCTGCGGCATCCTCTGCTCCGGCGAGGACATTACGGACCGGAAGCTTCTCGAACATCAGCTCCGCCACGCGCAGAAACTCGAGGCCATCGGCCAGCTTGCCGGCGGTGTGGCGCACGATTTAAACAATATGCTTGCCGTCATCACAGGATACGCCAGCCTGCTGCATATGGGCATGAAGGACGACGATCCCCTGCGCGAGGACGTGGGACATATCCTGGCTGCGTCCGAGCGGGGCGCCTATGTGACGAAGAGCCTCTTGGCTTTCAGCCGCAAGCAGATCATGAATATCAAGCCGATGGAGATCAATCAGCTGGCCCGGCGAGCCGAAGGTCTGCTGCGGCGGCTGATCGGAGAGCACATCACCCTGCGTACGATATGCGCGCCGGGCGGCGTCACGGTCGTTGCCGATGCCATGCAGATGGAGCAGGTGCTGATGAACCTGGCGACCAACGCACGCGATGCCATGCCGCAGGGAGGAACGCTCACCATCGAGACCGGCAGCGTCACGGCCGATGCCGCATTTGCCGAGATGCATGGCCTGCCGAAGGAAGGGGACTACGCGCTGCTGACCGTGACCGATACGGGCGTGGGCATGGAACCGGAGACCCTGGAAAAGATCTTCGATCCCTTTTTCACGACCAAGGAGGTCGGCAAGGGCACGGGCCTGGGCCTTTCGAACGTGTACGGCATTGTGAACCAGCACGAAGGGGTCGTCGAAGTGAGCAGCGCGCCGGGCAGGGGCGCGCAGTTCCGGGTCTATCTGCCCGCTGTCCAGATGGCTCCCGAAGACCTGGCCGGAGAGATCCCCCCGTCTTCGCCGAAAGGAACGGAAACGGTGCTGGTGGTGGAGGACGAGGTCGCGGTGCGTTCCATGACCAGCTATGTCCTCCGGAGATTCGGCTATTCCGTCGTCGAGGCGGTGGACGGCGATGACGGCATCAGGAAGTTCCGCGAGCTGGGGGACAAGGTCTCTCTGGTGCTGCTCGACGTGATCATGCCGAAGAAGACCGGAAAAGAAGTGTTCCAGGACATCACCCGGATCCGGCCCGGCGTCAAGGTCCTGTTCACGAGCGGCTACGATGCCGAACTGATCCATGTGAAGGGCATTCTCGATGAAGGCAAACCCTTCCTCCCGAAGCCCGCTGCTCCTGCGGAGTTGCTCAGGAAAGTGCGCGAGGTGCTGGACGCGTGACGCGCCGCCGGCCGGTCTCTGGTACACTAGGGACAGGAGCGTTTGCCGTCCATGAAAGAATCCCGTAAGTTCCATCCCCACAACCTGGATATCCTGAATGATCCCGACCGCCTCGGTTGGGAGAATCCCGATGTGATCTGGAGGGAACTGGGGCTCACGGACGCGCGCGTCCTCGTCGATATCGGGGCGGGAACGGGGTTCTTTGCCGTACCCTTCGCGCGAAAGTCTCCCGCCGTCACGGTCCATGCCTGCGACCTGCAGGAGGAGATGCTCGCCTGGCTCCGGGAGCACTTGCCGGCGGACCTGCAGGGCAGGATCAAGCTGGTGAAGATGGAAGAGACAACCGTGCCGCTGCCCGACGGCATCGCCGATCTCGTCTACATGATCAACCTGCACCATGAGCTGGAAGACCGCGGCGCCATCATGGCGGAAAGCTTCCGCCTCCTGAAGAAGGGCGGCACGGTGGCGGTGGCGGACTGGAAAAAGACTGAAACGCCCATGGGGCCGCCCCAGGAAATCCGCGTCACGGAAGCGGAGATCTCGGCGGACCTGCAACGGGCGGGGTTCCGGGACATCCGGCAGCATCCGGTGCTGCCTTATCATAACTTCGTGACGGGGAGGAAATCGGGCGGGGGGCCGGCGTTCCCCAGTTCTTCCTCCAGCCTTCCCATTCGATAATAGAGCAACATCTCGATGAACTGCCGTTGATGCACCGGGTCCTCTGTCATGCCGAAAAGATGGCTCTCGCAGGAGCAGTCCGAAGAGCCGAACCCCGGGATGGACCAGCCGGCACATTTCGCCGCCGACTGGGCCAGCAGGCATTCGAGATCAACGCTCGCACGAATGGGAATAGCGGCGATGAACTCCGCCTGTTCGCGCAGATAATCGATGTGCCAGTGATACTTTTTGATCAGTCTGCGGTGGCGCTCGATGCGCTTTGTCAGGTCCTTCATAGCCGAGCCCACGTAGAGGTAGTAGCCCTTCCGGAACCTCATTTCGCCCAGGCGTCCGATGGCGATCTTCCGTTCCCTGGGTAATTTCAATACGATGACATAGCATCCCCGGTCGTGGGCTTCCCGGTCCACAAGGCCCCAGGGGACGGCGAGGTTGCGGGCGAAAGGCAATTCATTTTGGACGCGGATCAGATTGGATGAACGCGGATGATTCTGATTTGAAGGACAGCAGCTATCTGCGCGCTCTGCGTCTCTGCGAGAGAATGTATTGCCGCTATCTCCGGTTATCGCTCTTTCGAGACGAAGTGAAAGATCCTTCTCCCAGCCGATCGCAACAGCACGCACCATCACGCGGTCCCTTACATTGTAGAGAGCGCGCGAGAACTCGAGGTCCGTGTGGTGCTCGGGCATGAAATACCGTGCATGGGGCCAGCCGACAACGAAGAGCACCGCTGCGCCGTATCCCTGTCCCGTCAGATGAGCGAGTTCCTCGACATGCTTTGTCGCCCGCGCCGAGATGGCGTCCGGGAACATTGCGAGTCCGTCGCTGACGAGGGTGCAGGATTTCACCTCCAGCAGGATGTCCCTGCCGTCCTTCCTCAACAGAAAGTCGAACCTGCTTCCACCAATGGTGTGCTCGGCCTTTACGATCTCTGCGCCTTCCAGCCCGGGGATGCGGTTCTGCCGGATGAGATGAGCGGCAACGTCGTTCGTGTGATGGGTGTGCAGCATGATCGGCATGCCGTCGCGCAGTACGGCAACGGCAAGATACTTGAGCTTTCGCTCGGATGAGGGCGGGAACTTCGTGAGATAGACGGTCGTGCCGGGGAAGAGCAGCTCCCAGAGCCTGCCGGGATTCGGCAGGTAGGCGTTCACGGTCCTGCCGCCGAGATCGCAGCGGAGCACGAAGCGGTTGGGGCGGGAAAGAAACGTCGCGGGGATGATATTTTCGAAAAGCTTCACCCGACCATAGTACCCGGCGGGCGGTGGTTTGTCACGGAGGAGAGCAAGGGGATGGATCCATTATCGAAGGGACAAAGAACCGAGGGGCGGGCATGCCAGGCCGCCCCTCACGCGAAGAGCCAATGGATCAGGAGGCTTTCTCAAGCCGCTCTGCAACCCAAACCTTAATGATCGATTGGCGAGGTACGCCCAGGCGCTTCGCTTCTTTGTCCAAGAGCTGGATCATCCACACGGGAAAATCAACATTGACCCGCTTCTGTTCCTGCTCAGGCCTTCTCGCTTTTTTCAGGTCAAGGTGCTTTGAAATATCCTCACCTTCATCGAATTTCTTGTCAATATCACGAGCTTTCATTTTCATAGATCTCGATCTCCTCTTTTCTCGAGCGCCTTACCGATATGATCCGTATCTTCCCCTCTCGAAGGGTGATGATTCCGGACCAATGCTTGCCGCTGATCTTTCCGATCACAAGATAGCGGGGTTCATCAATGGTTTGAACGGGGACCTCGATCAGATCGGGATCATCCCACAGTGTTTGGGCCTCATGGAAATCAAGCCCATGCTTTTGTTTGTTCGCATCGCTCTTCTTGGGATCGAATTCAAACAGCATGGTATAGAAATTATACCTGATTTATACCGGCTGTCAACAGGGCTTCTGCGGGGAGGAAAAGGGGGCAGGATTTGGTCGCCGCCAGCTTATGAGTGTTGCGGTCAAATACGGGTAGGTATCTTCACGACGCGCCCTGGCGGGTGACGATCATATCGAAGAGCTGTTCGAAGGCGTCGAACCATTTGTCCTTCGAGATGGAGTGGACCAATGCGCCGGTGATGAACGTGCCTTTGTTATCGTAGCAATACTTCACTTCGATCCCGAAGGTGATCTCCCGGGGGTCGGCTTTGTTGAGCCGCAGGCAGCATTCGGTGCGGTCGCCCGCGGTAAACTGCCGGGGGCTTTCGAAGAGGATGCCGTTGCGGCTGAAATTGCCGATGACCGCTGCTACCGATTCCGCTTCCTGTTTCACCGTGAAGGTGAGGTACTTCCGGCAGGGATCCGGAATTTCATGCCGCTGTTCTTTTCGTTTGTCAATATTCATGAGGCTGCCTTGCGGGGAATGCGGTAGTAAGGGTTGTTGCGCGCAGGTCACGCGTCGCCTGCTGGCACGGCGAACTGTCGTCCTGCCTCGTTAGAATCAGCGTCGGGTTTGATTCGCTCTACCCAACCGAATGAATATTTCTGATGCGCGAAAGACATTCGAGCTCTTTTCGCACTGCATATGCTCACAAGCATACACAGGCACATAGACTTGTTCCGCGAAACTGACTGTGGCCTAGAGCCCGAGTGCACGGATCTACAGGCGGACAAAAAAAGGCAGACACGCCAAAGCTACGCCGATCGCAACGAATACATAGGTGTTTTCAACAAAGTAGGGATACACCATAAGTGCAATACCACATACAATGGGTACAATCTTCTGTTGCTTCTTCCCGTAGACGAATAAACCGAGACCAATGGCACTGAACAGAACTCCCCATAGCAGAATAGCTGTATTCAAGTTGCCTCCTTTCGCCCGCGTCACGCGCCGCCCTTTGGCGCGTCGCTGCGGGCCCGCTTCGTTAGAATCAGCGTCGTATTTTCGCCACAACTCGTCTCGTCGATAGATTTGATAATCTCATCTTCCTTTTCACTGTCGTCTTTGCCTTCTCATCCTTTGTTAAACAACCTTGGCAGACCCACGTCGCTTCAAGTTTCTTCGCCCCAATTTGGTGAAGATGTTCTCGACATGTTGATCGATTACATCTGGAGCATACTCCACCACCGGACATTTCGAACTCGCTATTACATATATGGCATTTCCAGGAAACGATTTGCTTTGTAGATAGCATCTTGGAGTAGGCTCACAGCGACTATTCCGGCATCGCTTTTGTAATTTCCCAAATAAGAACGTTTAGAACGCTAGCTGTAGAAAATAAAATTATCCATGGTATCGCTTTTGCTTTTCTGTGGTGTAACGCAAGACAAATGACGGACCCAACAATTATTAGGGCTAACACGATAACAATATGAAAAGCCGCATTCGAGAGACTTTTGCCCAGACCGCGAAAGACAAATAAGAGAAACATTATTGCAGTCTGTGAGGCAGCATAAAGGCCGATCTGCATACGTGGCAAAGAAGATTGAGCTTGGGCGGGATTTTGCCCCTGACTCCTCTTTGCACCCTTTGAGAGAATGAGGATCGTTACTACCACTATAAATATAATGACGAGAATGTTCATAGGGTGTGAGTGTAACCTGGTTTAACGAGTCTGTAGGAAAAGTCCCTGGCGGAAGCCCAACGCACCAGGCTTCGTTTGGAGCGTTCAAATTTCCGCGACGTCGTTCGATGATGGCGACGCAAGGAAAAGCGCATCAATCAAGCGCAGAAGAACTTTCGAGGCCTTTCTTCTTATCATCAGCGAAAAAACGTCGCTGCTCTGAAAGGGCTAAAAAGTGCCTTTTGAGGACTTTTTCTACAGCCTCAACGCGCGCGTGAAGAGCGCGCTTTTCGCGACTCACTCGACGCGATTGTTAGTCCATTGTTTCTTAAAGAACGCTTTAATGGAAACGAGGCATTCGTTTATATCTATATTCTTTATTGTCTTGAGTTCGAAGGATCAAAAGATCATCGGTCACTGATATTTTCATTGTCGTTATTTCTTTGTCCCTTCGAAGTTCTATGGTATCGCCGTTTACTTTGTACTCGGATATCGTCGTCCCAGGCATTGGAATCCTGAAAAAGACGTGATTATCAGTCGTGAATATGTAGTAAACTGTCTCGCCAGAAGGCTTGGTGAATGACCACTTACCAACGATTCCGATCTCTTTTTGGGGATCGCCCGCTATACGTTTCAGTGTCATAAGGCAATCCTCGCATCCACTCTCCTTCATCTGAAGCATATCGACGTCGATTTTTATTACGTACTTGGTGTCTTTTACAGTTTTGTCTTCTGATTGTGGAGTTAGTACAAGAGTCGATCCATCTAACTTGTATTTATATTCAAGCATTACAGCCCGAGTAGTTGCAACTGTTCCGTCTGCCCTGAATTCTAAAAGTGCTCGAAGGCCACCTCGAGATTCAATAGTTGAAACCCAAATGTCATTGAGGGATGCTGAACCCAAGGCGGGTAGGGACAAAGATAGAAGGAACAATAAGAAATAGAGAGGATAACGATAACGCATTTCTTCCTTTCCCTTCTCAGGACTAACAAGATATTATCTAAACGGCAAAAGCATCTAATATTAGATAGAAATATATGAAAACATATAATATTAGATGCTTTTGACTATCTACTATTATATGCTTTTACGTTTTCCGGCTTTTTGAAAAAGCATCTAATATTATATGCTTTTCGAGCGGCGTTCCTTTGATCCTTCCATACCGGATGAACCACAGTTTCTGCTCCGGATCCCATCTGCCCTTTGCCATCTTGGCGATCTCCCGGGAAGGGGTGTCTGAAAAACCGATATGTACCGGCACCAGATCGGTGTCCGCGAAGGAAGGCCCCGGCGCGGTCCAGGATTTCCGCTCCACGATCAATTCGATGGTCTTGATCCTCGTTCCGGTCTTTTCGTCATACCGATAGCTCACGCAGACGAGCGAGTCGCCATGTTCTGCGAGCAGTTTCTTCGTTCCCGGCTGACCGGGCTTTAATTTCAGCTTCGTGATCATCGGCGCTCCCGTAGCATTTGCGAGGAAAGATGGAAAAGGAATGCACAGCGCGGAGTGATGACACGATTATAGGGAAATCGCCTTTTCTGTCAATGAGAGAGTCGGGGTATTTTCGGGGGATATCTGCGGGAATCAGTTCGTGCTGCGCACCTTCACGCGGATGCCGTCCTTGATGTTGTCGTCGGGATTGGCGATCACTGCTGCGCCTTTGGCAAGCCCTTTCGCGATCTCCGCAGCAGTGCCGTTCCGCTTGCCCACGTCGACGGCAATGAGCTTTGCCCGCCGGTTCTCGATTGTGTAGAGCGCCCAGCCGTCGCCGTTGCGGAAGAGGGCGCTTGCAGGCACCTGCAGCACCTTCGGGCTCTCCCAGAGGATGAACGTCGTGTCCAGCCGGTAGCCGTCGCCGAGCTGCTTCCAGAGCTCGAAGGGCGAGGTGAAATCGACGATCACGTTCACGCGCTGCTCTTCCACACCCAGGCTCGATACTTTCGTGAACCCCGAGGGCTCGACAACGCGCACCTTGCCTTCCAGGGGTTTTTCGCCGCCCCACCGCTCGAATAGCACCATCGATCCCGGGTGAAGTTTCACCGCGTCGGCGGAAAGCACCTCTGCCTTCACCTCCAGGCTGCCGGGATTGCCGATGTCGATGAGCGGCTCGGCCGCGGCAACCACGCCTTCGCTTTCCCGGTGGAGCTTCAGCACCCGGCCGCCTTCGGGCGAACGAAGGACCACGGTTTTGTCGGAGGTTGCCGGTTTCTCGGCTGCGGAATAGCGAAGCACGCTTTCCGCCCGCTCGAGATCGGCTTTTGCAGCCGTTACCGCTGCTTCTGCCGAGAGGCGCATGGCTTCCGCTTTCCGCGACTCAGCAACCGCCTGGTCCAGGTCGTTCTTTGCGATATGTCCGTTCGCAGCGAGCTGCTGCATCCGCTTCTCGTGATCGCGCGCATAGTCCGCGTCTGCCGCAGCCGCCCGGGACTTCTCCTTTGCCGCGTCCAGCGTCGCCTTTGCCGCGGCGACCGCCGCCTCAGCCTCCGCCTTGCTCCGCGGATCGAGCACCGTGGAGCGAAGCGGCTCCAGCAGCGCCACCTGCTGCCCTTTCTTCACGAGGTCGCCGGCCTGCAGCTCGATGCGGCGGAGATAGCCCGCAACCGGCGCGGAGAGAACGAAGCGGTCCTTGACGCGCGTTCTGCCTTCCTCCTCCACGGTCACGCGAAGGGGACCGAAGGCGGCC
Organism: Nitrospirota bacterium; assembly: GCA_021814615.1. Lineage (GTDB taxonomy): Bacteria > Nitrospirota > UBA9217 > UBA9217 > UBA9217 > JAKAHZ01. The sequence goes on along the minus strand of JAKAHZ010000015.1, from coordinate 17,636 downwards.
CGGGCCATGTCCACGGAAACGGGCTTGGGCAGGAACCCGTAGCCGATTGCCAGGAGGACGACCAGCCCGACGGAGATGACGAAGACTCTGCGACGGATTTCAGGTTTCATGAGCACCTCAAAGGAGATTTTGACACTGAAGGTGCGGATAAAAGCCTATGAGGGAGCATGATACTGCGCATATCGCCGAAGAGCAGTAGCGCGAATGACCGGAATTATCATGCAGTTTCATAGATTCTTTCAGTGTCCGTCAGTGTCAAAGAATCTTTTTTGCGTTGATCCTACTCTCTCGTCTTCAGCACTCCCATCGGATACAGGAAGAAGATTTTGGACACTGAAGACGCCGAATAGACCCTATGAAGAATCATGATACTGCACGGTGCTGCTTAATGCGGACCGCAACCAAAGGTCTTGTTCTATCATGCATCTTCATAGTCTTTGTCAGCGTCCATCTTCGTCAAAATGTATTCGCTCTTAACTCATTCCCTGGTCTTCAAGACCTCCACCAGGTCCAGATGGTCCAGCCGGTGGCGGACGATCAGGCCCGACACCGCGGCCGAGACCACCACGACCGATGCTGCCAGGGAATAGGTGGCTGACTCGATCACGATCGGGATCCGGAAGAGGTCCGACTCGATCGCGACGGCCACATAGTCGCTGAGCCATCGTCCGAAGAGGAAGCCCAGCGGGATCGCCAGGAGCGTCAGAAGTCCCAGCTCGCCCAGCAGGATGTAGGATATCTCGCCCCGCGTGTAGCCCAGGACCCGGAGGCTTGCCAGCTCCCTGCCCCGCTCGGCAAGGCTGATCCGCGCGCTGTTGTACACCACGCCGAAAGCGATAACGCCCGCAAGGATCGTCGCCACGAACGTGAAGAAAAGCATGGACTCCGCCTGGGTGTCGTAGAAGTTCCTGATCTCGTCCTTCCGCACCACGGCGCCCGCGACGCGGGGCATTTCCACCAGGGTCCGGTAGATCGACGGCTGGAGACGTTCATCGACGGTGATGGATGCGCCGGAAATGGCATGACCTTCCCGCATCAGCCGGTTCAGCGCGTCCAGGTCCATGTAGCCCATGAGTCCGAGGTACTCCCGGATGAACCCCGCGACGGGCACCGTGCGGACCGGCCTGCCGCCTTCCAGCACCTCGACGATGATGTTTTCGCCTGGTCTGACGCCGAGCACCTTGCTGAAATAGTCGGTCAGCACGATGCCCGCTTCCGGCATGGCCTTGACCCGGAAATCCTCGTCCAGCAGGCGGTAGAGGCTGCTCTCCTTCGCAATGCCGCGGATGGCGGTGCGGTAGGTCCGGTTGGCCGAGCGAAGGCGCACGGACACGGTGCGGAACGGTTCGGCGTATTCCACGCCGCGCATCCCCTGCAGCTCGTGGAGCGCTTTCCCGGAGGTCGCATCGATGAAGGTGACGGTCATGTCCTCGCGATGAACCCGGCGGAACTGGATGTCCACCATGTAGTTCACCGTGTCGCCGAAGAACTCGCCTACGACCATGATAGCACAGGCCATGGCGATGCCGGCGATCGAGAGGAAGGCTTTCACGGGCCTGCGCTCGAGGTTCCGGAGAATGATGCGCGTGGGCTGGGAGAGGATCCCGGCCGGGATGATGCGCTCGGCCACGGTCTTCCGGTATTGCGCGGGCTCCTCGGGCCGCATGGCCTGCGCCGGGGAGATGCGGACCGCCTTCCAGACCGAATGGATCGTGCCGAGCACCGCTGCGCCGCCGGTGATGCCCGCGGCAAGGCCCACCACGCCGGGCCGGAGTACATAGAGGAAATAGGGGAACCGGTAAAACTCCATGTAGATGTTCCCGAGCCCGTGGCTCAGCCGGATGCCGAGCAGGATGCCGGCGATCGTGCCGAGGGCCACGACCAGCAGCACGAGCTTTACGAAATGGACCGCCACGTCCGTGGTGGTATAGCCGAAGGCCTTGAGCGCCGCGATCTGCTCGCGCTGGGTCGCCACGGTGCGGCTGATCACCACGTTCAGCAGGAACGCGGCAACGCCGATGAAGATCAGCGGGAAGATCCGGGCGAACTGCTGAAGCTGCTTGAACTCCTCGGACAGGAACCGGTGGGACATCTGGTCCTTCCGGCTGTAGGCGCCGAACCCGCCATAACGGTCGAGCACCCGGTCCAGCCTGCGGATGACCTCCCCGGCATCCCCTCCGGGCGAGAGGGTCAGGCTGAGGTCGTTGAAGGCTCCTTCCATATCATAGGCCCGGCCGAGCGCTTTTCTGCCCATCCAGAGGATGCCGTAACGCTTGAAATCCGGGCTGATCGCTCCGGGCCGCACCGCCAGTACGAACTCGGGCGAGAGGGCGATGCCGCTGACCGTAAGCGTCTTCCACCTCCCGTTGATCACCGCGCCGAAGCTGCTGCCCGGATGGAACCGATGCGCCTCGGCAAAGGCCTCGCTCACCACGACCTCGTTGTCCCGCCAGGGCTCGGGCAGCCGGCCTTCGCGGAGGTAGAGGGTGTTCAGGAGCGGCGGCCGGTCGTCGGGCAGGGAGACCAGGTGGCCGGTCACGGGCTCGCTGAAATCCGGGATGTCGAGCTTCACCTCGGCGGCAACGCGCGTTTCCACGAGGGCGACGCCCGGAATGGCGGCGATGCGCTCCTTCAGGCTTTCCGGCGCGCGCTTGCAGTTCGCGAAGACGTCGGCGAATCCGTGCTCCCCGTAGAACCTGCCGCGCGTCAGCATCAGCGAGTCCATGACCGACAGGAACATGATGAAGGTCGAGATCCCGCTCATGATCACGAGCACGATGGCGAGGGCCTGGCCTTTCATGTGCCAGAGGTCGCGAAAAAGCTTTTTGTCGAGAGACTTCATAAGATGTAGTAGTGCAGAATCACATCAACGGATTCACCGCAGAGGACGCGGAGGACGCGGAGAAAACTGAACCGTAACATCGGGACTTCATGTAAGCATTGCTGTCCTCTGAATTCCTCTGCGACCTTTGCGGTAAAATAGTTTCTCTTTTATATTTCTGATCCTGTGTCACCAGTTTTGCGAAGCTTACCACCGTAGTTCTGCCGGCGGCCTGCGCGCCGCGTTCGTCGCGATGTTCACGATCATGCCGTTCGAGAGATGGACTACCCGGTCGGCCATGGCCGCGATGTCGGCGTTGTGCGTGATGATGACCGTGGGTGTGCCGAGTTCGCGGTTCACGCGCTCCAGCGCTTCGAGCACGACCACGCCGGTCTGGGAATCGAGCGCGCCCGTGGGTTCGTCGCAGAGCAGCACCGCAGGATTCTTCGAGATCGCCCGCGCGATGGCGATGCGCTGCTGCTCGCCGCCGGAGAGCTGGGAGGGGAAATGATCGAGCCGCTCGGAGAGGCCCACGAGCGCCAGGGCATTCTCGGGCTCCATGGGCTCCTTCGCGATCTCCGTCACCACGGAGACGTTCTCACGGGCCGTCAGGCTCGGGATGAGGTTGTAGAACTGGAACACGAAGCCCACCTGGAAGCGCCGGTACTCGGTTAGTTCCTGCTCCGTGGCGAGGGTGAGCTCCTTGCCGCGGTAGGTGACCGTGCCGCCCGATGCAGTGTCGAGACCGCCCATGATATTCAGGAGCGTGGACTTGCCGCTTCCCGACGGGCCGAGCAGGACGATCAATTCTCCTTCGGCAAGATCCCAGTCCACGCCGCGCAGGGCCTGCACCTTCACCTCGCCCATCTCGTAGACCTTGGTGAGGCCGCGCACCTGGAACACGATTCCCGCCGTTTCCGATCCGGCGTGTTGTGCGGTGGTGTTCATGCTTTTTCAAGTATAGCCAAAAGGGAAGAAAAGAACTGCAAGAAATGGTCGCGGGGGGCAGGGGAAGGGGAACGGATGCTGAGTGAATTAAAGAAGATAAAATCGTTGTCCCGCGGAGACGCAGGGACGCAGAGCAGGGCGGGTGAGCGATGCTACGCCAGCTACTTCTTCTGGTCCCGCTCCTTCAGCTGCCGCTGGTACTCGTCGTAACTCATCTGGTTCCGTTGCATGCAATCGTTCCGGTCGCTGCCCTGCATCTCCTGGCACCGCAGGTCCTGGTTGTAGCGGAGACTGTCATAGGCGGTCCTGCCGGAACAGCCGGCGCTGATGCTGAGCAGTATAAGGAAGAGAATTGTTGCTGTTCGTTTCATTCCGTCAGTCCTTTCCGAAAAAGAATGGGACACGCGCGAAGTATGCCGGCGATTATACCATGCGTGAAGCAGGGAGACAATCGCATGGGTAACAAATGTAAAATCAAAAAGCCGCTGCTTTTCCCAATCGCCCAAAAAAGATAACCGAGGAGACATTCGACGAGTGGTTGTTTTGGCGAAGCGGAGATCGACAGGCTTATCTGTCTGCCGCAAAGCTAAAGATCTGTGCCACCCTTCTTGTTTGCCCGAAGAAGGGTGGCGCCCAAGAAGGGCACCCCGCGACCATTCTGATCCGTCATGCTCGGCGTCCTCGGTACATTTCAGAAACTCGGGCTTCGCCCTCAAACATCTGAAATGTTTAACCCTCGGACTTGCTCACATGCCGGGAATGGTCGCAAGGGGACCGCTTCTTAAGAATAATAGTAGAAGGTTCTGCCTTTCCCAAGCGCCGGGTGGCTCATGCACGAAGGCCGTGCGAAGACATGCGCCCGATGCAGCGGGAACAAGCATAGACCAGAGGCAGACGCGAGCGCCTCTGGAAGCGCTGCCGGAACGCTATTTTCAGTACTGTATCACTATGAGTAGCTTGCATGTCCGCGCGGCCCGTCGACCCTAACGTGGGCTGACCAGGCTCTGCAGTTCATCCAGAAAAGCGATCTGCGCAGGAATGATCTTCTTCTTCGCTTCCTCGATGGAGAACCACGCAGCGCGGTCCGCCTCGGGAAACTGCTGGATCCTTCCCGAATGCGGCGGCCATTCGAGATCGAAGGTATTGCTGACGATGTCGTCGGCGTCGCAGTCCGCTTCAACTGCCCAGGCAAGGACGATCTTGCCGCCTTTCTGCTGCACCGGGGAGAGGGGAAGAAACTGGCCTTCCGGCCTGCAGCCTGTTTCTTCCGCGAACTCGCGCTGCGCAGCTGCAAGGGGATCCTCTCCCGGTTCGAGCAGACCCTTGGGAATGGACCACGCGCCGTCATCCTTCTTTATAAAGAAAGGCCCGCCCGGATGGATGAGGAACACCCGGAGCTCATTGCTTGTCCTTTTATAGAGGAGGAGCCCTGCGCTCGTTTTCGTCATGGAAATTACGGCCTCACGAATACTACCGGTGCGGCGTAACGTCATCGGTTTTACTTTTCTTCATTATATCTCTTGCCATTCTGAAAGGCGGATTACCTTTACATGAGCCTTTGGTATGACTATAATAGAACAATCCTGACAACAAGAGGAGGGAACCATGGTCGGAATGCGCCGCATCATCGTCATGGTCTGGATGGCCTTCATCCTGTCCGGCTGCAGCCATCAACTGCCTGCATCGAAGCATGCCGGTGCGCCCTCCGAAGAACGGCATCTCAGGAATGCGACCCGCCTCACCTTCGACGGCGACAACGGCGAAGCCTACTTCTCCGCTGACGGGAAGAAGCTCATCTTTCAGTCCAGCCGCGGCGGCTACACTTGCGATAAGATCTGGACCATGAACATCGACGGTTCGGATATGCGCATGGTCAGCCCGGACCACGGCGCCCACACCTGTTCCTTCTTCTTTCCCGACGGCAAACGTATCGTCTTCGCCTCCACGAGCCATCTGCCCGGCGCCTGTCCTCCCAAACCGCAATCTCCTCCCGGCGCACGCTATGTCTGGCCGCTTTACCCTTACGACATCTATAGCGCGAATCCCGACGGATCGGACCTGCGAAAACTCACCGACAATCCCGGTTACGACGCGGAACCGGTCGTCTCCTCCGACGGCAAGCGGATCGTCTTCGGGTCCCAGCGCGAGGGGAACTTCGACGTCTATGTCATGAACAGCGACGGCACCGGCGTGAAGCGCCTGACCGACCGCATGGGCTATAACGGCGGACCCTGGTTCTCGCCCGACGGGTCCAAAATCGTGTGGCGCGCCTGGTACCCGGAAACGGAGGCGGAGAAGCAGCAGTGGAAGGACTGCATGGAGAAGAATTACATCCTTGCCTTCCCGCTGGACCTCTGGGTGATGGATAGCGACGGATCGAACAAGCGGCTGCTGCTCCGGAACGGGGCGACCAACTTCGCGCCGTCCTGGCACCCCGACGGCAAACGGATCATCTTCGCAAGCAATCTCGATGACTGGCGCGAGGACATCAAACAATACGGCCACAATTTCGAACTCTATCTCGTCAATCTCGACGGGACCGGTCTCGAGCGCATCACCTTCAACAAGGTCTTCGACAGCTTCCCGATGTTTTCCCCCGACGGGAAGAAGCTGGCCTTCGCCTCGAACCGCGATCCGCAGAAACCGCACGAGACCGACATCTTCATCGCCGACTGGGCGGAGTAGCGGTGCGGCATGTCGATCCGGTTCTCTCCGCATAACGACATCCGGGAGGATGCATGAAGGGCAGAAAAACGCCGCAACGCACGAAAACTCCGGCAGGCGCCCGGCGTCCCGCGGTGCCCCGCTCGTCCGCTCACCAGCAGCTTGAGGCGCGGTTCCAGGCGGTTTTCGAGAACTCGCGTGACGCTATCGGCGTATCGAAGGAGGGAACACACGTGCTGGTGAATCCCGCCTACCTGGCGCTGTTCGGCTTCCCCGAAGGAACGGATCTCGCGGGCGTGCCGATTCTTGATCTCATCGCACCCGGCAGCAGGGAGCAGATCACCGAGTACATCAGGCGCCGGGGCCGGGGAGAAGCCGTGCCCTGGAGCTACGAGACGCGGGGGCTGCGCGACGACGGGGCAGAGTTCGACATGGAGGTCAACGCGTCCGCCTACGAGGAGGACGGCGAAACGCTGACGCTCGTGATCCTTCGGGACATCTCCGAACGAAAACAGAGCGAAAGGAAACTGCAGGAGGGCGAATCGGCGCTGCGGACCGCCCAGCAGATCGCCCGCATCGGCACCTGGCGCTACGAGATCGCGGAGAACCGCATCTGGTGGTCCGAAGAGCTGTTCCGTATCTTCGGCGTGCCTCCGGAAGCCGGCCCGCTCACGCCGGAGATCCTGTACGCGCGGCTCCACCCGGACGACCGCGAGATATTCCGGACCCAGGTCGCCACCCGCGAGTCCCGCCGAGCCGATTACCGGATCGTCATGCCCGGGGGAACGATCAAGCATATCCACGAGGAGGTGCGCGTGGACCGCGATGCGCAGGGAGCGCCGGTCCGCATGTACGGCACCGCCCAGGACGTCACGGAGCGCAAGGAGGCGGAGGAGGCGCTCCGGGAACGGGACGCGAAGTACCGGCTGCTCTTTGAGTCGGCGAAAGACGGCATCTTCATTTATGATGAATCGGGCTTCCGGGATTGCAACCAGAAGGGCGCGGAGATGTACGGCCTCCCGCGGGAACAGCTTATCGGCCGCCATCCCGGCGAATTCACGCGCGAGCGGCAGCCCGACGGACGGCTTTCTGCTGAGGTTATCAGGGAAAAGGTAGCCGGGGCGATGAGCGGCATTCCGCAGGTGTTCCAATGGCAGCCCACACGCGCCGACGGCGCGACCTTCGACGTCGAAATCACCCTGAGCATGCTCGAACTGGGAGGCAAACCCTGCCTGCAGGCTATCGTTCGAGACATCGGGGAGCGGAAGCGAAGCGAAGAAGCGCTGCGGGAGAGCGAGGAAAAGTTCTCCCGCATCTTCGAGAAGGCGCCGCTCCTGGTTACGTTGAGCGATGTGCAGACCGGCCGATTCATCGAGGTGAACGAGAAGTTCCTCGAAATTTCCGGGCACCGACGCGAAGACGTGATCGGGAAGACGCCGGTGGAGATCGGCTGGGTATCGGAGGAAGACCGTTCACGGGTTTACCAGACCCTTTGCGCACAGGGACGCGTGGCAGGCATGGAATTCACGCTGCACGGCAAGGACGGCGGAAGGGTCATCTGCCTGTACAGCGGCGAATTGATCACGGTGAAAGGGGCACAGTGCCTGCTGTCGATCGCCCAGGATATCACGGAGCGCAAGAAAGCAGAGGCCGAGCTGGAGCGCCAGAAGGCGATTCTCCAGCAGGTTTTCGACACCTCCAACGTCGGTATCGGCCTGGTTGACCGGCGCGGCCGTTTCACGCTCGCCAACAGGCGCATGGCCGAGATGTTCGGCCGCTCGATGGAGGAATTCATCGGAAGCAACTACGTGGATCACGTCTATCAGGCCGACCAGGAGAAGAGCAGGAGGAATCTGACGGCGCTCCTGGACGGCGAGATACCGGCGACGGAAATCGAACGCCCCTACGTCCGGAAGGACGGGTCCCCTTTCTGGGGGCACCTCGCCGCGAAACGCTTTCTCGATGCGCGGGGCGGTGTGATCGGCGTCGTGGGCGTGATCACCGACATCACCGAACGGAAACGCGCCGAGGAAAAGATCGGCAAGTATTCCCATGACCTGCAGCGCCTGCTCGCCGTCTCGCGCGAGATGACCGCGACCACCGACGTATCCCGCCTCTACCGGACCGCCGTGCAGACGGCAGTGGACCTGCTGCGGTTCGATTACTCGACCATCATGGCCCTTTCTGAAGACAAACACGGATTGACGATCATGGACACTCTGGGGTTCCCGCGGTCCATGGTCGGCACCTTCACGCTCGTCGAGGGCCAGGGGCTGTCGACCTACGTGGTGCGGAACCGGCGGCCGGACGCGGTCGTCGATTTCAACGAGGAAACGCGATTCGCCGTTCCTGCGGTGGTGCGCAAGGAGGGCATCCGGTCGGCGCTCTGCGTGCCCATGATGCTGGGAGACGATATCTTCGGCGTCCTGATCGGCCATTCGCGCAGCCAGCGGGAGTTTACGCCCGAGGATGTGGCGATCTACGAGAATATCGGCAACGAGGCGGCGATCGCGATCAGGAACGCCATAAACCTCGACGAGATCAGGCGGTCCGCGGAAACGCTGCGCAACATAACGGCAAGCATCGCCGAAGGGCTTTATGTGCTCGACGAAACCGGCAGGATCGCGTTCATGAACGAAGAAGCAGGGCGCCTTCTCGGCTGGACCGCCGACGAACTGAACGATCGGGGCGCTCATGAGCTCATTCATTTCCGCAAGGCCGACGGAACGCCGTTGCCGCAGGAAGCCTGCCGCATGCACGGCTCCGCGCTGAGGCGGACGCGTTATGCGTCGAATGACGAAGTCTTTGTGCGGAAGGATGGAACGGTCTTCCCGATTTCCGTGGTCTGCAGCCCCATTGTCGGGGAGAACGGCGTCGCCGGATCGGTGGTGGCTTTCCGGGACATCACCGAAACGAAGCGCCTGGAACAGGAGCTGCTCAAGATCCAGAAGCTCGAGTCCGTGGGAACGCTGGCCGGCGGCATCGCCCACGACTTCAACAATCTCCTGCAGGGCGTATTCGGGTACATTTCCATGGCCAAGCTGGCGCTCGGCGATCGGGAACGTGCCGCCGCCTTGCTGCAGCAGGCTGAAAAGGCCCTGCACCAGGCGGTGAACCTGACCAACCAGCTCCTGACCTTTTCCAAGGGGGGCAAGCCCGTCAGAACGTTCATGACCCTCGGACCGGTCATCGAGAACAGCGTGCGCTTCGCGCTGAGCGGCTCGCAGGTCAGCTACCGGATCGACCTTGCGCGAGACCTCTTGCCCGTGGAGGCGGACGAAGGGCAGATCGGCCAGGTGATCCATAACATTGTCCTGAACGCGGACCAGGCCATGCCGCTGGGAGGCACGATCTCGATCGCGGCGTCCAACGTCTCTCCGTCATCGCCGGAACTTCCCGCCGGCCTGGCCGATACGACGCATGTCCGGATTTCGGTGAAGGACAGCGGCGCCGGCATCCCGGCGGAATACCTGCCCCGCATCTTCGATCCCTATTTCACCACGAAGGAGAAGGGAAGCGGACTCGGCCTGGCCACATCCTATGCGATCATCAGGAACCACGGCGGCGTGATCACGGTGGCATCGGAGCCGGGAAGGGGATCGACCTTCGAGGTTTTCCTTCCCGCGTCGCGCAGCCGAGCCGAGGCGGAGCAGAGCGCCGGTATAAAGGCGGCTGGAAAACGGGGCCGGGTGCTGATCATGGACGATGAAGCCGTGGTCCGCGACGTGGCGTCGGAACTCGTTCGCGAGCTCGGCCACGAAGCTGTTTGCGCGGAGCATGGCGCAGCGGCCCTGGAAGCCTACCGCAAAGCCAGGGATGCCGGCCGGCCCTTCGATGTGGTCATCCTGGACCTCACGATCCGCGGCGGCATGGGCGGGCTGGAAGCGGTCCGGGGATTGCGGGCCATCGACCCGGCGGTGCGGGCCGTTATGTCGAGCGGTTACTCCGATGACGCGGTTTCATCGGACTTTCTGCAACAGGGGTTCAATGCGGTCCTGAAGAAACCCTACGATATCGATGCGCTGCGCGCGGTGCTGAACGAACTGCTTGCATGACCGCGGGAGCAGTCCTGCGGCAGGATAGAACGGAGCGGAGGGGCTTGCCATGACCACTCCCCGAAGGGGGGCGGGACTTCCCGCCCTGAGGATGCTGTTTCTGCTCATCTGGTTTCTCGTCGCACCGGCGACATTGCGGGCGGAGGCCGCCGGCGGACAACCTGGCCCGGCGAGCGTCGTCGCGGTGTCCCATTGCAAATATCCTCCGGTCTCCTTTTGGGATTCGAAGACCGACAGGCCCGCCGGTTTTTTCGTTGATGTCATGAACGGCATCGCCCGGGAGAGCGGTTTGCAGGTGAACCATATCTGCAGGAACAGCTGGCCGGAGATGATCCGGGCGATCGAGAGCGGCGAAGCCGATCTGGGCGTCTTGATGAGAAGCGAGGAACGGGAAAAAATCCTGCTCTTTACGCAGCCGATCGAAGTTTCCTATCTTTCGTATTTCACCCGCAAGCACAGCAGCATCGATTCCGCTTCCCTTCCCGGAAGCCTCACGACAGGCGTTGTGGCGGGCGGCATGGCCTACGAGCAGCTGAAGAACCGTCAGGGCGTGAAGCTCGAAACCGAGGTCAGCTATCAGGAAGGCCTGTTCCAGCTCCTCGCCGGCAGGATCGATCTCCTCGCCGGAGAGGAGTCCATGATCCTGAAGAGCGCCCGGGATGCGGGCCTGGACGACCGCATCAAAACGGCGGGAAAGCCCTTTGCCGAGCGGGAGCGGTGCCTTGCGGTGCGCAAGGGCAGGAGCGAGCTGTTGGGACGGCTGAACAACGCGCTCGCGGCATTCGTGGGAGGACCGGAATATCAGCGCATCTATCTCGCCTGGTACGGCGCGCCGACGATCTTTTGGACGACGAAAAGGATCCTGCTGACGGCGGGGTTCTTTATCTTCATTACCGTTTGCGGCATGGCCTTCTGGCGCTACCGGTCGCTCTCCCGTATCAACCGCGATCTGCTTCAGGAGATCGCCTGGCGCAGGAAGGTGGAAGGCGACCTGGAACTGTTCAGGAACCTCATCAACCGGTCGAATGAAGCGATCTTCGTGAACGATCCCGGGACCGGCAGGTTCATCGACGTGAACGAGCGTGCATGCGACATCCTGGGCTATGACCGGAACGGGCTGCTGCAGCGGGGAGTCCGGGATATCGAAATGAGATTTCCCGACACCCTGCGCTGGCAGGACCACGTGGCGGAGGTGAAGCGCCGCGGCTATCTCCTCGTCGAAGGCGTGATGAAGCGGAAAAACGGCAGCACCTTCCCGGTAGAAACGAACGTAAGCTACGTCACGGTCGGATCGGGCGAGTACATGATCGCCGTGGCGCGGGATATCTCGGAACGCATGCAGGCGGATGCCGCCCTGCGCGAGCGCGAACTGCTGCTCAGCGAATCCCAGCGCATGGCGCATATCGGGAGCTGGGAGCATAATCTCACGACCGGTCAGGTGGTCTGGTCCGACGAGCTCTTCCGGCTGATCGGGCTCGACCCCGGGAAGGACCCTGCCGATTTCAACCTCTTCCTCGAAATGATCCATCCCGACGACCGGTTGATCGTGAGGGAGGCCATCGATGAAACGGTCCGATCCGGCAGGCATTTCAGCGTCGATTACCGCATCCGCCTGCGCGACGAAACGGAGCGTATCATTCACGCCCAGGCGGAGCTCAGGCACGATGAGAGCGGCAAGCAGGTCATCCTGCATGGCACGGCCCAGGATATCACCGAGCAGAAGATCGCCGAAGAGCAGGCCCTGAAGAGCGAACGATTTATCCGGAACATCCTCGATACCGTTGATGAGGGGTTCATCGTCATCGACCGGGACTACCGGATCATGACGGCGAACAAGGCCTACTGCGGCCAGGCCGGCCTGGCGTGCGACAAGGTGATCGGACGCCATTGCTACGAGATATCGCACAGCATCACTATGCCCTGCTACGACCAGGGGGAGGAATGCGCCGTGCGGGTCACCTTCGCCACCGGCGAGCCGCATACCGCGCTGCACAAGCATGCGGACCAGGAGGGCCACGTGCTCTATGTGGAGACAAAGGCCTTTCCCATCAAGGACCCGTCGGGCAGCGTCACATCGGTGATCGAGACGATCAACAACATCACGGAGAAGCACCTGCTCGAAGAGGAGCGGCTCAAGACGCAGAAGCTCGAATGCATCGGCACGCTGGCCGGAGGCATCGCCCACGACTTCAACAACCTTCTGCAGGGGGTGTTCGGATACATCTCCATGGCCAAGCTGGACGCGAAGGACCCTGCAAGGAGCATGGAAGCGCTGAACGAAGCGGAAAAGGCGCTGCACCTCACCGTGAAGCTCACGAACCAGCTCCTGACCTTTTCGAAGGGCGGCAGGCCGGTCAAACGGCCGATGGACCTGCGGCCGCTGATCGAGAGCGCCGTGAAGTTCGCCCTCAGCGGGTCGCGCTCCGGAAGCCGCGTCATCGTGGATGACGATCTCTGGCTTGCCGAGGCCGATGACGGGCAGCTTGCCCAGGTGATCCAGAATATCGTATTGAACGCGGACCAGGCGATGCCGGTGGGCGGCACGGTGGATATTGCGGCGAGGAACGTCGTTGCGCCGGCCGAGGGGCTTCCGCGCCGGCTGAACGCGGGCAGGTATGTGGAGATCGCCATCCGCGATGCGGGTATCGGCATCCCGGGGAAGTATCTTGACCGGATTTTCGATCCCTATTTCACGACCAAGGAAAAGGGCAGCGGCCTGGGTCTGGCCACCTCCTATTCCATCGTCAGGAACCACGGCGGGACGATTCAGGTGCGCTCCGAGGTGGGAAAGGGCACGGAGTTCCTGCTCTATCTGCCCGCTTCCGCCGCCCGCCCCGAAGCGAAGACGGTATTCCCCGCGCCGGCGCCGAACCGGCGGGGCCGGGTCCTGGTCATGGACGACGAGGAGTTCGTTCGGCGGATCGCGGGACGGCTCATCGAGGCGCTGGGACATGCCACGGAATTCGCGCAGAACGGCGAAGAAGCCATTGCCAAATACCGCTCCGCCCGGGATGCGGGAACGGCTTATGATATCGTGATCCTGGACCTCACGGTCCGCGGCGGACTGGGCGGCCTGGAGACGCTCCGGAGCCTGCAGGAGATCGATCCGCAGGTGACGGCGGTCATGTCAAGCGGCTACTCAGATGATTCCGCGGTCGCCGACTACCGGAAGTACGGATTCCACGCCTTCCTCAAGAAGCCCTACACCATCGAGATGCTGCAGGATGTCCTGGCGAGAGCGCTGTCTGCTTCCTGACGGGGGGGCCCGGCGACCGAAAGGAGCTTATGAAGATCGAATTGTCAAAAACCGAATTCCGCGACCTGCTGGACCTCCTGTATATCGCCGACTGGGTCCTGACGGCGCATCACGACGAGGACGAACCGGACAACGAACGCTACCTTGCGCTGCTCCAGAAGGTCTATGGTCTGGCGGAGCGGGAAGGATTCGGCGCTCTCGTCGAACGGAGCTCCGACGGCACGCGCCTCTTCCCCACGGCCGAACTGGAGGAGCACTCCGAGGCCAGCTCCCGGATCGACGCTTTTACAGACAGCAGTTTCTGGGATGAGCTGATGTACCGCCTGGCCGAGCGCGATGCGGCAAATCAGGCGGGGGGATGGGATCAACTGCGGGCAATGAGCGCGGAGGAGCGCGCGAAGATCGAGGAACCGATCGAGGAACGGTACGTCAAGGAATTCACGGAGCACGGACTGGATAATATCGCGGTCGTCGAGCGTTTCGATCGCGGAAACGGGACCTCCGTGAGCACCTCGGACTGAAGGATCCGCCGGCGGGGAATGCCGGCCGCGGCTCAACGCTGTTTCCTCGAATAGGTTGTCTGAACGAGGCCGGTGTTGAAGGTCGTCACATCGACAAACTGCAGCCATGTCGTGGTCAAGGGCGGGCGGAAGAGGGGAATGCCGCTGCCGAGCACCACGGGATGCACGGAGATCACATAGTCATCGATCAGGTCGGCGGCCATGAAGGCCTCGACGACCTTCGCTCCGCCCACCAGCCAGATATTCTTTCCTGAACGCGCGCGGAGCTGTGCCGCGAGGGCGGCCGGATCGCCGGAGACGAACCGTGCCTGCTCGCCGGCCCGGCCGCTCCGGGTCCGGGAATAGACATATCCTTCCGTTCCGGCGTAGGGGTAGGCGCCGAAGGCGAGCGCCTGCTCGTAGGTTTTCCTTCCCATAACGACGGTGTCGATGGTCGAGAAAAACTCGCGGTACCCGTAGTCCTGGTCGGTGAACAGCCAGTCGATACCGCCGTCGGGACGGGCGATGTACCCGTCGATGCTCGTGGCAATATAGAGGATGATCTTTCGCATGTCGTCACCCGCCCTTTCGCGGAGCTTCTTCTTCTAAGTATACCCTCCCGTCGGTGCCGTACGGACCCGGAGATGCCCTTCTTGACAGAACCGGACGGCTTCTCTATATTTTAAAAAAGATTCCGTCCTCCATGGGCATGGTTTGCCGGTGCGCATCTATCCGTCCGCCCTGCCCTATCGCCAGGAGCGCCATGAAATTGTGGGCCAAGATCGGAGTGCTGATGTCCGCGATCCTCGCGGGCTGTATCATTGCGGTGCTGGTCTTCTCTCACCGAAGCGCCACCGCCGCCCTGCTTGCGGAACAAGATCGTGTTTTGCTGCTGACCGCGGAACGCCTGGCTCAGGAGCTCAAGGAGCCGCTCCGCGAGGGACAGCGCGACGCGCTACCGGGCATGCTGCGCGGACTCCAGGAACGAAACGGCGGCATCGCCTATCTCTTTGTCAAGAACAGCACGGGATCCGTCGCGGCACATACCTTTTCCCGTTCCGTTCCGGAGGACGCCCTGCATGCCGCCGTGCTCAGGGGCGGGGGGCAACGCTCCGTCGCGCGGCTTCCGGGAGGCGAATGGTATCAGGCAGGCGTGCCGGTCGAGACCGGCGCAGGCGACGAGCTGTTCATCGGAGAACCCGGACAGGCGCGGAACGCCGCATTGCACGCTCTTTGGGGAAGAGAACTCGCAGCCGGAACGCTTGCCATCGCCTTCGGTTCGCTGCTGTGTTTCAGCGTCGTCTATCGCCTTACCCGGCCTCTGCAGACAGTCGTGCAGGGGATACAGATCATCGGCCAGGGGGATCTGGATCATCGGCTTCCGGCGGGAGGCCGCGACGAGATCGGCGGTCTCGCCCGCGAAATCAACGACATGGCGGAACGCCGAAAAACGACGGAAGATATGATCATGAAACTGAACTTCGAACTTGAGGAGAACGTGGAGCAGCGGACCGCGCAGCTCACCGCCGCGAACCGGGAGCTCGAAGCCTTTGCCTATTCCGTGTCCCATGACCTTCGCGCTCCGCTCAGGAGCATCGACGGTTTCAGCAAGGCGCTGCTCGACGATTACCTGGACAAACTCGACGCGGAGGGCAGGGACCATCTCAAACGCATCCGGAAAGCGAGCCAGCGCATGGGTCAGCTTATCGACGACCTGCTCAAACTGTCCCGGCTCACGCGCGGCGATATGCTGATCGAGCAGGTGGACCTGAGCGCCATGGCCCGCGAGATCGCCGGGAACCTGCAGGCCGCAGATCCGGCGCGGCCGGTCCGCGTGACGGTGCAGGACGGCGTGACCGGCGCCGGCGACCGCAAAATGCTCCGCGTGGTGCTCGAAAATCTGCTCGGCAATGCCTGGAAGTATACGACCAAGCAGCCCCAGCCGCGGATTCTCTTCGGCATGGCGGGCAACGGGCCGTCCCGCGCCTTCTTCATCAAGGACAACGGCGCCGGATTCGACATGCATTATGTGCAGAAGCTCTTCGGCGTGTTCCAGCGCCTGCATTCGGATGCGGAGTTCCCCGGCACCGGCATCGGACTTGCCACGGTCCAGCGGATCGTTCACCGCCACGGCGGCACGGTCTGGGCCGAGGGCGAGGTGGGCAAGGGAGCGACATTCTACTTCACCCTGGGGCGTGCGGCATGACAGGGGAACGGCACATACTCCTGGTCGAAGACAATGCCGATGATGAGCTGCTCACGATCCGGGCCTTCCGGCAGAACCGTATCCTGACCGAGGTGCGGGTTGCGCGTGACGGCCAGGAAGCGCTCGATCAGTTGCTCGGCGGAACCGGCGGGCAGCTGCCCCATCTGGTGCTCCTGGACCTGAAACTGCCGAAGGTCGACGGGTTTGGGGTCCTGCGGAGGATCCGGCAGGCGGAGCGGACGCGGCTCCTGCCTGTCGTCATTCTCACCTCGTCGCGGGAGGACGAGGACCTGCGGAACGGCTATCTCCTCGGCGCGAACAGCTACATCAGAAAACCGGTGGATTTCGATCAGTTCACGGCAGCCGTCAGGGAGCTGGGATTATACTGGCTGGCTCTGAACGAACCGCCTCCCCTTGCATGATGGATGAGACAAGACACATACGGGTATTGATCGTCGAGGATAATGAGGACGATGCGCTGCTGGCACTGCGGCTGATCAAGCAGGGCGGTTTTGCCCCGGAATCGCTGCGGGTCGATACGCGGCCCGCGCTCGAAGCGGCCCTTCGCGAGCGGAGTTGGGATCTTGTCCTGTGCGACTACAAGATGCCCGGTTTCAGCGGCCCCGAGGCCCTGCGGGTCGTGCAGGAAATGGCGGGGGACGTCCCCTTCATCCTCATTTCGGGCACCATCGGCGAGGAGAACGCCGTCGCCATGATGAAAGCCGGCGCCCATGACTATCTGATCAAGGACGCGATGGGTCGGCTTGTACCCGCGATGGAACGGGAGCTGCGCGAAGCGGCGGTGCGGCGCGAACGGAAAGCGCAGCACGAAGCGTTGCGCGAGAGCGAGCAGAAATTCTCGACCATTTTCCGGCAGGCGCCGCTTCTCATCACCCTGAGCGACATCGATACCGGCGTCTTGATCGATGTGAACGACAAGTTCCTGGCTGCATCAGGATTCGCGCGCGAAGAAGCGGTCGGCAGGTCCGTTACCGAGCTGGGCTGGATCACCGGAGAGCAACGGGACAGCATGATCGGCATCCTTCGCGAGAAGGGGCGCGTGGCGGGGATTGAGCTCGCGCTTCGCCGCAAGGACGGCGGAGAGGTCATCTGTCTTTTCAGCGGCGAGGTCGTGGTCGTCAGCGGAAGGAAGCGTCTGCTGGCCATCGCCCAGGATATCACCGAC
>JAKAHZ010000014.1 GCA_021814615.1 Nitrospirota bacterium | reverse complement strand
GCTACTGGTACCTGGACAAGAACCAGTCCGGGGCCTGGGACGGCGAACCTACCGATACCTTCGGTATCTTCGGTGTGGGCCTCACGGGCGTCACACCGGTGACGGGGAACTGGTAGCTGGACGCGTTACTTCCATGATCTCAAAGGCCTGGCATTTGCCAGGCCTTTCTTTTTATGCTTGTGCCTGCAAACGGTGCCTCTTTTTCGATTTTTTACCGAACAATCACCCTGTGGAATCCGGGGGCAAGTATCGAAAAGAATTGACTTCTCCTGCTGGCCTTTGCTAATATGCATCTAATGCTCACCATGTTTCAGCGGCCTTCCATCGGGATTTCCCTGTCTTCCAAGGCGCTCAGGATGGGAGTCCTTTCTCCCTCTCGTGGAACACCAACCCTTCTTGCGTCAGCTGCTGAGCCGCTGACGTCCGGCATGATAACGGAGAGCTATGCTGCCCGGAATATCGCTGACCGGGACGGGCTCGCCGCCGTTCTGACGAAGGTCCTGGGCCGCGCATCGAATGCTTCCCGACGCGTCGGGCTTGCGCTCCCCGACAGCATCGCCAGGGTACAGATCTTCGATTTCGACGAATTGCCGGCGGGAACGGCGGACCGCGACCGGCTCGTCCGCTGGCGCCTCGAAAAGGGGGCTGCCTTCGACATGACGTCAACCACCGTCCGCTATCAGGTCATCGGCCGCACGGAGAAAGGCTCAACGGTGCTGGCTTGTGTCATGAAATCCGATATTCTTGCAGAATACGAGTCCCTTGTTGTTGACCGGGGCCTGGAACCCTGGTCCGTGGGCCTGGCCTCTTTTCAGGCGTTGAACTTTTACAGCCCGGTCATGGCGGATCCCTCCGGTTCCGGCTTCACGTTCGTCTGGATCGCTGACGGAGCCTATGTGACGATCGTCATGGACCGAGGCGGACCGCGGTTCTACCGGTCGCGGGAGATCAAAGGAGGCCCGGGAGCGGATGCGGCCGGCCGCCTGACCGGCGAACTGGAGGACTCCATTCATTTCTATACGCATCTGGACCGCCAGCAGCAGGCCGACATCAGCCGCCTCTATCTGGCCGGCGACGGAGAGATGACGGCTGCGGTAGCCGAAGGTATGCAGTCCGGGACGACCATGGACGTGCGCATTCTGCAGCCCCAGGCCGTGATCCCCTCGGCAGGGAACGATCTGGCTTCGGTTGCGCCCGCTTTCGGCGCCGGAGGCGCGGTATGACCGAAAAGCGCCAGTCCATCACGATCAATTTCGCCGGCGTCAATTACCGGCTTCTCGTCAGGATCCAGGCGATCCTCGCGCTGCTCTCGCTCTTCCTGCTTCTCGGCGCTGCGGCGTCGCTCTGGTATGCCCGGGCGTATCGCGCGGAAAGCGCGGCGCTGGCCGGACAGGTGAGCGATCTGGCGAAGTCACAGGAGAAACTGCGGCCCGTGATGCAGGAGCGGGAGGAACTTGCGAAGACGCTTGCCGGCATGACGGCCTTGCTCGATGCGCGCCGCATGTCCTGGACCCGTCTCCTGACGGGGATCGAAGAGGCTTTCCCTGCAGGCATCGCTCTGGAGAAGGTGGAGTTCAACATCAAGGATCATACCGCCTCGCTGGAGGGCATCGCCAATTCCCCGGAGGCGCTCAGCAGCCTGATGATCGGTTTGCAGCAGTCGCAGGTCTTCACGAACCCGCTCTTGAAGCGCCAATCCATGGAAAAAGGAAACCTTGCATTCAATGTGGCGATCAGTTATCAGCAGCCTGCCGTGGTTGCAGGACCTGCGCGCGGGCAGGAAAAATAAGCTCTTTCTTGCCGCGCTCTGGATGTTCGCCGTCATGGCGGCCTTGAACGTCGTGTTGTACGCAGCGGTGGTGTCTCCTGCCGCGTCCCGCGTACACGGTCAGCGGTCGGCCCTTTCGGAGCTCAGAAAACGGCAGACCGAGGCGCTCTTGTTCCAGAAGCAGCGCCAGGCCTTTGCGGGGCTCAAAACGGGGATGCCCACACAAAAGGACGTGCCGCTGATCATCAAGGACCTGATCCAGTCCGCGCGAAAGCTCAACCTGACCACGGGCGCGATCAGCTCCGACATCCCCAAGCAGGATGCCGGCAGCCAGACCCTGCTCATGCTGACGGTGCCGGTCTCCGGCCCCTACCAGGACCTGAAGCGGTTCATCTACGAGGTGGAGACCACGGACCGGCTGGTGGGCATCCAGGATCTGAAGCTGTTCAAGGACAAGGGCCGGCTCAAGCTGGAGATGAAGCTGGTGACCTATATCCGGAGCGCCTAGCAGCAGCAAGCCGCGCTGCGGTTGATGGTCGGTAAAAATCCATTCAGGCAGTGACGGAAGGCGCCGGCGATCGGCCGCTCCCTGCAGGAGACGGCTGAAGCGGTTGCGGAGGATGGAATGAAAAGATTCGGGATCGTTCTACTCACGGTGGTCCTGCTGGCCGGGGCAGCCGGTTGCGCCGGCTCCCGGGCGTTCCAGCGGGGCGAACAGTACGCGAAGCGCGGCGACTGGGACCTGGCGGTCAAGGAATACCGCGACGCGCTCAAGAGCAGCCCCCAGGACATCGAATACCGTTCCGCGCTGCTGCGCGCCGAGGAAACGGCTGCGAACGAACATTACAAGCGGGCAAAGAGCTTCCTGAAGGAGCGCAAGCTCGATCAGGCCATCGTGGAGCTGCAGCAGGCCATCTACCTGAATCCGACGAACGCGGCCATCCAGAGCGCCCTCAAATCGGTGCTGAACATGAAACAGGCGGAGGAGCATTACCGTGCCGCCCTGACCTTCATGGAGCTGAACCGCCTCGCCGATGCGACGACCGAGCTGGGCAGGGCCGTGGACCTCGATCCCGAGAACCTCAAGTACCAGGACGCTCTGGATAAGCTCAACAAGAAGCGGAGCGAGGTGGAACCCGAGGACGCTCTGACGCTTGCCTCGGACAAACCGATCACGCTGAACTTCAAGAACACGAACATCAAGGAGGTCTTCGAGCTGCTCTCGAAGCTCTCGGGCATCAACATCCTCTTCGACGAGGAGGTCAAGGCGCAACCGGTCACGATCTTCGTAAAGGACGTGTCGTTCCAGTACGCGCTGAACCTTCTGCTCTCGACGAACAAACTGTTCATGAAAAAGATCAGCGCCGACACGATCATCATCATCCCGAAAACGAAGGCAAAGATGGACCAGTACCAGGATCTGGTCATGAAGACCTTCTACCTGAACAACGCGAAATCCAAGGACATCGTTAATCTGCTCCGGTCCATGCTGGATACCAAAAAAGTGTACGTGAACGAGGTATTGAACTCGATCACCGTGCGCGATACGCCGGAAAAAATGAAACTGGTGGAAAAGGTCATCTCGGCCAACGACCTCAAGGAGGCGGAGGTGATCCTGGACGTGGAGATCCTGGAGATCTCGCGCACGAAGTCCCTGCAGTACGGCTGGAGCTTCCAGCCCGGATTGCAGGTCGGCGCCCAGCTCGGCACGTCGACGACGGCCGTGGGAACCACCGCGCAGGGCACGACGGTGGCGGGAACGGCAACCTCGAGCGCCGTGTTCACGCTCAAGGATCTCCAGAATATGAACAGCAGCAACGTCATGCTGTCCCTCCCCACCGTGCTCCTCCGGCTGATCAAACAGGATTCCGACGCCCAGACCCTGGCAAACCCGCGGGTTCGCGTGCTGAACAACAAGCAGGCGAAGTTCCATATCGGCGACAAGATCCCGGTACAGACCTCGACCGTTCAGTCCACGGCCACGGTGGCCGTCACGTCCACCTTCGAATACAAGGACGTGGGCATCAAGCTGAACATCGAACCGACGATCCACCTGAACAACACGGTGACGCTCAAGATGAGCCTGGAGATCAGCAGCCTCGGCGATGCCATTGATTTCGGCAACGGTCAGAAGCAGTACAAGTTCGGCACACGGAACACCGATACGACCATCAACCTCCGCGACGGCGAGACGGTGATCATCGGCGGCCTGATCAAGGACGAGGAGCGGAGGGCGGAGAACAAGATCCCGCTCCTGGGCGATATCCCGATCCTGGGCAAGCTCTTTTCGTCGTCCGATGACGGGACCGTCAAGACCGACATTCTCATGTCCATCACCCCCAATATCGTTCGCGGGCTGGAAGTCCCCGACAAGGACAGCCAGTCCTTCTGGTCGGGAACGGAAGAGGCTTTCGATGTGAAGCCGCTGTTCGTGACCAACACGGCCAAGAGCTCCAAGCCGGCTCCGGAGAAACCGATCGACAAGACCGCCATTCTCGACCAGCTGGCCAGGCGGGAACAGCCCGCGCCGCTGAAACCCGGCGAAGCGAAGGAAGAGGGCCCGGTGTCCCTGCCCACCGTTACGGGTGAGCAGGCGGCGGCGACCGTCGAACTCAAACCCGCCGACGCCACATCGGCGGTGGGACAGGATATACGCTTCGATATCGCGGCGACGAACGTGAAGGATCTCTACGGAGCGATCCTCACGCTGTCCTACGATCCGAAAGTAATGGACTTCAAGTCCGCCGCGGAAGGGGATTTTCTCAAGAAAGACGGCCAGCAGACATCGTTCCTTTTTTCGAGCAACATCAAGGCGGGAACCGTGGACCTCTACATTACGCGCATCGGCGACGTGGGCGGCGTGATGGGGACGGGAACGCTCGGCACTGTCGTGTTCCAGGGCAAGGCTGCCGGTCAGGGCCCGGTGACGGTCAAGAGCGTCAAACTCAGCAATTTCAACCGGGAGCCGATCAAGACATCCTTGAAAGGCGCTCAGGTCGTTGTGAAGTAGGCGAGCATGAAGCGTGCAGTTGCATCAGCAGGAGGGATGACGCTCCTCGAACTTCTCGTGGTCATCGCCATCGTGGGTATCCTGGCGTCGGCGGTCGTTCCCTTCTCCCGTATGACGGTGAAACGGGTCAGGGAAATGGAGCTCCGGAGCGCTCTCCGGACGATCCGCACGGCCATCGACGCTTTCCGGCGCGACTGCGATCCCAAGGTAAAGGCTCTTTCGAGCGATTACTGCAAGATGGACCAGGATTATTATCCCGAGTCCCTGGAACAGCTGACGGAACCGCTCACGCTGAGCGGGTCGCTTGAAAAAACGCGGAAGTATCTCCGGCGGATTCCCCGGGATCCCATGATGCCGCTGGAATCGCCGGATAAGACGAACAACTGGGGCCTGCGGTCCTATGGCGACGCTCCTGACTCCACGCAGTGGGGCGGGGGGAATGTCTTCGATGTCTATTCGAAGAGCGAAGCCGAAGCACTGGACGGATCAAAATATGCTACGTGGTGACGGGATCGGGAAGACAATGCCGGAGATGAACGGCGCAGGAATACATTCTATCAAGCGAGTGTCCCCGGGAACCGGACATCTTCGGAGCGAGCGGGGATTCACCTTTATTGAGTTAATTATCGTACTCGCCATCATGGGGGTGCTCCTAACCATCGCGCAACCCAATCTGAGCAATTCCGTTGTCCGGGCGAAAGAGTCGGTTCTCAAGGAGGACCTGTTCCAGATGCGCGAAGCGCTGGATCAGTACTACGCGGACAACGGGAAGTATCCCGCCGCACTCGACGACCTCGTGAGCCAGTCGGACAAGACCAAGAGCTACCTTCGCGAGATCCCGGTTGATCCCTTTACCAAGGCAAAGGACTGGATCACCGTATCCCTGGAAGGCGAGGATGCTGGCATTTTCGACGTGCACAGCGCAAGTGATCTGATCGGCAGTGACAATACGGCGTACAACACCTGGTGATTCGGTCCGGGACCTGTCTGACTTTCCCGACAAGAGGTCAGCCTTCCTCGGACAGCTGCCGGAGTGGCCCGATCCTGCGGGAAAGCGTCTACTCCCGCGTTTTTTCAACGACTTCCGAGAAATAATGCTTGCACGGTCCCGCCAAAATCAGTAATATTACGTCGTGAAAAAATTGAAGAATCTTCTGCAGAAGTATTTTTTCACCGGCCTGCTCGTTGTCGTTCCCGTCGGCGCAACGATCTTCGTTCTCCGGCTTATCCTCGGATGGATCGACCGCATCCTCGGGGACCTGCCCAGTTACGTCATCGGGTACAAGTTCCCCGGTCTCGGCATCATCACCCTGATCCTGATCATCCTGATCGTCGGCATGGTTTCTGCGAACTATTTCGGGAACCGGATCGTGCGGATGTGGGACCGGGCGATGACCCATGTACCGCTGGTGCGGGGCGTCTATTCCACGGTCAAGCAGGTCATGGAGACCTTCTCGGTGAAGCACAACTTCAGCGGTGTTGCGCTGGTTGAATATCCCCGGAAAGGGTGCTATAGCATCGGGTTCGTCACCGGGAAAATCGACGGCCAGTCCCTGGGATTTTCGGGTGACCATGAAACGGTGTTTGTTCCGACGACGCCCAACCCCACTGCAGGCTTCCTGCTGATTCTGCCGAAGAGCGAGGTTTGCCATCTCGACATGACCGTGGAACAGGGCATGAAGTTCATCATCTCCCTGGGGCTGGTGAGCCTGAGCGAACGCCAGGCGCTCCGCCTGAAAAAAGGTGCGACCGGCGGGGGGGCCGCATGAGACCGACCGTCATTATCCTTGCAGCGGGTTTGGGCACGCGCATGAAGTCCTCCCTTGCCAAGGCGCTCCATCCCGTGGCCGGGAAGCCGATGCTGCTCCATGTGCTGGACGCCGTGGGCGGGACCGATCCGGAACGGACCGTGGTGGTCCTGGGACACCAGGCGGACCGCGTCCGGCAGGCCCTGGCCGGCTATCCCGTCGAGACGGTGCTGCAGGAGCAGCAGCTCGGCACGGGCCACGCCGTCCGGCAGGCCGCGGGCGCCATCGCAGCGGCAACGGGGCCGGTTATGGTCCTCTGTGCAGATACGCCGCTCCTCTCCGCCGCGACGCTCCGGTCGTTGCTCGATGTTCATGGGAAGAAAAAGGCGGCAATCACGCTGTTGACCGCGATCGTGGACGCGCCCCAGGGCTACGGACGGATCGTGCGCAGCAAAGGCGGCGTGACCGGCATCGTGGAGGAGAAGGACGCCACGGCGAAGCAGAAGAAGATCGCCGAGGTGAACGCAGGCATCTACTGTTTCCGCGGCGACTTCCTGCTTGGCGCGCTCGGCGGCCTTTCGAACCGGAATGCCCAGAACGAGTACTATCTGCCCGACACCATCGCGCTGGCGAGGAAAAAGAAACTGCGCGTCGAGTCGGTGGTCTGCTCCGACACGGACGAGGTAATGGGGATCAACTCCCGGCAGGACCTGAGCAGGGCGGAGCGGTTCCTGCAGGACCGGACGAATGCGAGGTGGATGCGCGACGGTGTCACGCTCCTGGACCCGGCGACGGTGTTCATCGGACCTGAGGTGACCATCGGCCGCGACGTGGTGCTCTATTCCCATACGCGCCTCGAAGGGGCCACCTCCCTCGGCGAAGGGTGCGTCGTCTACCCGGGCTCGCGGATCACCGACAGCTCTCTGGGGAGCGGCGTGACGGTGAAGGATCACTGCGTGATCGACCAGTCGACGATCTCCGACCGCGTTTCCGTGGGCCCCTTTGCCCATCTCCGGCCGGGCACGGTGATCGCCGTGAACGCCAGGATCGGCAATTTCGTCGAGGTGAAGAAATCCGTTATCGGCGAGGGGAGCAAGGCGAACCACCTGTCCTACATCGGCGACGCGACGGTGGGCAGCGGCGTGAATATCGGCGCCGGCGTCATCACCTGCAATTACGACGGATTCACGAAGTCCCGGACCGTGATCGAGGATGATGTGTTCATAGGAAGCGACGCCCAGCTCGTGGCCCCGGTCCGGATCGGAAAAGGCGCGCTGGTTGCGGCGGGAGCGACGATTACCCGCGACGTGCCCCCCGACGCCCTGGCGATCACCCGCGTGCCGCAGGAAAACAAGGAAGGCGTGGCCGGCAGGCGAAGAAAGATGCTTCAGGATAAGAAGGCTGCCGGGAACAGGTGACGAAGCGGGCCGGCGGTTCGAAGTAATCTTGGAAGAGCGTCGTCATGGAATTGGAGAGCAGTGAATTATGTGCGGGATCATCGGCTACATAGGCAGTGAATCAGCGGTTCCCATTCTGGTCGAAGGGCTCAAGAAACTGGAGTACCGTGGTTACGACTCCTCCGGCGTTGCGGTGCTGGAAAACGGCAAGCTCGTGATCCGGCGCGCTGTGGGAAAGCTTCAAAATCTCGAAACGGTGCTCCGTTCCGATACGATCTCCGGCTCCGTAGGCATCGGCCATGTGCGCTGGGCGACGCACGGCAGACCGTCGGAGGAAAATGCCCATCCCCACCGAGCAGGCAATGTGGTGGTGGTGCACAACGGCATCATCGAGAACTATGCCGCCCTCAAGAAGGACCTGATCAATAAGGGCAGGACGTTCCTGTCCGAGACGGACACGGAAGTGATCGCCCACCTCGTGGACAGCATTGCATCGAAGGGCGTGAAGCTCGAGGATGCGGTCCGGGAGGCTGCGAAGCATCTGGAGGGGGCATACGCCATCGCGGTCATCGACGAGCGTTCACCCGAAGTGATGGTGGGGGCGCGCAAGGGCAGCCCGCTGGTGGTCGGCCTCGGTCAGCGCGAATTCTTCCTTGCCTCGGATTATCCGGCGGTCATGCACCGTACCCGCGATTTCCTCGAATTGCATGACGGAGAAATCGTTGTGCTTTCGGCCGAGGGCGCCAGGATCACGGACCTGCAGGGAAGGGAAATCACCAGGGACATCTCCCGGATCATGTGGAACCCCGTGATGGCGGAGAAGGGCGGCTACCGCCACTTCATGCTGAAGGAGATCCACGAGCAGCCCCGCGCCATCATGGACACGATCCGGGGCCGCGTGTCCCAGGAATCGGGCGTCATCCATCTCGAGGAAATCGATATCCCGCGGGAGCGGTTCGATGCCTTCCGGAAGATCTTTATCGTCGCCTGCGGCACTTCCTGGCATGCGGGCCTCGTCGGCAAATACATGATCGAAGAGATGGCCTCCATTCCCACGGAGGTGGACATCGCTTCGGAGTTCCGCTACCGGAAACCCCTGGTGAACGGTGACACGCTGATGATCGCCATCACCCAGTCCGGCGAGACGGCGGACACGCTGGCGGCCATGCGGGAAGCGAAGGCCCGTGGCGCCACGGTCATCACGGTCTGTAACGTGGTCGGTTCCACGGCGAGCCGCGAGGCGGACGGCGTCGTGTACACCCATGCCGGTCCGGAAATCGGCGTGGCTTCGACCAAGGCTTTCACGGCCCAGCTCACGGCCCTCTACCTCTTCGGCCTCTTCTTCGCGCGGATGCGGAAGACCATGTCGGTTGATGACCTCAAGAACGCCGTCAACGACCTGGTGCGAATCCCCTCGCTCGTGGAGCGGGCGCTGGAACAGAACGAGCTGATCGAACAGATCGCCAAGGCACATTTCAAGGCGAGCGATTTCCTGTATCTGGGCCGTGGTCCGAACTTCCCGGTGGCGCTGGAAGGGGCGTTGAAGCTGAAGGAGATATCCTACATCCACGCGGAAGGCTATCCCGCGGGCGAGATGAAGCACGGCCCCATTGCCCTGATCGACGAGAACATGCCGGTGGTGGTCATTGCCGGGAAGAACGGCGTGTACGAGAAGATCCTGGCGAACATCCAGGAAGTGAAGGCGCGGAGCGGCATCGTCATCGCCCTGGCGAACGAAGGTGACGGCGAGATCGGCAAGCTTGTGGACCGCGTGGTGCACCTTCCCGCAACGAACGCGCTCCTCATGCCCATTGTCATGTCCATCCCGCTGCAGCTCCTGGCCTATCATATCGCGGTGCTGCGCGGCGCTGACGTGGACCAGCCGCGGAACCTGGCGAAGAGCGTGACGGTGGAATAAGAAGCAGGAGTCAGAAGCCAGTAGTCAGGAGTCAGAAGAGAAGCAGTTCTTCTGAATTCTGGCTCCTGTCTCCTGGCTCCTTCGGTGTTACCATGGATTATTTGAAGGATCTCAATCCGCCTCAGCAGCAGGCGGTCCTGCATGGCGACGGGCCGCTCCTGATCCTCGCAGGGGCGGGAAGCGGCAAGACGCGGGTGATCACCTACCGGATCGCGCACCTGATCCGGGAGCGCGGCGTGGCGCCGGGGAACATCCTTGCCGTCACGTTCACGAACAAGTCTGCCAACGAGATGCGGGAGCGCGTGGAACGGCTCCTCAGGATCCCCCTGGCCGGGCTCTGGATCAGCACCTTCCATTCGTCCTGCGTGCGGATCCTGCGGCAGTACATCGACCGGCTGGGGTACAAGCGGCAGTTCGTGATCTACGACGAGACGGACCGGAACGCGCTGATCAAGACCTGCATGCAGGACCTGCGCATCGACGACAAGCAGTATCAGCCGCGCGCCGTGGCGGGCAGGATCAGCAGCCTCAAAAACAATCTGAAGGACCACGACCAATTCGAGAAATCCGCCGCGGGGTTCGGGTTCGACGACGCCGTTTCGCGGGTGTACGGTCTCTACGCCCAACGGCTCCGGGAAGCCAATGCACTCGACTTCGACGACCTCCTGATGCTGACCGTGCAGCTCTTCGAGCGCCATCCCGACGTGCTGGCGTCCTTTCAGCGGCTGTTCCGGCACATCCTGATCGACGAGTACCAGGACACGAACCACGCCCAGTACCGGCTCGTGCGGCTGCTGACCGGGGCGCATCACAATCTCTGCGTGGTGGGCGATGACGACCAGAGCATCTACCGGTTCCGGGGCGCGGACATCGCGAACATCCTGAACTTCGAGAAGGATTTTCCCGAGACCGTGGTCATCAAGCTGGAGCAGAACTACCGCTCCACGGAGAACATCCTGGGCGCGGCGAGCGCCGTGGTGGCGCGCAATCTGGGCCGGAAGGGCAAGACGCTCTGGACCGACCGCCGGGGCGGCGAGAAGATCCTCTGCTACACCGCAACGGACGAGAAGGACGAGGCCCGGTTCCTCTGCCGCTCGATCCAGGCGGGGGTGGACGAGGGGCGGGCGCTCTCCGAGATCGCCGTCCTGTACCGGACGAACGCGCAGTCCCGCGCCATCGAAGACGCGCTGCGCCAGCGGGGCATCCCCTACCGGATCTTCGGCGGCCTCCGGTTCTACGACCGCAAGGAGATCAAGGACATCATCGCCTATCTCCGGGTGCTGCACAACCCGGCGGATGCGGTGAGCCTGCGCAGGATTATCAATGTGCCTGCGCGCGGGATCGGCGACACGACGATCGAACGTTTGGAAGAGGCTGCATCGCGGCAGGGGAGGACGCTCTATGCCGCCGCGCTGGACCCGGCTGAAGCAGGGCTGACCGCCGCGGCTGCACGCAAACTGCGCGACTTCACGGGTTTCATGGAGCGGTTGCGCGAGGAGATGTCCGCTGTTACGCTGACGGAGCTTGTCCGACGCGTGCTGCAGGATTCGGGGTACACGCGGGCGCTCGAAGAGGAGCGGACCATCGAGGGCAGGATGCGCGTGGAGAACCTGAACGAACTGCTCACGGCAACGGAGGACTTCACCGAGCAGAACAAGGACGCGACCCTCGCCATGTTCCTCGATCAGGTGGCGCTGATCACCGACATGGAGCAGCAGACCGCCTCGGACGGCGCAAAACGGGCGAATGCGAACAGCGTCACGCTCATGACGCTGCACAATGCCAAGGGACTGGAGTTTCCCCTGGTCTTCATGGTGGGCATGGAAGAAGGGCTCTTCCCCCATTCGCGCTCGGCGGAGAGCGACGACGAGCTGGAAGAGGAGCGCCGTCTCTGCTATGTCGGCATGACACGGGCCAGGGAGCGGCTGATCGTGACCCATGCCTCGGAGCGGAGACTCTACGGCTATCCGCAGGCGAACCTGGTCTCGCGGTTCATCGAGGAGATCCCGCAGGAGCTCCTGGACCGCGAGGCGGGCGTCCCGACCTATACGTCGCCATCAGGCAGGCGGTATGTGAGCTGGGAGGATGCGGACTCGTCGGTGCCGGCCAAGAGCGCGTGGTCGCCGCAGAAGGCCATGGCTTCGGAGACCGTAGTGCGGCCGGCAGCACCGTCAACGAAGAATCCCTTTTACAACGGCGCGGTGGTGAAGCACGCGAAATTCGGCATGGGCACGGTGCAACGGACCGAGGGCGCGGGCGACGATCTCAAGATCGTGGTCAGTTTTCCCGGGCATGGGGTCAAGGTCCTGGCGAAAAAGTACGCGAATCTGGAAGTTATTTGATTTTTTCAGACACTGAGGACACCGCCAGAAACGTATGAAAAGGCATTGATCCGTGCCGATGCATCATCGGTTTTCTCAGTGTCATCAGTGTCGAAAAGAGGTAGATCATGAAGATCTCACAACAGGAAGTGGAGCACGTAGCCAAGCTGGCGAGGCTGGAGCTTTCGGACCAGGAAAAAGCAAAGCTCACTGACCAGCTGTCGAACATTCTCACCTATGTGGAGAAACTGAACGAGCTGGACACGAAGGGCGTCGAACCCACGGCGCATGTGCTGGATATGAAAAACGTCATGCGCGACGATGCGGTGGAACCGAGCCTTTCGCAGGAGCGCGCGCTGGCGAACGCTCCGGAAAAGGCCGCCGGCCATTACAAGGTGCCGAAAATTATCGAATGACAGAAGCCGCAAGGCGGCAGGAGCAAAGGCGATAGGGCGAAATGCTTTTCGCCTGACGTCTAGCGCCTGACGGACTTATAAGGAGACCCATGTTACGTTTAATGCTTCGATCCAAGATTCACCGCGCAACGGTGACGGACGCGAACCTTGATTACGAGGGAAGCCTGACCGTGGACCCGATCCTGCTGGAAGAGGCGGGCATCCTGCACTACGAGCAGGTGAGCGTTTCGAACCTGAACAACGGCGAGCGGTTCGAGACCTACGTCATCCCGGGCAAGCGCGGCGCAGGCGAGATGGTCCTGAACGGTCCCACGGCGCGGAAGGGCGCCAAGGGCGACAAGGTCATCGTGTTCTGCTACGAATACTACAACGAGCAGGAACTCAAGACCTTCAAGCCAAAACTCGTCTACGTCGACGAGAACAACAGGATCAAGCCGTAGCGCTGCCGTCACTTTTCCCGTTCCGAAGGAGCAATCATGGAGTTATACAGCCTCACGATCCACGAACTGCAGGAGATGCTGAAGAAAGGCGAGACCACGTCGCGGGCGATCTCCGACTCCGTCCAGGCGCGCATCAAGGCCGTGGACGGGAAGGTGAAGGCATACATCACCGTTACCGAGGCCGCGGCTGCCTCCCAGGCGGATGCCGCGGATAAACAACGCTCGTCGGGATCCGCATCGCCGGTTCTGGGCATTCCTGTGGCGATCAAGGACAACATGTGCACCGAGGGAACGCTCACCACCTGCGCTTCGAAGATCCTCGGGAATTTCGTGCCGCCCTATGACGCTACAGTCGTTGCGAAACTGAAGGGCGCCGGTTTTGTCATGCCGGGCAAGGTGAATATGGACGAATTTGCCATGGGCTCGTCCACGGAGAACTCGGGCTTCTTCATCACGCGGAATCCCTGGGACCTCGAGCGCATCCCCGGCGGATCGAGCGGCGGATCCGCGGCTGCAGTGGCTGCGGGAGAATGCATCGCTGCCCTCGGTTCGGACACCGGCGGGTCCATCCGCCAGCCCGCCGCCTGCTGCGGCGTGGTGGGCTTGAAGCCGACCTACGGCCGCGTGTCGCGCTACGGCCTCGTTGCCTTCGCATCGTCGCTCGATCAGATCGGTCCGATCACCAAGGACGTGACCGACGCAGCTATCCTTATGAACCTTATCGCCGGACATGACCGGCGCGATTCCACCTCCGTCGATCTGCCGGTGCCCGATTACACGGCGTCGCTCGCCAGGGACGTGAAGGGGATGAAGATCGGCATCCCGAAGGAATATTTCATCGATGGCATGGACCCGGCGGTGGAAAAAGCCGTCCGCGATGCGGTGAAGACGCTGGAATCGCTCGGCGCGTCGGTGGTGGATGTGTCCCTGCCCCATACGGCCTACGCGGTCGCGACCTATTACATCCTGGCGACTTCCGAGGCGAGTTCCAACCTGGCGCGGTACGACGGCGTGAAGTACGGGGTCCGCGCTTCCGGCGCGAAGGACCTCCTGGATCTGTACCTGCAGTCGCGCAGCCAGGGCTTCGGCCCGGAAGTGAAGCGCAGGATCATGCTCGGCACCTATGCGCTTTCCGCGGGCTATTACGACGCCTTCTACAAGAAGGGCCAGCAGGTGCGCACGCTGATCAAGCGCGATTTCGACGAGGCATTCAAAAAGGTGGATGTAATCGCCACGCCCACGGCGCCGACGGCGGCCTTCAAGATCGGCGAAAAGTCGGCTGATCCGCTCCAGATGTATTTGTCCGATATCTTCACGATCAGCGTGAACCTGGCTGGCATTCCCGGCATCTCGATTCCCTGCGGATTCACGCAGAACAACCTGCCCATCGGGCTGCAGATCCTGGGGCGCCACTTCGACGAAGAATCGGTGTTCCGCGCCTCCTTCGCCTACGAACAGGCGACGGACTGGCATAAGAGGCGAGCGAAACTGTAAAACAAAACCCTGCCACAAAGCCGCAAAGACGCGAAGAAGATTGAGGCGGTCTTTCTTCGAGCCTTCGTGTCTTCGTGGCGAAAAGGTTCTGGAGGCTCTTGATCTATGAACTACGAAGCAGTCATCGGCCTGGAAGTGCATGCGCAGCTCCAGACGAACACCAAGATCTTCTGCAGCTGCGAAACGGCTTTCGGCGAGGAAGCCAACACCCGGACCTGCCCGGTCTGCATCGGCATGCCGGGCGTGCTGCCGGTGCTGAACCGGAAGGCCGTGGAGTACATCATCAAGACCGGCCTTGCCACGGACTGCACCATCAACCGGTCGAGCAGGTTCGCGCGGAAGAATTATTTCTATCCCGACCTGCCGAAAGGCTACCAGATCTCCCAGTACGAGCTGCCGGTGTGCGAGCACGGCAAGGTGGAGATCGTGGTGGACGGCCAGGTGCGGACGATCGGCATCACGCGCATCCACCTCGAGGAGGACGCGGGCAAGAACCTGCACCAGTCCGGGGGAAATTCCAGCCTTGTGGACCTGAACCGCGCCGGCACGCCGCTCATGGAGATCGTGTCCGAACCGGACCTCCGGACGCCCGAGGAAGCGACGGAATACCTGAAGAAGCTCCGCTCCATCCTCCGCTACATCGAAGTGTCGGATGCGGACATGGAGAAGGGGAACTTCCGCTGCGACATCAACATCTCGCTCAGGCCGGCGGGCTCGACGACCTTCGGCACCCGGGCGGAGGTCAAGAACGTCAACTCCTTCAAGTTCGTGCAAAAGGCGCTGGAATACGAGATCAAGCGTCAGGCGCAGATCCTCGACGAGGGAGGCAAGGTGGTGCAGGAAACGCGGCTCTTCGATTCGTCGAAGAACGTCACCTTCTCCATGCGGAGCAAGGAAGAGGCGCATGACTACCGCTATTTCCCGGAACCGGACCTCGTTCCCATCGTGACGAGCCAGGAAACGATCGACGGCATCAAGGCCACGATCCCCGAGCTTCCCGATGCGAAACGGTCGCGTTTTGTCCGGACCTACGGTCTGCCGGAATATGACGCCTACATGCTGACCCAGACCAAGGCCCTGGCAGCCTACTACGAAGAGGCCGCCGGACTTTCGGGTCAGCCCAAGGTGGTCTC
Organism: Nitrospirota bacterium; assembly: GCA_021814615.1. Classification (GTDB taxonomy): domain Bacteria; phylum Nitrospirota; class UBA9217; order UBA9217; family UBA9217; genus JAKAHZ01. The sequence goes on along the minus strand of JAKAHZ010000014.1, from coordinate 27,304 downwards.
GAACTGGATGATGGGCGAACTCATGCGTCTCATGAACGCGGAGAACAGGGAAATCGAGGAGTCCCCGATCCGGCCGGACAAGCTTGCCGGCATGATCAAGATGATCGGCGAGGGCACGATCAGCACCAAGATCGCCAAGACCGTGTTCGAGGAAATGTACAAGAGCGGCAAGGACGCGGCGACGATCGTCAAGGAGCAGGGTCTGACCCAGGTGTCCGATACCGGCGCCATCGAGAAGATCATCGCCGAGGTGATCGCGGCCAATCCCGCCCAGCATGCCGATTATAAGGCGGGCAAGGAGAAGCTCTTCGGCTTCTTCGTGGGCCAGGTCATGAAGGCGAGCAAAGGCAAGGCGAACCCGGACCTGGTGAACGATCTCTTGAAGAAAAAGCTGAACGAATAAAAGACAGTACCAAGTACCAAGTACCAAGTACCAAGTACCAAGTACAGAGCAACTTCAGAAGCATCGTTAACTTTGCTGGGAACTATTTCGAAAGAAATCAGTGAGGGGGTATAGAGCATGCTGGAACAAATGCGGAAACACATGAATTGGATCATGTGGGGCATTCTTGCGGTGATCATCGTGACGTTCCTGTTCTTCGGGATCTATCCGTCCCAGAGCGGGCAGGGCGTGGCTGCGAAGGTGAACGGAGACATCATCACGTCGAGCGAGGTCGGCCGGGTGTACCGGAACATGGTGGAGACCTACCGGCAGATCTTCAAGGACCAGTTCAACGATTCGATGGCGAAGACGCTGCAGGACCAGGCTCTCCGCGATCTGATCCAGAACCGGCTCCTGGTCCAGGAGGCGAAGCGCATCGGCATCACGGTGTCCGACGACGAAGTCCGGCGCGCGATCATGTCCGTGCCGTCTTTCGCTCCCCAGGGGCAGTTCAGCCAGGCGGAATACGAGCGGTACCTCGATTACATCAATATGAAGCCGAGCGTGTTCGAGGAGACGCAGCGGGATTACCTGCTGAAGCGGAAGATCGAGCGGCTCGTCGAGGACAGCGTGGCGGTGACGGACCTCGAGGTGGCGTCGGCCTATGCGTCACGGAATCCGAAGGCAAAGCCCGGCGATTTCGAGAAGAACAAGACCACCTTCAAACAGCAGATGCTCTCGGAGAAGCGGAACTCCGCGCTCGAAGCCTATGTGCAGGAGCTCGCGAAGAAGGCCACCATCGTCAAGGGAAAGTCCATGGAGTCGTAGTTCGCTTCCCTCAACGGAAACGAAACAGACGGCATGGCCAGCGCGGCCATGCCGTTTTTTATTTGCCACGAGGAAAGCGTGATTTCTGCGGCGCTCGGGAGCGCGCATCGCCCCGGCGATCTCAGGATTTTCCAGCGGCTTTCGCCAGGTTCCCGAGGAAGTGGATCATGCTTTTGCAGGCGCTCTCCCAATCGGAAAGATCCAGGCTTTCATTCTCCGAGTGCGCGGCGGAATAGGGGTCTCCCACGCCGAAGAGGAGCGCAGGCACGCCTCCCAGGGTCTCGGTGATCGTGCGGACGAAGGGGATGGAGCCGCCGGCGCCGACGATGGCCGGCTTCCTGCCGTAGCCCGCCTCAAGCGCCTGGAGTGCGGCTGCGAACACGGGGCCTGATGTGTCCGTTCGCCACCAGTTCGAGGGCGATTCCGGCCGCACATCGACCTGCACGCCCCAGGGAGCCTGCTTCACGAGGTGGTTCCGGAGCATATCGAGCGTTTCCTGCGGGTCCATGTCCGGCACGATGCGGATGCCGATGCGCGCCCAGGCCGTGTCATTGACGATATTTGCCGCCTGTTTCCTGCTGCTCGCCTCGAAGGCATTCACGGCTATGGAGGGGCGGTACCACATCTTTTCGTACACCGTTCCCGGACCGCCGATGATCGGCACTCCCTCCAGGAGCCTGGATTGCTTCCGGAAATCCTCTTCGCGCGCAGGCAACGATTCCATGCTCTGCCGGTCCCGGCCGGAGAGGGTGCGGACCCTGTCCATAATGCCGGGGATTGCGGGACGGCCCTGATCGTCGGCAAGCGTGGCGATCATCTTCGCGAGCGCCATGACGGGATCGGGCAGGGGACCTCCCCAGGTGCCGGAATGAACGCTCGAACCGAGCGAGCGCACCTCCACCGTGACGGTGACGATGCCGCGCAACGAGGCGGTAAGGGAAGGGTGGCCTGTGTCGAAGTTCTCGCTGTCCGCGATCACCACGGCGTCCGCCGACAGGAGATCGCTGTGGCTCTTCAGCAGCTTCTCGAGATTGGACGAACCCACTTCCTCCTCGCCCTCGATCAAAACCTTGACGTTGATCGGAAGCCGGCCGGGCCCCCGGAGAAAGGAAGAGATCGCCGCCACGTGCATCATGGCGCCGCCCTTGTCATCGGCAGCGCCCCGGCCATAGAGCCTGTTGCTCCGCACCGCAGGCCGGAAAGGCGGCGTCGTCCAGAGCTCTTCACGGCCCACGGGCTGTACATCATAGTGGGCGTAGAGGAGCACGGTGGGCATGTCCGGAGCCTGGGTCCACTGGCCGAAGACGGAAGGATATCCCGTGCCCGCATCGAGCATCCGCACATCCTCGATCCCGTTCGTTCTGAGAAGCGCTGCGACGGCCTCTGCGCAGGAACGGACCGGTTTCGCGTCGAATCCCGGAAAGCTGACGCTCGGCATGCTTACGAGGTCCTTGAGTTCCTGGAGCAGATCGTTGCGGGATGTGGTAAAACGAGCGAGCGCCTGCGACACGAGATTCGTTTCCATATTGACTCCTTGCTTCGAAAGAATGGCCTGCTCTGCTGGATTCGTTCCTCAGTCAGCAGGGAACATTATAGGGAATGGCGCGTTCTGTTGCAACTTTGTGGCAGAATGAGTGTTGCGGCAATGGACAGTTGCGCTCTTTTTTACTATAATACACGGCATTGCCGAGCAAGAAGTATGAGGACCGGACCCATGCTGCCAGAGCGCACACCCATCGAAGAACTGAGTTTCAAATCAGCGGCACTCGATGCTGCCATGCAGGAGGCAGGTTTCCAGCTTGCCTTGAACGATCCGGACGCGAGCCGGGACATGTCCTTCCGGGCCCGCTATGTCAGGCCCAAGGGCGCGCTCTTTCCGCGGCTCCAGGCCAATCTGGAATACTATCTCGCGACGCATTCCTTCAGCCTCCGCATCAATGCCGACGGAAAGGATGCCGGCCCCGCCGCATATCTCCTCGTGAAGAACTATACCGGCGACCTGAAAAGCCTGCTCGAGATGTACTTCGACGCCCTTCGCCGGGGCGTTCCGCTCATGCTGGGCGAGAAACGCTAGAACGAAAGGGCATGAAAGAAGCCATCCGGATATCATGGATCCGGATGGCTCCGTATCGCTCCCCGGGAGCGGGACCGCAGCAAACGCTGCTATGCATTTTATGCGGCTTTCTTCACCGTGTCGATCAGCTTCTTCTCCTCTTTCGGCGATTCAATACTGATCTTCCGCGCCCTGCTTGCCGCCGGCGCCGGTACAGTGATCTCCAGAATCCCGTTCGAGAATCTTGCTTTCAGGTCATCGGTCTTTGCTCCTTCGGGCAGGACAAACCGGCGTTCGAAGGAACCATAGCTGATCTCGCGATAGAGGTAGTTCTCCTTGTTCTCGGTTTTGTCCGCCTTCCGTTCACCCTTGATGATCAGTTCGCGATCGGTGATGCTCACATCCAGATCCTTGGGATCGACGCCGGGCAATTCAGCTTTGAACACAAGCTGATTATCCTTGACATAGCTTTCGACCGACGGCATCCAACGGATCATATTCTCATCTTCCGTTCCGGTTTCGAAGACCCGTTCGAACCATCTGTCCATCTCATGCTGCATTGAACGAAGCTCCTCAAAGGGATCCAGCCGCCTTATGGCCCGGAAAGGATCCCACCGTGTAAGACTCTTCATAGAAATCCCCTCCTTGACGTGTGGTTATTTTAGTGCATCGGAAATGGCGCTCCGGACAGCATTTGTGGAGACTTATGAGCTGGTGAAGCTCGCAGGATTTCCGATGCACATGCTGTAAAATGCTCCCTCAGGAGTTCTTCTCCTTTTCAGTCACCGGACATCACCTCCTGCACTTGAATCTATTTTCTATATATCTCGTTCCCTGAAATCTGTCAAGTAAAGCGTATGCTGCAATGTATTGATAATACGACGAAAACACGAGCCTTTGTCGGCGCGGGAGCAAAGCAGCGGATGCATCACGGTTTCGGTTTCAGGGTGCGGAGATAGGCGATGAGATCCTGCATTTCCCGGGATTTCACGCCGAGCGGTTTGCCGTTAAGCGCCTTGGTAATGCAGATATTGATCGCGTCTTCCAGCGTTCTGGACCGCCCAGCAGGTGTGGCCCATCCCATTTTGTCCGCAACGCCGAAGAGCCCCTTGCCTCCGGGGTGGCAGGTGTTGCATGATCGGCCCGATGTTCCGCCGCCGAGCTTGGGATCGTTGAAGTGCGCTTTTCCGCGCTCTTCAGGTGTCTGTTGTGCTGCTGATACCGTGGCGGTGCAGGCGAGTGCTAGTCCAAGCAGTATAATCCTGAAGATGTGTTGCATACCGTTCCTCCTGTACGTTCTTTTGATGTGAAGGATATCCGGCGAATACGTAACCATATGATAGCTCGGAAGGCCGGAGGATGCGGGGCCCAATAACGAGCGTAGGGGAATGGATACCGTCATGCCGCGTAAAACCATCCGAGCCCCTGTTCGTCGTAGAAGATCAGGTGAACATTGCCGTCTGTGAAATCCGTGCGGATACAACCTGTGGATCATAACCGCGTTATATTTTGGAAGAGTCTGCCGCTTTCTCTTGACAAACATTTACGGCGACGGTATTCTTCTGTGCATATGCACAATACAGGGGAGCGTCATGTCGCCGCGCTGTAAGAAACCGAGGAATTGCCGCTGCGCGTTCAAGGGGAAGGCTTTCAAGCCCACGGGCACGCCGATGTCCGAGCTGGCGCAGATCGAGCTTTCCCGGGACGAGCTCGAAGCCCTGAAACTTTGCGATGCCGACGACCTGACCCAGGAACAAGCAGGAGTGCGGATGGGGGTGTCGCGGGGGACCATCCAGCGGATCCTGGCTGCCGCGAGAAAGAAAGTAGCCCGAGCCCTGTCCGGGGGCGGCGCGATAGTCTTTAAATAACCTTATCACGATCGGAAGGAGGAAAACACAATGAAAATCTGTTTTCCTGTGCAGAAGGATGAAGGCCTTACCAGCGAAGTCTACGGGCATTTCGGGTCCGCCCCGCTATTTCTCATCTACGACACCGCGACGAAGGGGATCCTTGCCGTGAATAACCGCGACCAGCACCATGTCCACGGCGCGTGCAATCCCATCAAGGCGCTCGACAACCAGAGTGTGGACGCTGTCGTGGTGGGAGGCATCGGCGCAGGAGCGCTCGGCAAGCTGAATCAGCTGGGCATTCGGGTGCACCGGGCACAGGCGGAAAGGATCGCGGAGAACGTGGCGCTCTTCGACGCAAACAGCCTCCCGGAGCTCACGCTCCAGGGCTGCTGCGGCGGCCACGGCCACGGCGGAGGCTGCGCGCATTAAATCGGCATCAAAGACTGTTCTCATAAAGGAGACTGCGATGGAAAACAAGGAATTTGTATTCATTCTCACGCATTCCTACGATGCAATCGAGCGGGCGGCGGCGGCGCTCCAATTGGCCACCAACATGGCAGCCTTCGACGCTAAGATCGATTTCTTCCTGATGAACGAAGGCGTGCACCTTGCGCGGAAGGGGTTTGCCGAATCAATGACGTGGCAGAAGGGATTTTCTCCGGTGGCGGAGCTCATTCGGAGCCTTGTCGAGGATTTCGATTGCAAGTTCTACATCTGCGCCTCCTGCGTGAAGCCTTATGGGCTCGAAGGAGCGGAATGGATCAAGAACGCCGAGGTCAAGCCGGGTTCCTTCCTGGGCGAGATGCTCATGAAGCGCCAGAACCTGACGTTCTGAAGAACGGGTCGTCGTCGCGCATGAGAAAGAAAAGCCGGTCAAGAGAAGACCGGCTTTTTTTCATTTCCCTGATCTCACGTCAGCTGTATACTAGAACCTATCTCAAAATCAAATCCTGATGCTTTGTTTGTTGATGGTCATTCCCGTGAAAACGGGAATCCAGGGGTTTTCTGATGTTTCCTGGATGCCCGCTTCCGCGGGCATGACGAACTATTACTGCAAGTTCAATTGTGAGATAAGTTCTAAGCATTACCAAGCAAACTTCCGGCAGGGGAGGGATTGGCATGGCACGGATCGGCATTCTGACCTGCTCCAACGCGACGCAGGACCTCGGTTGCTCGTCGGTCAGCTGTCTGGCGGATTTCCGTAAGCGAAAAGGGGCTTTTGCTGATTATCCACAGGAAGAAAAACTCACTCTCGTGGGGATCATCAATTGTCCGGGCTGTCCGACGCTCACCGGCCCGGACAAGCTGCTTCAGCGGATACGCGCGCTGACGGAGTTCAAGATCGATGTTATTCATTTCACTTACTGCATCAAGGCCTTATGCCCCTTCAAAGAGAAATATCAGGCTGCGCTGGAAAATGCCTTTCCCGGCATAAGGGTTGTGATCGGAACTCATGAGGAGCAGGTGACGCCCGAGGAATACCGCAGCCGGGTGAAAAAGCTGTTCTGTCAGCCCAGGATGGCGATGCTCGATGTCATATTGGACCGGGATGCGTAGTCTGGCCCCGCTGATCATGGTTCCGGTTCGAATTTGTACCCGACCCCATAGACTGAATGGATGAAGTTTGCAGCAAGGGATTGGTGCTGGACTTTTTCCGCAACTTATAGTACTGTCTTCAAGACTCTTCGTATTTCTCCGCCCTTCTGTGACAGGCTGCAAAAACCTATTTTGGAGCTCTGATCGTCTTGTCGAAAGAACTGCATGCCCTGATCGAAACCTATCTGACCGACCTGCTGGAAGTGCGCGGCACTCGCTCCAACGCGCCGGAAACCTCCTTTTATCCCGCCCTGGAACATCTCCTGACCTCCGTCGGCAAGGGTCTTAATCCGAAAGTCCGCTGCGTTATCAACATCGCGAACCGCGGCGCGGGCCTGCCCGACGGCGGGCTCTTCACCGCCGATCAATTCAACCGCAAGCCGAAGGACGCCGAGGACAAGGCAAATCCCTTCCTCGCTCAAAATCCTTCCCGCGGCGTGATCGAGGCCAAGCCGCCGGGCGACGACATCGATCGTATCGCCGGCACCGAGCAGGTTGAACGGTACTGGAAGAAATACGGCATGGTGCTCGTGACCAACTTCCGGGCCTTTGCGCTCATCGGCAGGAACGCGTCGGGCCAGCCGTCCATTCTCGAAGCCTTCTCCCTGGCGGATTCAGAAAAGGAATTCTGGCAGCTTGCCGCCCATCCGAAGAAAGCCGCCGCCGAGCACGGAGAACGGATGGCGGAGTATCTTCGCCGCGTGCTGCTGCACAATGCGCCGCTTGCCGAACCGAAGGATGTTGCGACGATTCTTGCGTCCTACGCCCACGACGCGCGGCTCCGGATCGAACGGGCGGATATGCCCGCCCTCGAAAGCCTCCGGAACGCACTCGAAGACGCGCTCGGGCTCAAGTTCGAGGGAGATAAAGGCGAGCATTTCTTCCGTTCCACGCTGGTCCAGACGCTCTTTTACTGCGTGTTCTCCTCCTGGGTGCTCTGGGCGCGCCGCAGGGACGTCAAGCAGCCACAGAAATCCTTTGCCGACAAGATCCACGACTCGTCCGCGGCCTATGCGGTGTCCGGCCCCTTCGATTGGAAAACCTCGCATTGGCTTCTGCGCGTTCCGATGCTGCGCGCCTTGTTCATGCAGGTCGCCGATCCGGCCCGGCTGGGCTCGCTCGGGCTGATCGAGGTCCTCGACTGGTCAGCGGCGGCGCTTAATCGCGTGGACCGGACAGCGTTCTTCAAGTCCTTTGACGAGGGACATGCGGTCCAGTATTTCTACGAGCCCTTCCTGCACGCCTTCGATCCCGAGCTGCGCAAGGAACTGGGCGTCTGGTATACGCCCGAGGAGATCGTCAAATACCAGGTCGAGCGCGTGGATGCCGTGCTCCGCTCGGAGCTGAATCTGCCCGACGGCCTCGCCGACCCGAATGTGGTGGTGCTCGATCCCTGCTGCGGCACCGGCGCGTATCTTCGCGCGGTGCTTCGCCGTATCGCCGCGACGCTCCATGACAAGGGCGGCGACGCGCTTATCGCCAATGACCTCAAAAAGGCCGCGATGGAGAGGGTATTCGGCTTCGAGATCCTTCCCGCGCCCTTCGTGATCGCCCATCTCCAGATCGGCCTGGAGCTCGAAACCCTCGGCGCGCCGTTGAGCGATACCATCGATCCGCCAGAGCGCGCAGGCGTGTATCTCACGAACGCGCTCACCGGCTGGGAGCCGCCCAAGGAGAAGCCGAAGCAGATCGCCTTTCCGGGATTCGCTGAAGAACGCGATGCTGCGGGGAAGGTGAAGCAGGAAAAGCCGATCCTCGTGATCCTCGGAAATCCGCCGTATAACGGTTTCGCGGGAATTGCCATGGACGAGGAACGGGACCTGTCCAATGCATACCGCAGCGTGAAGAAAGTCGCGGCTCCTCAAGGGCAGGGCTTGAACGATCTCTTTGTCCGGTTCTTCCGCATGGCGGAACGCAGGATCGTGGAGAAAGCCGGCAAAGGCGTTGTCTGCTTCATCTCGAATTACTCGTGGCTCGACGGACTGTCGTATACCGGGATGAGGGAAAAATATCTGGAAGCATTTGACAATATCGCCATTGACTGCATGAACGGCGACAAGTACAAGACCGGCAAGCTTACGCCGGAAGGCGAGCCTGATCCGAGTGTATTTTCCACAGAGTTCAATCGCGAAGGCATCCAGGTCGGTACGGCGATAGCGACGCTGGTGAAGAAAACTGGGAAATCAGACGCGGCATCCGCTGTCGTGAAATTTCGTAACTTCTGGGGAAGAAATAAACGGGATGAATTGCTATTAGCGGTTGATGCGAACTATGAAAATCATAATCCCACATTGCCGCTTGGCTTGCCATTTATGCCGACCACGGTAGAGACAGCTTACCTTAACTGGCCACTACTTTCTGGATTGTTCGAGAAATCATCGCCTGGCGTGAACACAAGTCGGGACGCAGATCTAGTGGCAATTGAGCGCGAAGTGGTCGAGAAAAAGATGCAAGCCTATTTTGATTCACATATCACCGATGCAGAAATTCACGATTTGACGCCGTCTCTTATGCTATCTTCAGGGCGATTTGATCCTCACGAAACGAGACGTGTACTCTTAAATGCAGGCATTTCATCAGGTCGTGTTGTGCGCTATGCTTATCGACCCTTGGATAATCGTTACGTTTACTGGCATCCTAAAACGAAACTGTTGGATGAAAAACGGGAAGAGTTATTTCGATATAGCTGTAGTGATGTATTTTTCATGACGAGTCGGGCGAGGGGAGAGCGAACCGAAGAAGGCACGCCATTTTTTGTAAGCCGTCATCTGCCGGATCGACACCTCACACGCCCGGGAAGTGTTTGTTTCCCATCCTACATTCCCAGCGCAGCTTATGTGGAGAGACCAAATTTATTCACTCAAGAAAGAGATAATGCTGAGGATCAAGGCAATCTATCTCTCTCAGCAACTAACTATCTTGTAAGCCAAGGGCTGGATAATCGGTCTGATAAGGTAAAAACTGAACTGATATGGTATCACGCGCTGGCTATCGGTTACTCGCCGAAGTACCTCAACGGAAACGCAGACGCTATTCGTCAAGACTGGCCACGCATTCCTTTGCCGAAAGGAAAGTCTGTCTTGCTCGCATCGGCTGAACTCGGGAAACAAGTTGCCGCTTTACTCGATACCGAAACGCCCGTGCCTGGCGTGACGACTGGCAAGATACAGGACGATCTCAAGACCATAGGTGTGTTCGAGCGCACAGACGGCAAGCAGGCGAACCCGACCGCCGGCGATCTCGATCTGACCGCCGGCTGGGGCCACGCGGGCAAGGGCGGCATCACCATGCCGGGCAAAGGTCTTGTCCGCGAGAACGGCGGCAGCCTCGATATCTATCTGAACCAGAATTGCCGTTGGCGGAATGTGCCGAAAGAAGTCTGGGAATACACGATCGGCGGGTATCAGGTGATCAAAAAATGGCTTTCGTACCGCGAGAAGGACTTGCTCGGGAGGGGACTGACGCCGGAAGAGGTCCGCTACGTGACCGAGATGGCCCGCCGCATTGCGTCGCTTATCGCCATGCAGCCGGCGCTGGATGAGAACTACCGGCAGGTGATCAAGGAAACCTATCCGTGGCCGGGGAAATAGGGGGAGCAGCGGGGCAGGCTCCAGCTTAACATTCGAGCATGACATAGGCATGACGAACGATAGGAATAGCAAAGATGCGCAGTTGACGGGACAGGACTGCCAAAAGCAGCGGATGCGGCTGCGGCCGAGCGGCGGTTACCGGACGCTCCGCTCATTCCAGACCGCGACCGTGATTTACGACGCCACTGTATCGTTCTGCGACCGCTTTGTGGACAAGCGCTCGCGCACGGTCGACCAGATGGTGCAGGCCGGCCGAAGCGGGCGGCAGAATATCGCGGAAGGCAGCCGCGCATCGGCGACCTCGTCCCAAACCGAATTACGGTTGCTCAATGTCGCACGGGCTAGTCTGGACGAGCTGCTGCTGGACTACGAGGATTTCCTTCGACAGCGCGGACTCCCGCAATGGAACAAGGACGATCCCCAAGCTCGGGAGGTGCGGGCCGTGGGAAAGCGGCTCGGCGATCAGACGGATCCGACGGATCGGACGGATCATGCGGCGTACGCTGCATGGTTGAACAGCAAAGACCCGGCGGTTGTTGCCAATGCTCTCATCTGCTTGATCCACCAGGCCAATTACCTGCTCGACCAGCAGATCACGGCGCTGGAACGGCAGTTCGTCGAAGGCGGAGGCTACTCCGAGCAGCTGGCAAAGGCGAGGATCGAGAAGCGCAAGCGAGATCAGGCCGATCCGCCGGATCAGACTGCTGGAAAGGCATTAACTTGCCCGCAGTGCGGGAGCCTGATGGTCCTTCGGACCGCGCGAAAGGGCGCGAACGCCGGATCGCAGTTCTGGGGCTGCACCGGTTATCCGAAGTGCAAGGGAACCCAGAAGCTCGACGACGCGAGATGAAAAGACGAGCGCTAAAGACGCATTAAGGTCGTAGTTTTCTCAAAAAAACTGCATTTTTTCATTTGACAACCCCAGCCTTCGATGTTACATTACTGCTCGCAATTGCAGGAAAAACGTGGGGCTGTAGCTCAGCTGGGAGAGCACAAGGCTGGCAGTCTTGGGGTCAGGGGTTCGATCCCCCTCAGCTCCACCAAAAAATCAAAAAGGCTAATCGAAAGATTAGCCTTTTTCTATTTAGCTGAGGGGGAGCGAACAAGAGGGTCTGGGAGAGAGGCTCTCCCAGGCTTCGGGGGTCACAGGCCGGATTCATCGGCCGCCATTGGGGGCTGGCCCCCCTGTGGAAACGAAGCGCGTAAGATTCCCTCCTCAGCTCCACCAAGCGCATCCAAAGGGTTAACCGCAAGGTCAACGCTGCTGCAGACGCAGAATAGCATTGACATCCTCCGCTATTGCCGCTAGACTCACCGCCATGCCGATCATCATGGTTCTCCTTGCCCTGCTTCTGTACGCCCCCTCAGCATACGCACATCCCGGGAAAACGGACCTTCACGGCGGTCACCGGTGCCTCAAAAAATGCGCGGAATGGGATCTCTATTACGCGGAATACCACCTCCATGACAAGGACGGGAAGCCGATCCGCGTGCCTGCGAAGCGTCAGGGGAAGAAACCGAAGCAGGAGCCGGAACCTGCCGTTGTCCCGGAGGCTCCGGCAATTGCTGAAAGCGCTCAGCCTGCCGCTCATCCCGCAACAGTAAGACCGGTCGCAGCCGCTGCGGTGACGGTTGGGCCTGACCTGCCGCTGCTGCCTGCCGGCCTTCTGCTGTTGCTCCTGCTCTGGCTTCTGATACGGCGACGAAGGGCAGGACAGGAAGTGTCCTGAGATTCTCCCTACCAGGAATACCTGATCTCCGCCTCTCCTTCGTCGTTCCGGCTATACCTGCCGAAATAGGACTGGCCGCTTCCGTTGAAGGCGGTATAGGTCAATCCTGCCTTCCATGCATCGGTGAACACGTACCAGGCGTTCGCCTTCATCATATGGTCATCATGCTCCGGGTTCCAGGCAAGGCTGAGGTTCGTCTCGATCTTCTGGTTCATGTATCCCGCCTTCAGGTTGGCCCACAGGATCGTCTCGAATCGTTTCTCGTACAACAGATCGATATTGCCCAGAACAGCGCTTTGCTGCGCCTGCAGGGTCAGCTGACCGTCCTCGAACAAGCGATAATCCGCTCCGAGCCCGTATTCCACCGAATCATGCACCTGCTCGATCTCATTGAGCGGATAGATGCCGGGCGCCGGCGCCTCGGGATATCCCCAGAGCTCATTCCTGATATTGAAATAGCGATGGAAGCCGTAGGATGCCTCAGCACGAAGGCTCCAGTCGCCTTTGACCGCTGCTGCGTCGATGCCCACAGTCGTTATCCGGTGGAAATCGGGGACATAGCCGGGATCGATCACGAGCGTATTGCCGGCAGGCACGATCGAGAGCGTTGTTGTTTTGAAAATCGGACGGGGATCGTACCCATGAAAGAGATTGAGCGTCCATTCCACGGCGCCCAGATACTTTGCGCGCATGCCGACGGTGCTGTTCCGGACCGTTCTTTCAGGAAGGTCGGGTTCTTTCACTTCAATGTCCGCGCCGGGGACCTGCAGCAGGGCGGCTGCGATCTGGCTGCCGGACCACCGTTCCTGAGGCAGGGGAAGGCGATAGGGAACGAACACGGGGACCCATACCGTGTCCACGGTCCAGTCGCCGCGGGTCAGGGATGCGGAAAGGGAAGGGACGCCGATCTTCCGGTCTTCCAGCGGTTTTGCCGGGAACTTGCTGAAGTCCCAGGGATTCAGGAGGTCGTTGGAGGGATATTCGTCGATCCTTCCCCAGGCAAAGCGCTGGATGCCTGCACGGAGATCTGCGCTGTTCGCGGACCATGATACATAAAGTTCCTTGAACTCCAGATAGGGCGTGTTGCTCTGATAGACCCGGTCATAATCCTTGAAGAGCCGGTGGTCCTTCGGGGGCCGGGCAACGCTTCCGTCCCATACGCCTTCGAGCCAGGAATGGAAGCGCAGTGAAGAACCGTTCGCATCGACCTTGAGTTGCCCCTGAAAGCCCGGGTCTTCCTTCGCCGAATCGCTCTCGAGCGCCTGGACGCCGGACAGATCCAGTCTCCCTGTTGCGGAAAGAGGAGTGTCTGCGCGAGAGGATGAATCGAAGAATGGGGCGCAAAGCAGTGCCGCAACTGTAATGAAAAGGCGACGGCAATCGCTTTTGACAATCGGAAGAATAGAAAACATATCTACCACAATTCTCCGCACCTCGAACTACGAATTCCCAACTCCGAACACCGAACTCCGAACTCCGAACTAATCTTACTTTCCCGCCCGTTCCAGCGAACGCTGCGTGAACAGCTCGTCGCCGAAGCGGGTGTGATACTTGATGCTGTCGATCGTCAGTTCCGTGCGGTGGTTCGTCTTCTTGTTCGTCATCTCGCTGTGAAAGGGCGTGGGGATTCCGTCGATGTTCCGTACATCCTGAAATGAACCGGTACGATACATCTCCTTGTCCTGGTAATACTCGATCTTGAGCTGGATCCAGAGGTCTTTGGCGACCCAGGCGATGTACTTCGTGTACTTGCGGTGCGTTTTCGGCGTTACCTCCACGACATAGCAGGGCTTGTTGTCGACGGTTTCCTCCTTCAGGATGTCGAACTTGAAATCGTCGAGGTTCGGCGGACCGGTGAAATCGTCGTAGGAAAGGTCGGATCCGAAGAAGGAATCGTCCTGGGACGTGTTCGCGATGCGCCGCACGCGCTTGAACTCGGGGAAATAGGCCCAGAGGTCGCGATCCGAGAAGGTATGGGCATGCACGAGAAAGCCGACGTTCTTGAGGTCCGGCGGCGAGTTGAAGACCGCCAGCGCCTTGTACGCCTCCGGATCGGCCTTCTTGCTGTAGGATGTGAGCGAGCGCGTGCGCTTGCCGCCGCCCCTGTCGAAGAGCACCATGGTCATCTCGATCTCATGATCCAAACTCTTCATGCTTACGTCGTGCACCTTCTCGAATACCTCGCGGCCGGACATGGCAAAAGCAAAAGAAGAAGAGTAAGTACTGAGTACCAAGTACAAAGTACATAGTATGAAACGGATTAGAAGCGCAGCTTCCCTACGAGTCGCAGTAGGGGAAGGCGAGACTCTTACTTTGTACTCGGTACTTGGTACTTGGTACGATGTTCTATTCATACGCCAGCGCCTCCGTGATGTTGGTCTTCGCCGCGCGGCGCGCGGGGTAAAGCCCTGCCAGGATGGAGAGCCCGACCGCGAACAGCAGGGCCGTGGCGATCGAGGGGTAGTGGATGTGGTAGGCCATGCTCGGCCCGAAATCGATCCGGAAGAACCCTTCCAGATTGATCCATCCCGTGATCACGCCGGCGCAAATGCCGAGCAATCCGCCCGCCGCGCCGATGAGCGCCGATTCGATCAGCACCACGCCGGACACCTGGCGCCGCTGCATGCCGATGGAGCGCAGGATACCGATCTCGCGCGTGCGTTCGAGCACCGAGGCCAGCAGGGTCACGATGATGCCGAAGCCGGCGATCAAGAGCGTGAGCACGTTCACGGCGTCGTTCATGACCACGGAACGGTCGAGCATCTTCTTGATCTCCTGACGGAATTCCAGCGCGGCAAGGACAAACATCTTCCGCGTTCCCTGATAGCGCTTCTGGATCGCGGTGCGTACCGCGGCGATGTCACGGCCCTTCTCCACGTATATCGAGAACATGTCGGACACATGATCGTTCCAGTATTTCTCGTAGGTCGGCATGTCCATGAAGATGACGCCGGAGTCCGACGCATAGCTCACGATGACCGCCGCCACCCTGAAAGGGCGGGGGCCGGAGGGCGTGGGCAGGACGAGGGTGCTGCCTTTTTTGAGGCCCATGCGCATGGCGACGTTCTCGTTCACGGTGACCTCGTCCTTTCCCCGGATCAGCGGTATGTCCTGCATCGCGCCCTCGATGATCGTGCAGGTGTTGTTCCTGGGCCAGGTTACCACGTCGATCATTTCGAGGAGCACGCGCCTGCCGTCGATGTTGATGAAGAGCTTGCGGAAGGGGTCCACGGACCGCACGCCGGGGATGGATTCGAGCTCTTGCCGCATGGAGAGAGGCATAGGGATGGTGGGAGCCCCGGCGGACGCCAGGGGATGTCCCGATGTGATCAGGATATCGCTGTTATCCACGGAATCGATGTAATCCATCACGCCCCTGCGGGCGCTGTTCATCATGCTCGACGAGCTTACGGACAGGGAAATGCTGAAGAAGACCGCCGCAACCGCTACGGCGTTCCGCGTAAGGTTCTTTTCCAGGTTCAGGCCCGCGAGCCTGCCTCCCGCGCCGAGACGGGGGGCAAGAACAGCGCGGTACGCCCTGATGAACCACTTGAGAAAGAGCGGCGCGGCGAGCGAAACGCCCAGGGTAAGGGAGAACATTGCCAGGGTGGTCATTGAGGAGTTCCGGAGCGGCGAGGCGACGCCCACGGTCTTATAGACGGCGATGATGATCCCGGCAAGGAGGATGAAGGACAGAGCGAGAATCTTCTGAAGCCGGCGCAGCACCGTGCCGTTCGAGGTGTAGGCAAGTGAGCGTATGGCCGACACCGGTGCCACATGGGTGCTTGAGTATGCGGGGAAGGCTGCGGCCGCCAGGCTGGCGACGATGCCCGTCGCGATGTTCCTGAGGACGCTCGCGAGGGAAAGGTCCAGGCCCGTGACCGAAGACCTGCCGTACATGGACGAGACGGTCTGGGCCACGGCGTTGATCGAGAGCTTTGCGAGGACCCAGCCGAGAGCAACGCCCAGAAAGGACGCAATGAGGGAAAGAGCGACGGTTTCCGCGAGGAAGAGCCCGATGATCTGACCCCGCGTTGCGCCGATGGCGCGCAGGATGCCGATCTCTTTTTTGCGCTGGACCACGGAGATGGACACGGTGTTGTAGATCAGGTACATGCCGACGAAGAGGGCCATGAAGCTGATCACGTCCATGCTCTTCCGGAACCGGCCCATGAGGTTCTCGATCTGGCGGGACCTGCCGGCGGGCGTGTCGATATTGTACCCGCTCGGCAGGGCGGCCTGGATCCGGGTCTTGACCGAATCCAGGGTCTCGCCACGGAGCACGCTCACGTCGATCCGGTCGATGCGGGCATTCTTGCCGAAGGCCAGTTGGGCCGCATAGATGTCCATGAGTGCGATATCGCCGCCGAGTGCTTTGGCCGGACCGTCCGGTTCGAGGAGTCCGCGAACCGTGAAGGTTTTCAGACCCTGTACGGTCTGGACCTCGATCTTCTGATCGATGCTGATGCCTTCCCGCTGCGCCATCTCCCGGGTAAGCAGGATGGAGTCGGGCTTGGCGAGGAAGAGCAGGGGATCGGGGATGTCGGAACTGTCGCCGGTCACGCTGTAGTCGCGCATGTTGCTGTCCTGCAGCACGTCCACGCCGAGGACTACAAAGGAGCGCTCGCTGCCCGTTGCCAGGGAGGCGTTCGTTTCGATCACCGGCACCGCATATTCCACGCCGGGCACCTTCTGGACCTTTTCGAGCATCTCCTCGGGGAATCCCGACTCCGCGCCCGTGATCTGGAGTACGGCCCTGCCGGTGATGCGGTTGATCGAATCCTCAAGCGACCGGATCACGCTCGAGTTCACGATGTCGATGGAGGTCATGGCAGCGACGCCCAGGGCGACGCCGAAGAGCGCCATTGCCGTTCTCATCTTCTGGTGCCGGATGTGTTTGAGGCTGATGCGGCGAAGCAAGGTGGTGAGCGTCATGGGTTACCTCGTCTACTGTAGGGCTTTCCTGGGAGCTTCGATAAAGATCTTAACGTGATGACTGCTCTTTTGAAGAGATATGATTTCCAAGATATGTTACACGTATTGTTTGTCTGTCAGCTTTCATTACGCGGCCTGTCCGCCGATGGCGATGTCCTCCGAAAGCGAACCGTCCTTGAGCGTGATGATGCGCGAGCCGTAAGCAGCCGCGCGCGGGTCATGGGTCACCATGACGATGGTCTGGCCTTTATCGTGGAGCGTCTTGAGGAGCATGAAGATCTCCTCGCTGGTGTGGGAGTCGAGATTGCCCGTGGGCTCGTCGGCAAGCAGCACGGCGGGGTTCGTCACCAGTGCCCGGGCGATGGCGACCCGCTGCATTTCGCCGCCCGAGAGCTGCTCGGGCCGGTGCTCCACGCGGTTGCCGAGGCCCATCTGGTTCAATAGTTCGACGGCCCGGGGCTGGATCTGGTTGAACGGCGTGCCTTCGAGCAGGAGGGGAAGGCTCACGTTCTCCACGGCGGTCAGGATGGGCAGGAGGTTGAAGAACTGGAAAATGAATCCCACGCGCCGCCTGCGGATGAGCGTCAATTCATCGTCCGAGATTCCGTGGAGCGGCTTGCCGTCCATGAAGATCTCGCCCTGCGAGGGCTGGTCAAGCCCGCCGACGAGGTTCAACAGCGTGCTCTTGCCCGAACCGCTCGGCCCCATGATCGAGAGAAATTCGCCTTTCCTGATGGTGAGCGACACATTCCGCAATGCGTGCACTTCCCGTGAACCCTGCTTGTAGGACTTGCTTGCGTTCTTGAGTTCGATCATGAGTCACCTCGTTTGAAGATGAAGTTGCGAGGAGGGGAAGCTCTGAAGTTGTGGGAGCGACAAATACTCGTACTTCGCAACCTCGCATCCTCTCAACATCGTTATTTGCTCTTCATCGCCGCCTTGATCTTCGACTCGCACAGAGTGAGCCATTTGATGTCCGCTTCGGCATGGAACAGGCCCGCGTCCATCAAGAGTTCGGTGGTCAGCGTGTCGGGCTTCTTCGGCTGCTTTTTGAGCGCCACTTTCTGGAGCGTGAGGCGGTTCATCTGCTTCAGATACAGCGCTTTCTGCTTCTCGATCAGTTCCAGGACCGGAGCGGGGTCGTCCTTGTCCATGAACACGAGTTTGACGAAGAACTCGTCGCGGAGAGCCCGGACGCGGTTGACCGGCGTTGCGAGCCACTCGTCCAGTTCCTTCCTGCCTTTGCGCGTGATGCTGTAGATCTTCCGGTCCGGCCGTTTGTCCTGTGCCTGGCGGTCGTAGGTGACCAGGTCTTCCTTTTCCAGCCGGTCGAGGGTGGTGTAGATCTGGCCGTAATTCAGGCTCCAGAACTCGCCTACTTTTTCGTCGAAGCTGCTCTTGAGCTCGTATCCGTGCAGGTCCTTCTGCGCAAGGATGCCGAGCATGGCGTACTTTACCGACATTGAGCGTATTCCTTTCGTATATAGATAAAAGTATATATAGAAAGTCGGAGCAAGAGTCAAGGAAATTTAATGCATTGTTTTGTGCATGCAATATGAAGGTGCCGGCATTGTCGCGAGCAGCACAGAAGAATCTGCCGGGGAATCGCGTCTACTTTTGATTTACAGGCAGAAGGAAATCTGATAGAGTCGGGAATATCGGTCACTAATCAGCATTCTCGATATCTTTAAATAAAATGCACGTATTCTTATTGATACTTGTTTTTCTATTTACTCCATCATCGGCTCACGCAAATGCAGGCACGCCGCTGATGTGGGCTTCTATACTTCATTTAATTATCGGCAATGCAATTATTGGATTGTTTGAAGGACTGTTGCTTTCGTGGATGTATAAAGTACCTCGTTGGCAAACGGTAACCGTGCTTGTTGCTGCAAATTATGCCTCTGCTTGGACTGGTGGCGTATGGATTATCGGTTCAGTAAAGGGAATACCAGATATTACAATCGAAAATGTGCGACTATGGTTTTGGCTTCTTGTCGTGGCAGCCTTTGCGGTCACGTTAATCATAGAGTTTCCTTTCATCTGGTATGCTCTGCGTTCAAAGCAACGACCGGTAATGACTGCATTAAAAGCTGTTGTTGTGATTCACAGCATCAGCTACATCGTTATCTTTGGATGGTATTGGAATGCAGGCGAGGGAAGCCTAATGACGGAATTAGCGATTGTCGCTCCAAGAGATATTGTCCCTGCGACCGGATATAACTTGTACTATTTAACATCGGATGGTAGCCAAGTCATCGAATCGGATTTGTTCGGGAATGCACCGAGAGTGATTAAAGTGATCTCGGCAAAGAACAGCGATAGCAGGCTTTATGCGCGGAAGGATGCGCAAGGGAAATACGATTTGTATGTCCATGCGGCCGCACGTGAACGTGAAAAAGAACGAAACGAGATTGTAAAGTCGGATTTTTCAGACCAAGCACCGCTTGATTGGCGGCACAGCAAAGAAAATTCGGACGATGCTGGTGGGACGTGGTTTAATTTTGGATCTGTTCCGTCATTAGCGAGAGTTACTGACTGGAAGTATCACACAGGCTTTTGGCCCGCGGAGGGCATCAGCGGTGAGAACGAGAAGCTAAAGTTGCATTTCCGTTTTTCGATGGAAACGCCCTATGTTGCGTGGATCGCTCGAAACGCTACTCATCTTGAGGGAGATAGCGTAGTTCTGCAGATTGGAGATGATCAAATCTGCATACTTGATCCCTTGAAGAAAAGAATTGCGTTGATAGCGAGAGGGCATGGTTGCATAGTTGCCAAACAAAAAACGAAAGGAATATCGAGCCACTCCGGTAAACAGTAGCCCGATAGTAGCTTAAAAAAATGCGTAACTCTTTGCTTCCGTTTGTTATGCTTATCATTATCTCACTCAGCCACCAGGGTTGCGCTACGGTCAAAACCATGCCGAACCTGGGCAGCTACGGCACGCCGAAGCTGTACAGCGGCACGCGGCTCGACTACAACGCCGCAACAGGGGACACGGTGAAACTGGAGGAGTTCAAGTCCGAATCGCCGGATTCCCCCGTGCTGGACATGCCCTTCAGCGCTCTTCTGGATACGATCATTCTTCCGATTACCTTGTCCGTCACGCTCTATGAAGTGATATTCGAGAAGTGATGTTGCGGTAATTCTCCATGGGAACCATTTCTCTCCGTGTCTCTGTGGTGGATTTATCGAGGTGCTCTATGAAAAAACGAACCATCCTTCCGGTGATCGAATGCTTCGGAAGCGAATACGAGATCGGCAGGCAATACGGCGAGCAGGCGGCTGACCACATCCGCGAGTCCGTTTCGCTTATGTGCTCCACCATGATCGCCATGCCCTACATGGCGGAGAAGAACGCCGTCCTCGCCGCCAGCAAGGCCTACCTGAACAATGTCCGTTCCTTCGATCCCGAAGCCCTGGACCGCGTCAAGGGGATGGCCGAAGGATCGGGGATGTCCTTCGATGAGATATTCGCCCTCCAGTGCTACAGCGAGTTGTTCGTGAATTATCCGCGTCTTGCCGCGCTGTGCACCTCCTTTGGCGTGACCGGTTCCGCGACGTCGGACGGGAGGACGATCATCGGCCAGAACGTTGACTGGCATCCCGACGCGACTATCGATCTGGTTCGCATCACGCGCAAGGATGGGCTTCGCATGCTGGTCCTCTTCCTCTGCGGGTACGCGGCCTATTATCTGACATCGGAAGGGATCGGCAACTGCGCGAACCTGACGCTCTGCCCGCCGGCAGCGGTGACGAACCATGTTCCGTTCGCTTTTTATCACTACGTCGCCATGCGTCAGAAGACGGCCAGAGAAGCCATGGAGGTGCTGAAAAACATTTCCCGCGGCGTGGGGTATATCCACATCGCGGGCGCCGACGGCACGATGCAGGGCATCGAGAGCAATTACCATGAATGCCAATTGATGGAACCGGTGAAGGGCGTGCTCGTACACGGGAACCATTACGAGACTGACCGGTTCAAGAAGCACGATCTCGCCTACACGTATATCCAGGACTCCTTCCACCGATCGGGCAGGATGCGGGAACTCATCGCATCCGCCCACGGCACGCTCACGCCGGAGAAGATGATGGTGATCCTGACCGATCATCGTGGCCATCCCAAATCCGTCTGCACTCATGTGGATCCGAAGGTTCCCGCGGTCTTCGCGAGCCTTTCGGTTGCGTCCTTCGTGATGCTCCCCGCGGAAGGGAAGATGTATATAGCCGCCGGCCCGCCGTGCGAGAACGAATTCGTGGAATATCAGGTGTGACAACTTCGCAAAAAACGTTATCACATGAAGATCACGAACGCACGAAGAATTATACGTGAATGTGTTTTGCTTCTCTTTGTGATCTTTGCGGCTTTGTGAGAAGTTGATTTTCTAAGAGTTTGCAGAAAAGTCCAGGATGGTCATTGCGAGGAGCGACATTGCGACGAAGCAATCTCGTAGTACCTTAAGCAATGCTCTTCCGAGCTTCACGTGAGTTTGAGACAACCTTCCAGCCACCTTTCTTGTTTGCCCGAAGAAAGGTGGCGCCAAAGAATGGCACCCCGGCGACCATTCTCGTCCGTCATGCTCGGTCGTCCTCAGGGCATTTCGGAAACTTGCCCTTCGGGCTTCGGACATCCGAAATGCTTTTCCTTCGGACTCCGTCGCATGCCGGGAATGGTCGCATGGGTGGAGGTTAACTGATAGAACGAAGATCAATGCGAATATTGTTTTGCTTTATTCTTCGTGATCTTTTGTGGCTTCGTGAGAAAAGATGACTATTTACGATGTCATTGATGGCTCCTTTCCTTGACTGATCATCACGATGCCGGTATGATTCAACATCATGCCGATCATCCCTCGCTCCGATTACCGGGCACCTTGTCTGCTGTCGAGCAGACATCTCCAGACCGTCCTTCCCACATTCCATCGCCGCTTCAAACCGAACCTCTACCGCCGGGAGCGGATCGAAACGCCGGACGGCGATTTCCTGGACCTCGACTGGGCGGGGCAGGGGAGCGACAAGGTCGCGGTGCTGTCCCATGGGCTCGAGGGCGACTCCCACCGGCATTACATGATCGGCATGGCGCGCATGCTGAATCGCTACGGCTGGGACGCGGTGGCATGGAATTACCGTGGCTGTTCAGGCGAGAAGAACCGGAAACTCCGGATGTACCATAACGGGTGCATCGACGACCTGGATACGGTGGTGCGGCATGTTCTGGACCGGGGCGGCTATTCGCGCGCGGCGCTCCTGGGATTCAGCCTGGGCGGCAATCTCACGCTGCTCTATCTCGGCAGGAACAGCGGCATGATCGACGAGCGGGTGCGATCCGCCGTGGCATTCTCCGTTCCCTGCGACCTTGCGGCAGGCGCCCGGGAACTGGCGCGGCCCGCGAACTGGTTCTACATGAAACAGTTCCTGGTGTCGCTGCATCAGAAGGTTCGCACCAAGATGGCCGACTTTCCCGGCATGATCGACGACCGGGGCTATGAAGCGATCAAGGACTTCAAGGGCTTCGACGACCGGTACACCGCGCCGATCCACGGCTTCGCGAGCGCCGAGGACTACTGGGAGAAGTGCAGCAGCGGAAGGGTCCTGCATAAGATCGCGATACCGACCTTGCTCGTGAACGCACTGGATGATCCCTTTCTGGCGGAAAGCTGTTTTCCGAGGGACACTGCCGCATCCAGCGAGTTCCTGCATCTCGAGACGCCGCGATGGGGCGGCCATGTGGGATTCATGGAGATCAACAGGCACTGGGTCTATTGGTCCGAACGGCGCGCTCTCCGGTTCCTCGAGTCATGACCCTGCCTGCCGGGCCCTTCTTGACTCACCCCGGTCCCGCGGTTAAGATAGGTTCATGAAAACCATCGTCCTGCTCGCGTTCCTCGTTGTCGTCGCTGTCGGTTACTGGCTCAAATACCTGAATCTTTCCCATCTCAAGGCCCACGGCCACGAAGTGCCGCCCGAGTTCGCGGGCGCCGTGGATCCCGCAACGCTGGCAAAGATGTCCGACTACACGGTGGAGCACAGCCGGTTCGGCCTGATCGAGTCCCTCTTCGATAATGCGGTCCTCATCCTGTTCCTCTTCGGCGGGCTGCTCGCTGTCTATGACCGCTGGATCCTTCGCCTGACGAACTCCTTTCTCTGGGACGGCGTGCTCTTCGCGCTTGTCCTCTCCTATATCCAGACGGTCATCGGCGCTCCCTTCAGCCTCTACAGCACCTTCCGGATCGAGAACAAATACGGATTCAACACCATGACGATCAAGCTCTGGATCACCGATCTCCTGAAGGAGCTCGCCATCGGCACGGTGATCGGAGCGGTCATGGTCTCCGGCGCGCTGCTCTTGGTCACCTGGAGCTCCGGCCTCTGGTGGCTCTGGGTCTGGCTTTTCTTCCTCGTCGTGAGCGTCTTCCTCATGTACATCTCGCCGGTCCTGATCGAGCCGCTCTTCTTCAAGTTCGAGCCTCTCAAGGTCGAGGGGCTGGAAGACCGCATCCGGCAGCTCATGGACAAGGCGGGCCTCAGGGTGAGCCGCGTGTTCCAGGTCGACGCGTCGAAGCGGAGCAAGCATTCGAACGCCTATTTCACCGGCATCGGCAAAGTGAAGCGCATCGTGCTCTTCGACACGCTCCTGGAGCAGATGACGCAGGAGGAGATCCTGGCCGTGCTTGCCCATGAGGTGGGCCACTGGAAGAAGAAACATGTGCTGAAGCGCATCATCATGACCGAGGCGATGGCCTTTATCGGCCTCTACCTGGCATACCTCCTGATCAAATCGCCGTCCCTGCCTGCGGTCCTGGGCATGGGCCAGGCGTCGTTCTTCGCCCGCGTCGTGATCCTGGGATTCCTTTCCTCGATCATCCTCTTCCCGCTCACGCCGCTCTTCAGCTGGCTGTCGCGGAAGGACGAACACGAGGCTGACCGCTTTGCCGTCGAGCTGACCGGCGACAGCAAGGCCATGGCATCGGCCCTGGTCAAGCTGACCAAAGAGAACCTCTCGAACCTCCATCCCCATCCGCTTTACGCGGCCTTCTACTACTCCCATCCTCCGGTGGTGGAGAGGATCCGGAGTCTGAGAACAGGAGCCAGGAGCCAGTAGTCAGGAGCCAGGAACAAAGCATTCTGCTCGCTTTACTGCATTAACTTTTTAGATAGGTCTTGGTTCTTCTCCTGTATTCTGAATTCTGGCTTCTGACCCCTGTTTTTCTCATTGCCATCACCGTACCATTGTGCTATTTTTAGGCCATGGAAAATCAGAGTGAAATCGCGAGGTTGAACGCGAAGATCACCCGACTCTCCTCGCTTATCGAGGTGAACGAGCTGATCGGCTCCTCGCTCGACCTCGATACCATCCTCGAGAACGTCATGACCATCTCGAAGAAGGTCATGAACGCCGATGCATCGAGCCTCATGCTGATCGACGAGAGGACGAACGAGCTGGTCTATCAGGTCGCGCTCGGCACGGTGGGCGAGAAGCTGAAGAAGGAAGTGCGGCTCAAGATGGGGCAGGGCATCGCCGGTACGGTTGCCGAGGAAGGCAAGCCGCTACTGCTCGAGGACGCCTACACTCATCCCAAGTTCTTCCGCGGCAACGACCAGGCTACGGGTTACCGCACCAAGTCCATGATCACCGTTCCGCTCAAGGTGGGCGACCGGGTCACGGGCATCGCCCAGGTGATCAACCGCCTCGACGGTAATCCCTTCGACAAGGACGAGCTGGAGCTGTTCATTGCGCTCTCGCGGCTTGCTGCCATCGCCATCGAGAACGCCAAGATGCACCAGAGCCTGATGGAGAAGCAGCGGCTCGTGAAGGACATGGAGTTCGCCAAGTCGGTGCAGGAAAGTTTCCTGCCCCAGTTCGAGCCGGACATCAAGAGCTACCGCTTCAGCGCCCATTACACGCCCGCCCTGGACGTGGGCGGCGATTTCTACGATTTCATCCAGTTGGACAAGGTGCGCACGGGCATCGTGATCGGCGACGTGTCCGGCAAGGGCGTTCCTGCCGCGCTTTACATGGCCAAGCTGGGCAGCGATCTCCGGACCCTGGCCTACACGGAGCAGACCCCGGCGATCGCCCTGGCCAAGCTGAACGACCTCCTGGCAGCAAGGAGCCGCCGCGGCATGTTCGCAACGCTTCTCTACACGGAGCTGAACACGGTGACCGGCAATCTCACGGTCTGCAATGCCGGCCATCTGCCGCCGCTGGTCAAGCGGCGGGACGGATCGGTGAAGCGCCTCCAGCCCGCGGGCGGTACGCCGCTCGGCATGTTGCCGGGCATGCAGTTCAGCGACGCCACGGAGCCGCTCGGACGGGGCGATACGGTGGTGCTCTACACCGACGGCATCGTCGAGGCCATGGACGCCAAAGAGGCCCTCTACGGGTACGAGCGGTTCGAGGACGTGATCCGCAAGGGTCCGTCGGATCCCGCGGGGCTCAAGGCGGCGATCATTGCCGATGTTGCGCGGTTCACTGGTTTGAGCCCGCAGCACGACGACATGACGCTGGTCTGTTTCGGCGCGGAGCGGTGAGCGGGGGAGGCGTGACCATCGAGAACACTGACAGCCGGCAGGAAACCGTTACGCTGACCGTGCCGAGCCATCCCCGGTTTCTCTATGTGATCCGCAGCGCTCTCTATCCGCTGATCATCGATGCCGGTTTCCGGAAGCGCGATGCAGCCAAAATGGTGCTGGCCGTGGATGAGGCCTGCTCGAACATCATCCGCCACGCCTATGGCGGGCAGGACGATCAGCCGATCACCCTTACCGTGGAATTCCCCGAGGACCGCTTCCTCATCAGGCTGCGGGATTACGGGAAGAAGGCCGATCCCTCGGAGATCGCGCCGCGCGATCTTGCGGATGTCCGGCCCGGAGGCCTGGGCACCTTCTTCATCAAAGCGGTCTTCGATGACGTCCAGTACGATACCTCCGTGGATCGCGGAACGCTGTTGACGATGGCGAAAACAAAGCCGCAGGTGAGCCAATGAAAGTCGAAATCACGGTCCAGAAGATCGGCGTGGGGCATCTCGTGGTCCTGAAGGGCGACGTTGACATGAACTCGTCGCCCGACGTGCGCGGCAGCATCGCGGAGGTCTTCAAGCAGGGGCCGGGAGCGAAGGCCCTGGTGATCGACCTGTCCGGCGTGCGGTACATGGACAGCTCGGGGATTGCCACGCTCGTCGAGGCCATGCAGAACTGCATGAAGCAGGGAATGAAGCTGCGGCTCGCGGAATTGAGCCCTTCCGTCCGGGACGTCTTCGAACTCGCCCGGCTTTCCAGCATATTCGAGATCTTTCCGAAGGCAAGCGATGCGCAGGCGGGGTTGTAACGCCGGACCGCCGGCAGTCGCGCACTCCATCCAGCGAGGTCGCGCTTGAGAAACCTGGCAGGATACGTCGGCAGGATGTTCATCACCTTCCTGCAGGACCTGTCGAGCATCTGGCACTTGTTCCGTGAGACGATGACGCAGGCCGTCGCGCTGGTCCGCGACCGCAAGCGGATCCGCCAGTCGCGTCTCCTGGACCACGTGGACGAGGCGGGGGCCCACTCGCTGCCGCTGGTGATCACGGTCTCGGGGCTCCTGGGCGTCGCCATGGCCGTGCTGATCTCCTTTCAGCTGAAGGAGCTCGGCGGTCTGACCTTCATCGCCGGCTTCGTGAGCATCGCGGTCTTCCGGGAGATGGGACCGCTCATCACCGCGATCATCGTTGCGGGGCGGGTGGGAGCGACCTATACGGCCCGCATCGGCACGATGAAAGTGACCGAGGAGATCCTGGCGCTCGAGACCATGGCGATCAATCCGGTGCGATACCTGGTGGTCCAGCGGTTCCTTGCGCTGGTGCTGTCGCTGCCGGCGCTCACCGTGCTCGGCAGCTTCACTGCCGTTGCCGGCAGCTTTCTCTACTGCACGGCCCGGCTGGACATCCGCGCTGATGTCTATCTGCACGAGGCCCTGGATGTGCTCGATTTCACCGACGTTGTGTCAGGCGTCGTGAAGGCATCGGTTTTCGCCGTGCTCATCGCCATGATCGCCTGCTACCGGGGTTTCGTGGTCGAGGGCACGGGCGAGGAGGTGGGCCGCTCGACCATGGTCTCCGTGGTCTGGTCGACCATGGCCATCATCGTCTTCGATACGGTTCTGACCGCGGCATTCTATGGGTAAAGAAGAGAGATTAAGAAATTGAGTGAATAGAGATTAAGAAAAGATTGAGAAATTGAGAGAATAGAGATTAAGAAAATCGAGATTAAAAAATTGGGAAAGTAAGATTGAGAGAACGGGATCTAGAGATTGAGAGATTAAGTGATTTGGATAGATGAGCGAACGACCGCATAAGAAACTG